>WHTX01000171.1 GCA_009377505.1 Acidimicrobiia bacterium
GGCCACCCCCACCGCCCGTGGCGGCGCAGTCGTGGTCGACGGGGTGGTGTCGATGGGCAGGACTGCCCTTCCCCCCGGCGCGCCGGTCGGCGAATCGCTCGTCGCCGGCTTTGCTGGCTGGAGGCCGACCTGGGCCGGGCCCCGGTCGCCTGGCCACCGCCGGGGGTGGCGTCCGAGGAGCGGGAGTGGGGGACAGCGAGGGCGAAGGCGAAGGCGAGCGTCCCTACACCGCCGAGCGCGCCCCATTGCCGGCCGGTGAGGCCGGCGCGCCGATTCGATGTCGATTCGGGGCGTGGAGCCGACGGCCCGCCGGCCGTGGCGGGCACCTCGGTGGCGTCTGCACGCCCCCTGGTGATGCGCATCGTGGAACTCCCTGAGTGGTCTGTGGTCCGCCGTCCCCGGTCGGCCCGGCCCGGCGTGAAGCGGGGCGAGGCTGGTCGGGCCCTGCTGGGATCAGTCCCGGTCGCGGCCCTTGCCGCGCCGGTTCTGGTCGTCGTCGTCCTTGTCCTTCTTGTCCTTGCTCTTCCCGTCGTCGTCGTCACCGTCGTCGTCGTCCCGGTCGGGCTGACCGCTCTCGGGGTTGACGACGGGCGCGGCGGTGGTCGGCGTGGGGGTGGACACGGTCGGCGGCGGCGGCGCGGCGGTGGCGGGCGGGGCCGGCGGCGGGGCCGGGGCTGTCGTGGTCGGCGGAACCGTGGGCTCGGGGGCTGCAGTCGTGGTCGGCGCCTCCGCTGCCGCACCCCCTACCTGGGCGCCGGCCACCTCGACGGCCGGCGCAACCGGCACGGCCGTCGTGGGGGGCGTCGTGTCGACGGGCAAAGGGACCCGGTCGCCGCTGCCGAGCGTGTCCGGCGCCGCAGGCTCGAGGGCGGCCACGGCCGCTTCGGAGGTGTCCCCTCCGCCACCGGGGCTGGCCTCGGAGGACCTGGCCATGGCCAGGGCGGCGCCGGCGACGAGCACGAGGGCAGCGGTCACGCTCACCAGGGCCAGCTGCCAGGGGGCGAAGCGTGCCAGCGGCCCGGTTGCGGCCCGCGCGGCGCGGGATGATTGATCGGCGGCGACGCCCTCTGCGGGCTCGGCCGTCTCGGCTGCGTCGGGGGCTCCGCCCTCTTCGTCGAGATCGAGGGTCTCGGTGACGTCCTGCGTCGCGGAGGTCTGGGCCTGCTGGGTGGCGTCCGTTCGTGCCACGGTGTTGCGCATCGTGGGCTCCCGTCGGTCGTCTGCGTATCCGTATTCGCGTCGGCGGCGACGGAGGTGATGTTAGGGCGGTGGGTAGTTCGCCCCACGGCACCGCGCGGGCTACGCGAGCTGTTCGACCACGTGGTCGACGCAGCGGGTGAGCGCCTCGACCTCGGCGGGGTCGATGGCTGGGAACAGGGCGACGCGCAGCTGGTTGCGCCCCAGCTTGCGGTACGACTCGGTGTCCACCACGCCGTTCGCCCGGAGGACCCTGGAAACCGTCGTCGCGTCGATGCCCTCGAGGTCGATGGTGGCCACGACCGAGGAGCGGTCGGCCGGGTCGGCCACGTAGGGCGTGGCGTAGGAGGACTTCTCCGCCCAGCTGTAGATGACGGCGGCGGACTCGTCGCAACGGCTCGCCGCCCATGCGAGACCCCCCTGCTCGTTCAGCCAGCGGACCTGCCAGTCGGCGAGAAAGAGCGTGGCCAGGGCGGGAGTGTTGTAGGTCTGGTCGAGGCGCGAGTTCTCGAGGGCGATGCCGAGGTCGAGGGAGGCGGGTACCCAGCGGTCCCCAGCGGCGAGGCGCTCGACCCGCTCGACAGCCGCCGGGGAAAGGCAGGCCAGCCACAGCCCGCCGTCAGAGGCCAGGCACTTCTGGGGGGCGAAGTAGTAGGCGTCGACCTCGGCGGGCGACCAGCGCAGGCCCCCGGCCGCCGAAGTGGCGTCCACGGCGACGATGGCGCCCTGGTCGGCGCCCTCGGGCCGGTGCAGCCCCATGGCCACCCCGGTCGAGGTCTCGTTGTGGGTGAGGGCGTAGAGGTCGACGCCGGCGCGGGCCACGGGCTCGGGATGGGTCCCCACCGGCGACTCGATGACCTCGGGGGCGTCGAGGAACGGGGCGGCGGCGGCCGCGGCCGCGAACTTGGAGGAGAACTCGCCGAAGCTGAGGTGCTGGCTGCGCCGGTCGACCAGCCCGAAGGTGGCGGCGTCCCAGAAGACCGTCGTGCCCCCGTTGCCGAGCACCGCCTCCCAGCCGTCGGGCAGCGTGAACAGATCAGCGAGCCCACGCCGCAATGAGGCCACCACGGACTTCACCCCGGGCTGGCGGTGACTGGTGCCCAGGTACGTCGACGCCGCCTTGGCCAGGGCATCCACGGCCTCGGGGCGGACGCGGGACGGCCCGCACCCGAAGCGCCCATCGCTCGGCAGCAGGTCGGCGGGGATGGTCACACCAGGCTCGGTCACGCGCATATTCTGCCCGCAGGGATGGGTTGGTCCGGCAGCATTAGCGTGTGACGTCGATGACCGACCGCCCCCGCATCTCCCGTCGAGCCGGCGCCATCGCCCCCTCGGCGACCCTCGCCGTGGACGCCAAGGCCAAGGCCCTGAAAGCCGCCGGGCGACCGGTCATCGGCTTCGGGGCCGGGGAGCCGGACTTCCCCACGCCGGGGCACATCGTCGAGGCTGCCGTCGCCGCCTGCCGGGTGCCGGCCAACCACCACTACACGCCCACTGCCGGCCTGCCCGAGCTGCGCGAGGCCGTCGCCGACAAGACCGCCCGCGACTCCGGCTTCGACGTCAAGCCGGGCCAGGTACTGGTCACCAACGGGGGCAAGCAGGCCGTCTTCAACACGATGGCCGCCCTGCTCGACCCGGGCGACGAGGTGCTGCTCCCCGCTCCGTACTGGACGACCTACCCCGAGGCGATCGCCCTCGCTGGCGGCGTGCCCGTGCCGGTCGAGGCGAGCGTCGAGGCTGGCTTCCGGGTCACCGTGGAGCAGCTCGAGGCGGCCCGTACCCCTCGCACCAAGCTGCTCGTCTTCGTCTCGCCCTCCAACCCCACCGGCGCCGTCTACCCCGCCGAGGAGGTCGAGGCCATCGGCCGGTGGCTGGTCGAGCACGAGCTGTGGGCCATGACGGACGAGATCTACGAGCACCTCGTCTACGGGCACGCACGCTTCTCCTCCCTGCCCGTGCTCGTGCCCGACCTGGTCGACCGGTGCGTGGTCGTGAACGGGGTGGCCAAGACGTACGCCATGACCGGGTGGCGGGTGGGCTGGATGGTCGGCCCGCTCGACGTGATCGAGGCCGCGGCCAACCTGCAGTCCCACGCCACCTCCAACGTGGCCAACGTCTCCCAGCGCGCCGCCCTCGCTGCGCTCTGCGGCGACCTTTCCGCGGTGGGCGAGATGCGGGCCGCCTTCGACCGGCGGCGCCGCACCATCCACAAGCTCCTCAACGAGATCGACGGGGTCGTCTGCCCCGAGCCCCAGGGCGCCTTCTACGCCTTCCCGTCCCTCGAAGGGGCTCTCGGCAAGGAGCTCGGCGGCCGCACCCCCAACACCTCGGCCGAGCTCGCCGAGGTGATCCTCGACCTGGCGGAGGTGGCGATCGTCCCTGGTGAGGCGTTCGGCGCGCCGGGCTTCGCCCGCCTCTCCTACGCACTCGGGGACGACGACCTCGTCGAGGGCGTGACCCGCATCGCCGACCTGCTCGGCCGGGGGTAGCGTCCGCGGCCATGGTCACCGCCGCTCCCTACGGCTCCTGGTCGTCGCCGATCACCCCGGAGATGTTGGTAGCGGGCGCAGCCTCGCTGGGTGACGTGCAGGTCGCCGGCGGGGCGACGTGGTGGTCGGAGCTCCGGCCCGACGAGGGGGGCCGCGTCCAGGTCGTCCGGCGCCACGGCGACGGCCCGGCCGCCGACGTGCTGCCCGACGGCTTCTCCGCCCGTACCAGGGTGCACGAGTACGGCGGGGGCGCCTGGTGGGTGCACGGCAACACGCTGTTCTTCGCCAACTGGGCCGACCAGCGGCTGTACCGGGTCGAGGTCGACGAGGTGGGCGCCATGCCCAGGCCGATCACGCCCGAGCCCGGCCAACAGCACGGGCTCCGCTACGCAGACGGCAGGGTCACCGAGGACGGGCGCTGGGTCGTCTGCGTGCGCGAGCGCCACGAGGCACGGCCAGCCGGCCAGGGCGGGGCCGACGCTGCGGCCGGGGAGGCCTCGGGCGCCGGGGGCGAGGAGGCGCGCAACGAGGTCGTGGCCGTGCCCGCCGAGGGCGGCGGGCTCGTGCACGTGCTGGCCTCGGGCCGGGACTTCGTCGCCGCGCCCCGCATCAGCCGCGACGGGCGCCAGCTCGCCTGGCTGGCCTGGGACCACCCCGGCATGCCGTGGGACTCGACGGAGCTGTGGGTCGGGCACCTCGTCGAGGAGCCGACCTCGCTCGAGCTGCTCGACAGCCGCCGGGTCGCCGGCCGGCCGGGCGAGTCACTCGTCCAGCCCGAATGGGGCCGCCACGGCCAGCTCTTCGTGGTATCGGACCGGTCGAGCTGGTGGAACGTCCACCGCGTCGACGATGTCGACGAGTTGGCCCCCGTGTCGCCCGTCGACGCCGAGGTCGGCCAGCCCGCCTGGGTGTTCGGACAGGCCCGTTACGCCGTAGCCCGCGACGGCACCATCGTGCTCACCTACTCCGCCGACGCCGCCGCCCACCTGGTCGTGGTGCCCGAGGACGGGGAGCCCGTCGACCACCTGTTGCCCTTCGTGTCGATCGGCGCCCTGCGGGCCGTGGACGGCACGGTCACGTACCTGGCCCACGCCGCGGCCCAAGAGCCCCTCGTGGCCCGCTCCAGCCTGGTGGCGCCGGCCGACGTGACGGTCCTGCGCCCGCCACGTGACCTGGGGCTCGCCCCCGGGCTCGTCGCCCGCGCCCAGCCCATGACCTTCCCGACCACCGGTGGGGCGGAGGCGCACGCCTACTACTACGCGCCGTGCAACCCGGGCTTCGCCGCCCCCGACGGGGAGCGCCCCCCGCTGCTGGTGCTGTCCCACGGCGGCCCGACCGCCAGTGCCTCCGCGGCGTTCAACCTGGCCGTCCAGTTCTGGACGAGCCGCGGCTTCGCCGTGGTCGACGTGGACTACCGGGGCTCGACGGGCTACGGGCGGCCCTATCGGGACGCGCTTCGGGAGGCGTGGGGCATCGCCGACGTGGACGACTGCTGTGCCGCGGCGACCTCGCTGGTGGAGCGCGGCCTGGTCGACCCGGCGCGGCTGGCCATCCGGGGCGGCTCGGCCGGCGGCTTCACGACCCTGGCCGCCCTGTCGCTGCGGGACGTGTTCCGCGCCGGGGCCTCCCACTACGGGGTGACCGACCTCGGGGCGTTGGCCCGCGACACCCACAAGTTCGAGTCCCGCTACCTCGACGGGCTGGTCGGGCGCTGGCCCGAGGCCGAATCCGTGTACGCCGAGCGCTCGCCGATCAACCACACGGACGGGCTCGACTGCCCCCTCATCGTGCTCCAGGGCCTCGAGGACGAGGTCGTACCCCCGAGCCAGGCCGAAATGCTGGTGGCGGCGCTCGAGGCGAAGGGGATCCCCCACGCCTACCTGGCCTTCCCCGGCGAGCAGCACGGCTTCCGCCAGGCGGCGAGCATCCTGCGGGCGCTCACCGCCGAGCTCTGGTTCTACGGCCGGGTCTTCGGCTTCCGCCCCGCAGGGGAGATCGAGCCCATCGCCATCCGCTTCGAGGAACGGCTCGGGTGACGGCGGAGCTCGACGAGGCCCGCGCCGCGGGAGACGAGGTCGCAGGAGTCGAGGCCCCGGGGGACGAGGCTGTCCGACTCGGGGAGGTCGGCAGCGCCAGGGCGGCCCTCGTGCTGGCGGGGCGGCTCGTGGCCGAGGGGGTGGGCGCCCGGGCCGTTGGCGCGGAGGTGTGGGTGCGCTCGGCCGATCGTGACAGGGCGCTCACCTTCGCCCAGTTGTTCCACGAGGTCGACCGGGGCGCCAGCCAGGTCGCGCCGCGACCGGGGGCGTGGGCGGAGATGCGGGCGGGCCGGGCGGTGCGCGTCGCCGTCGTCGTGGTGTTCGTGCTGGTGGCGCTCGCCGCCGTCGCCGCTGCCATCCTGCTCTAGGTGTCGCGTTTCGGCGCAGCGAATCGCCGTCGAATCGGCGCGCCGGGCCGGCCAGCGAATTCGGCGCAGCGAATCGACGTCGAATCGCCGTGCGGCGCCTCGTCGTCGTCGGCCCCGGTCTCCGGCACCTGGAACGGCGAGAGCTAGTGCCATGTCCACGGCACTAGGGAACAGCCACAGCTCGGGATACGACTCCGTCAGCCGTCAGCCGTCAGCCGTCAGCCGTCAGCCGTCAGCCGTCAGCCGTCAGCCGTCAGCCGTCAGCGAGGAGGCGTTCGGCCGCGGCCAGCCCGGAGAGGAAGGCGCCCTCGACCTTCGGGCCCCCGAACGCGTCCCCGGCCAGCACCAGCGGCCCCGGCGCCACGGCCGCCGCGCAGGCCCGCTCCGGCCAGGGCTCCACGGGGCCCGAGTAGCGCCAGGGCACGAGCTCGGCGTCGAGCACGGCGGCATCGCCCAGCCACGGCCTGGCCTCGGCCACGAGGTCGACGAGCGTCGCCTCGGGGTCGTCCTCCCACCGTGCCGCGGAGAGGCCGTGGGACGCGTGCAGCGTCACCGCGGGCTTGGCCGAGATGCCCTTGCGCTGGTTGTCGGCCACGAAGGAGAAGAGGCCGTCGGACAGCTGCCGTCCCCCGGGCTCGGGCACGGCCGAGGGCCGGTCGAGCCGGGCGAGCACGGCCAGCACCCGGTGGTACTCGAGCGCCCGCAGACCGGGCCCCACCCCCCCGTCCAGCTCGGTGCCCCCGGCGTCGAGGAGGGCCAGGGAGCGGGGGACAGGCGCGGTGGAAAGCACCGCCGCCGCCGTCAGCTGTCCGCCCGGCCAGCGAACCCGCCAGCCCTCGGCGCCCGGCGACACGGCTGCCACCTCGGTGCCCAGGCGCACCTCGACCCCCTCGGCCCCGGCGAGCCCCGCGCCCAGGTGGGCGGCCAGGCGGTCCATGCCGCCCCGCACCGCGTAGCGCGGGTAGCCGTCCTCCACCTCGAAGCCGCGGCACCACTCGTAGGCCAGCTCGGCTCGGGCCAACTCGTCCACGAAGGCTGCGAAGGCGTCGCTGCGCACGGTGAAGAACTGCGCCCCGTGGTCGAGCACCGCGCCCCCGGCCCGCATCGTCGCCAGCCGCCCACCGAGAGCAGGCCCAGCCTCGAGCACGACCGCCCGTCGACCAGCGTCGGAGAGGGCTCGCGCCGCGACGAGGCCGGACAAGCCGCCCCCGATGATGGCGATTGGGTGTCGCACGCGCATGACCCTACGCTTGGAGGCCGGCCAGCTCCCGAACGAGCCGGTCTCGCCCCCCAACGAGGATGCACATGGCACGGATCCTGGTCACCGAGGAGATCGCTGACAGCGGCCTCGACAAGCTCCGCGCTGCCGGCCACGACGTCGATGTGCGCCTCGGGCTCTCCGCCGAGGAACTGCTGGCGGCGGTGCCCGAGGCCCACGCTCTCATCGTCCGCTCGGCCACCAAGGTCACCCCCGAGGTGCTCGCCGCCGGCACCGACCTCGTCGTCGTGGGCCGGGCCGGCATCGGCCTCGACAACGTCGACGTGGAGACGGCCACCCAGCGGGGCGTGATGGTCGTCAACGCGCCGGAGTCCAACATCCTTTCCGCCGCCGAGCACACGGTGGCCATGCTGCTGGCCCAGGCCCGCAACATCCCCCAGGCCCACGCCGCGCTCGTCGAGGGCCGCTGGGAGCGCTCGCAGTGGGAGGGCGTCGAGCTCGCCGACAAGACGCTCGGCATCATCGGGCTCGGCAAGATCGGCCGGCTGGTGGCGCAGCGGGCCGCGGCGCTGGGCATGCACCTCGTCGCCTACGACCCCTACGTCGGCTCGGCCGCCGCCCGCCAGCTCGGCCTCGACCTGGTCGAGCTGGACGAGCTGCTCGGTCGCGCCGACTTCATCACCATCCACGTTGCCCGCACCAAGGAGACGGTCGGCCTGCTCGACGCCGACCGCCTGGCCCGGGCCAAGGACGGGGTGCGGGTCGTCAACGTCGCCCGGGGCGGCATCGTGGACGAGGCCGCCCTGGCCGACGCCATCCGCTCGGGCCGGGTCGCCGGTGCCGCCCTCGACGTGTTCGCCGAGGAGCCGACCACCGCCTCGCCGCTGTTCGGGCTCCCGGGCGTCATCGTGACCCCCCACCTCGGCGCCTCGACCCGCGAGGCGCAGGACAAGGCGGGCGAGACGATCGCCGAGCAGGTGGCCCTGGCCCTCGGCAACGAGTTCGTGCCCTTCGCCGTCAACATCGCCGCGGGGGCCGTGCCCGAGGCCGCCCGCCCCTTCCTCGGCGTGGCCGAGCGGCTCGGCAACGTGTTCCTGGCCCTCAACGAGGGCGTGCCCGACACGCTCGAGGTCGTCTACCAGGGCCAACTGGCCGAGGCCGACACCCGTATCCTCACCCTCTCCGTGCTCAAGGGCGTGTTCAGCCGGGTCAAGGACGTGCCCGTCTCCTACGTGAACGCGCCTCTGCTCGCCGCCGAGCGCGGGGTGGAGGTGAAGGAGGTGACCTCCACCACCAGCGAGCACTACGTGAACCTCATCACCGTGCGCGGGGGCGACCACGCCGTGGCGGCCACGCTCGTCGGCGTGCGGGGCGAGGCGCGCCTCGTGATGGTGGACGACAACACCGTCGACCTCCCGCCGGCGCCGAACATGCTCTACGTGCGCAACGAGGACCGGCCGGGGATGATCGGCCGGGTGGGCACGATCCTCGGCGAGGCCGGGGTCAACATCGACGACATGGACGTCGGGCGGGACCCCTCGGGCGAGCCCTCGACCATGGTGCTCGCCACCAAGGAGCCGGTGGACGACAAGGTGCTCGCCCGCCTGCGGGCCGAACCGGGCATCGTCTCCGCCCAGGCCCTCCTCGGCTGAACCGCTCCCAGCCTGGCGCGGGCACGCCCGAGCCGGGCGGGTAGGGGGCCGATCAGGCGAAGGGGGCCCAGCCGAGCGTAGCGAGGGACTGGAGGTCGTTGGCCTGCAGGCCGGCGTCGGAGAGCGTGTAGAGCACCTCGCCGATGACGAGCGAACGGCTGATCGGCGGCTCGAACGGCTGGCACCAGGGCGAGTCGACGACAGCTGGGGCGACGCCGCTGCTGCTGCCACCGCCCACGCTGCTGGTCCCGGCGCCGGCCTCGTCCCCGCCGAGTGCCGGGGACGGCGCGACCGTGGTCGGGAGGGCCGTGGCCGGGGGGGCGGGCACCGCGGCGGCCTCGGGGCCACCGTCGTCGCTCGGCACCAGGCGGGGCTCGGGCCCGGGCGGGCACGTCGGGTCCTGCGCCGGGTGCCCGAAGCGGCCGCGCTCGGCCAGCTGGTCGCCCTCGACCCCGATGCCGACGACCCCGGAGAAGGGCGCCACCGCCGAGCCGTCGGCGCTGACCGTGGCCCCCTCGACGGGGAGGACAGCGAGGCCGGCCGCGGCCCACCACAGGAAGGCGTGGCGGTCGTGCTCGGCCGAGGTCCACCCGTCGGGCAAGGTGAGCTGGGAGAGGCGCTGAGGGTCGGCCGGGTCGGCCACGTCGAACAGGGAGACCTGGGCGCCCGTGCGCACCCCCTCCGCGGTCGCGTCCTGGCCCACGCCGAGGAGGCGGCCGTCGCCCAGTGGGTGCAGGTACGCGGAGTAGCCGAGGATCTCGAGCTCGCCCCGTACCGCGGGGTTGGCCGGGTCGGCGAGGTCGATGGTGTAAAGGGGGTCGGTCTGGCGGAAGGTCACCACGTAGCCGACGGCCCCGAGGAAGCGGACCCCGAAGATCTGCTCGCCCAGGCCGAGGCCGCCCACCTGGCCGAGCTGGGCCAGCTGCTCGCCGTCCTGGGCGAACGTGGTCACGAAGCTCTCCGAGACCGGGGCCCCGTCGTCGGCGACGGCGTTTCCCCACCGGCCTGCCCCCACCGTGGTGGCGACCCGGAGCACGCCCTCGTGCTCGGACATGGAGAAGTCGTTGAGTAGCAGGCCGTCCACCGTGCCCGAGGCCAGGTAGGCCGCCGGCTCGGCCCCGGTGATGGAGAACTTGTGGATGGCGGTCGAGGCGGGGGGCGCGGCCGTGGGCGTGGGCACGGTCGTGGCCGGGATCGTCTCGGGCGCGGCCGTCTCGGGGACGGGGACGTCCTCGTAGCGATCGAGGGCGACGTAGAGGTTCTCCGGCGAGGCGTAGACGCGCTGCCCGTCGGCGAGCACGCCAGCCCCCGCCCCCGCCGAGAGCCCGGCGGCGAGGTCCACCGTCAGTACGCTGAGCAGGGAGAACCCCGAGAAGCTGGCGGGGCGGTGGACCTGGTCGCAGGCCACGGTGCGCCCGGCGCTCTGCTGCCCGCCGGCCTCGAGGGCGTAGCTGGGCAGCCAGTGGTCGATGGTCGAGTCCTCGACGATCTGGCGGTTGATCTCGGCCGCCCGCTGCTCGGAGCTGGGGCCGCTCGGGTAGACGAAGTCGAGGCTCGCCGGCTGGGAGCGCACGACGACCCGGGCGATGCCCCCGACCACGCGGGTGTCGACGGCGGCGCCCTCGACCTCGAGCGTGGCCGTGATGTGGGGAGCGGCGGGATCGCTGATGTCGACCGTTCGCAGGACGAGCTTGGGGACCTCCGGGCCGGGGGCGATGCGCCCGACGGCGTCGCCCCCGGGCGCCGTCCCCCGGCTGGCGGCGAGGGGGCGCCCGCCGTAGGAGGAGCCGACCAGGAGCACCTGGTCCCCGGCCAGCAGCAGCTGGTCGGCCGGGGAGTCGAGGGGAAGCTCCATCG
>WHTX01000172.1:0-8880 GCA_009377505.1 Acidimicrobiia bacterium
GCCGGTCCCGGCCCCACCGCCGGCCCGCCCGGGTGCGCCAGAGCCCGCTCACCGGCAACCAGCGCACCCGCAGCCCGCTGGCTCCCGTCCGGGCCCACCGCCGGCCCGCCCGGGTGCGCCAGTGCCCGCTCACCGGCAACCAGCGCACCCGCAGCCCCCTCCCCCCGAACGGATCTAGACGAGGGTGAGGATCTCCGCGCCCGAGGCGCCCACCCGGATCGTGTGCTCGAACTGGGCCGTGAGCTTGCGATCCTCGGTGATGGCCGTCCAGCCGTCGTCCCACATGACCTCGCGCCAACTGCCCTGGGTGATCATGGGCTCGATGGTGAAGACCATGTCCTCCTCCATCGCCGTGCGGGCCTGGGACGTGTAGTAGTGGGGGATCTGCAGGTCGGTGTGGAACTGCTCGCCGATGCCATGGCCGACGAAGGTGCGCACGACCCCGTAGCCGTGGGACTCGGCGTGGTCCTGGATGGCGCGGCCGATGTCCGAGACCGGGCGGCCGGGGCGCACAGCGGCGATGCCCCGGTCCAGGCACTCACGGGTCACGTCGACGAGCCGGCGGGCATCGTCGCTCGGAGGGCCGACGAAGAACGTGGCGTTCGTGTCGCCGTGCACGCCCTCCCGGTAGACGGTCACGTCGAGGTTGACGATGTCACCGCTGGCCAGCTTGCGGCTGTCGGGGATGCCGTGGCAGATGACCTCGTTGACCGACGTGCAGATGGCCTTGGGGAACCCGTTGTAGTTGAGGGGGCTCGGGTAGGCGCCGGCGGCCACGGCCAGGTTGTGGGCCAGCTCGTCGAGCTCCTCGGTGGTCACCCCCGGGGCCACGGCCGCCCCCACCTGGGCGAGCACGTCGGCGGCCAGGTGGCAGGTGCGCCGAAGCCGTTCGAGCACGTCGGGGCTCTTGCGGTTGGGCTCGTGGCCGCGGCGGGGCACACCGGTCTCCGCGTAGTCGGGCCGGGCGATGCTGGCCGGGACGGGGCGCATTGGTGAGATGCGGCCGGGCCGCACGGTGCCGATGGTGAGCCGGGGCAGCTTCATGGTGGGGTCCTCGCCGTCGGCACGCTCGGCCCGCCCTCGGGCCGGCGCGCGCCCTCGCTGTGAGACGGGCCTGTCGGAGCAGAGACTTCGGAGCAGAGACTTCGGAGCAGAACTGTAGAGGCGCCGGGCGCCCTACCGCTGAAACGGTTGGCGCTGACGGACTGCCCTGCGGGCCAGGCTGCTCGTGGCTCGTCAGGCCCGCCTGGCGGCGAAGCGCTTGAGCGCGGCCTGCGCAGGATGAGCGGCGATGGCTTCGCGCAGGCCGGCGGCCGTGGCGTCGAGGTAGCGGCGGGTCGTGTCGAGGGACGAATGGCCGAGCAGCTCCTGCAGCTCGACGACGTCGGTGCCGTGGTCGAGCGCCGACGTCGCGAACGTGTGGCGCAGGGCGTGCACGAGCGCGCCGCGAGGCACCTGGTTGCGGACCCCGGCCCGTCGGTAGATCTTGTCCACCCAGTACTCGACCTGCTGGCGGGAGGGCCGCTCGCCGTTGTCGGCGCGCACGAACAGCGGCGAGCGGCTGTCGTCGAGGCGGTGGCGGGGGAAGCGCTCAGCTCGCTCCTCGAGGTACTGGGCCACCAGCTCCTCGTAGGCCGGCTCGACCGGCACCGTGCGCGCCTTGCCGCCCTTGCCCACGACGTTGAGCCGCCGGGCGCCCTCGGGGCCGCTGAAGGCGGCGAGGTCGAGCCCCACCGCCTCGGACAGGCGCAGGCCGGTGACGAGGAACGTGGCGAGGAGGGTGACGTCCCGCCCGGGCCAGGGCCAGCGGGCCGTGGGGTCGGGCGTGGCCGCCGTCTGCAGCAGGCGTCCAGCCACGTCGTCCCCGGCGATGACCTTGGCGCGGCCCTTGGAGGACTTGGGCTGGGCGACGGCCCGCATGGGGTTGGCGTCGACGAGGTCCTCGAGGAGGAGGAACTCGAAGAAGCCGTTCCAGGCCGACCAGGCGCGACGCACCGAGGCGGCGGCGTGGTCTGCGGCCCAGTCGGCGAAGGCTCGGCGCATGGCCGTGCGGTGCAGGGCAGCGACGGTGAGCTGGCCCACCTGGCAGCCATCGGCGGCGGCGATGCGGCGGCCCACCCCCTCGAGGTCGCGCCGGTAGGCGGCGAGCGTGTGCGGGGAGGGCTTGCGCACGGCGAGGTCCTGGAGGTGGCGCTCGATCAGCTCGGCAAGCACGACATCGGCCACGGCCCGAACGGTAGTGGCGACCACCCCCGGACTCGGGGACCCCCCGGTGGCGGACGCCCCTGGCTACGGTGTCCTCCCGTGCAGGAGTTCGACCTCATCGTCGTGGGGACCGGCTCGGGGAACGCCATCCCCGCCGAGCTGGCCGATTGGCGGGTGGCGCTCGTCGAGCGCGACGTCTTCGGCGGCACCTGCCTCAACCGGGGGTGCATTCCCTCCAAGATGCTCGTCCACGTCGCCGACATGGCCGCGCAGGCCCGCGACGCCGGCCGCTTCGGGGTCGAGGCCCACGTCGCGTCGGTCGACTGGCCCGCCATCGTCCGCCGCGTGTTCGGCCGCATCGACCCCATCGCCGCTGGCGGCGAGGACTACCGGGCCAACCGCTGTCCCAACGTCAGCGTGTTCCGGGGTACGGCACGCCTCGTCGAGCCCAAGGTGGTCGAGGTGGCGGGGGAGCGGCTGACCGCCCCCCAGGTCCTCCTCGCCGCCGGGGCGCGGCCCACGCCGCTGGAAGTCCCCGGCCTCGACCGGGTGCCGTGGCACACCTCGGACACGATCATGCGCATGGAGGGCCTGCCCGAGCGGCTCGTGGTCTTCGGGGGCGGCTACATCGCCGCCGAGCTGGGCCACGTGTTCGGCTCTCTGGGCGTGGACGTGACCTTCGTGCTGCGGGGCCCGGTGATGCTCTCGGGCGAGGACGGCGACGTCTCCGCCCTCGTGACCGAGGCCTACGGGCGGCGGCACCGGCTCGTCACCTCGGCCCGGGACCTGCGCGTCGAGGAGCTCGAGGGCCGGACGGTGGTCGCCGGCGTGGGGAGCGACGGCCCGTTCACCGCGCCCGCCGACGTGGTCCTCGTGGCCGTCGGTCGCACGTCCAACGGCGATGAGCTCGGCGCGGCGGCGGTCGGCATTGCCACCGACGGCGGCCGTGTGCTCACCGACTCGTGCCTGCAGGCCTCGGTCCCCGGCGTGTGGGCGCTCGGCGACCTCACCAACACCGAGCAGCTCAAGCACCTGGCCAACGCCGAGGCGCGCGTCGCCTTCCACAACATCGCCGCGGCGGGCCGGGCCGGCGACGTCGCCTCGCTCTCGCCCGCGAGCCTCCGGCGGATCGACCGAACGCTGGTGCCCCACGCCATCTTCGGCCACCCCCAGGTGGCCTCGGTCGGGCTGCGCGAGCGTGACGTCCTGGCCGCGGGGGTGCCCTACGTGTCCACCATCAAGTCCTTCGGGGACACGGCCTGGGGCTGGGCGCTCGAGGACACGACGAGCGCCTGCAAGCTCATCGCCCACGCCGAGAGCCGCCTGCTGCTCGGCGCCCACATCGTCGGCCCCCAGGCTTCCACGCTCATCCAGCCCCTCATCCAGGGCATGCGCTTCGGCCAGACGGTCGACGCGCTCGCCCGCGAGGTCTGGTACATCCACCCCGCGCCGACCGAGGTCGTCGAGAACGCCCTGCTGGCGCTCTAGCGCCGACCGGCCTGGCCGACGTGCCCGGCACGCTTTTCGTCGGCCGTGGTGCCGATATCCGGCATCGAGGCCGGCGAGGAGCGGCGACGGGCCACAGCCGGTTCGCCCACCAGCTATACGAGCGCGGCGCGGTGCTTCTCGTCCGCCAGGGCACGGATGGCGTCGGCTCGCCTGGCCCCCCCGAGGCCGCGCACCTCGGCGACGCCGTTCTCGGTGACGATCAGGTCGGCGAGGTAGGCGGGCAGGGTCACCGGGCTGGGGGGCTCGATGCGGGCGACGACCCGTGAGATCGCCCCGCCCCCCGCGGTGGAGGGCAGGGCCATGATCGACCGACCGCCGGCCGCCAGGGACGCCGCCGAGGCGAAGTCGGGGGCGCCGCCCGGCGCGGAGATCAGCCGCCCGCTCGCCACCTCCGAGTTGCACGACCCGTCGAGGGCGACCTCGATGGTGGACTGCAGGGAGACGAAGCGGGGGAGGGTGGCCAGTACCCCGGCCCCGTGCGTGTAGCCGGCGGGGGCCATGCGCACCGCCGGGTTGCGGTGCAGCCAGGTGAGCATCCGCGGGGTGGTGACGATCTCGGCGGCGACCATCAACCCCTCGGTCGCCCCGGCCTCGTGCAGGTCGATGCACGCCTCACTGAGGAGCCCCGAGTGCACGCGCAGGGCTCGCCGGGCCCGGAGGTTGGCGAGGATGGCGTCGGGGATGGCACCGGTGCCGAACTGGATGGTGGCGCCGTCGGGGACGTGCTCGGCCGCCAGGCTGGCGATCTCGAGCGCCGTGGGGCTGGCCCGGCCGGCCCGCCGGCGGGCGGGGAGGGGGTCGTCGACCTCGACGAGCAGGTCGACCTCGTCGAGGTCGAGCTCGCCGGCGCCGAACGTGTAGGGCACGTTCCGGTTGACCTGGGCGATGACCAGGTCGGCGGTGCGGGCCACGTGGGCGGCCCCGCCGAGCGAGGGCGCCAGGCTGACCCGCCCGTCGGGGGAGGGCGGGCTCACCTGCACGAGCGCCACCCCGCAGGGCAGGGGGCCGTCGGGGGCGAAGAGCGCGGCCTGATCCGAATAGCGGGCGGGCACGACCTCGACGGTGCCGGTGTCCCAGAGGTGCTCGTAGGCGGGCGAGGCGTGGGTGGAGAGGAACCAGAACGGGTCGCCGGCATGAGCGAAGACGTCGGGCCGGCTGGTCAGCGAGGCGCTGCACAGTTCGATGCGCGTGTACCGGTCACGGGCCTCGTCCAACTCGCTGAGCAGCCGGTTCGGCAGCATCTCGTTGCCCATGAGGAACACCCGCGACCGGTCGGGGACAGCCCGCAGCGCTTCCGCGGCGCTCACCCACCGTGCCAGCCTGCCGCCGCGCCGCGGCGGTAGGAACGGGCTCAGATCGATCTCGGGCATGCGGCTCCCCCTCGAGGGTTGGAACCTACTCCGGGCACGCGCCGGAGTAGGTCGGGCGAGCACAGCGGCCGTCGGTCGCCTACGGTCGGGGGCGCCGAGGCACGACCGGGGGGTTGGCCATGCCGCAATCGAACGGCGACCCGTTCCTGCTCGAAGGGTGCACCGTGCTCGACTTCACCCAGTACCTGGCTGGGTCGGGGGTGACCCGCTTGATGGCGGAGCTGGGCGCGGACATCGTGAAGGTGGAGCTGCCCGAGGTCGGCGACCCGGCCCGCCTACTGCCCGAGGTCGTCGAGGGCCGCAGCGGTTGGTTCGTCCAGCACAACCGGGGCAAGAAGAGCATCTGCGTCGACTGGGACACCCCGGCCGGCCGCGAGCTGTTGCTGGATCTGGCCCGCGACGTGGACATCGTCGCCGAGAACTTCGGTTCCGCCGACGTCATGGCCCGCCGCGGCCTCGACTACGAGTCGGTCCGGGCGGTGAACCCCGATGTCATCTACCTCTCGGTCTCCTGCTTCGGGCGGACGTCGCCGTGGGCGGGCAAGCCGGGGTTCGACTTCATCGCCCAGGCGGTGTCGGGCATCATGCACATGACCGGGGAGCCGGACCGCCCGCCGATGATGGTCGGCTCGGCGCTCGGGGACACGAACGCCGCCGTCCACGGCTTCGCCTCCCTCGGGTACGCGTTGTACCACCGCGAGCGCACCGGCCGCGGCCAGCACATAGACCTGGCCATGACGGACTGCTTGTTCCACTTCCACGAGGGCCAGCTCGAGGTCAACCACCTGACGGGCGGGGAGTGGCAGCCGATGCGCTTCGGCTCGCACCACAACCTGGTGTTCCCGGCGGGGGTGTTCCACGGGCCGCAGAACTGGATCGTGATCCTGGCGCTCGACCTGCAGTGGCCCAACGTCACCCGCTGCCTCGGCCGGCCCGACCTGCTCGAGGACCCGCGGCTCCAGACCACGGGGGGACGGGCGGCCCACAGGGAGGAGCTCGTGGCCATCGTCGAGACCTGGATGGCGGGCTTCGGCTCCGACCAGGCGGTGCTCGACGTGCTGGCCGAGCACCACGTGCCCGCTGGGCCGGTGCTGTCGCCCATCGACGCGCTCGACCACCCACACTTCAAGGCCCGCGAGATGGTGCGCTGGGTGGAGGACCCCCAGCTCGGCCAGATCCCCATCCCCGGGTTCCCCTTCAAGTTCGGCGACCAGCCCGAGCTGCCCCCGATCGTGGCGGCGACGCTCGGCCAGCACAACGAGGAGGTGCTCACCGGCCGGCTGGGCCTGCACGCCGAGCGGCTGGCGGAGCTGAAGGAAGCTGGCGTGCTCCGCGACGGCCCGACCTGACCTCCGTCGCGTCGAGCGGGCGGGTCGCCCTGCTCTGCTCAGCCTCGGCGCGACGCCGCGCCGAGGACGGCGGTGCTCCGCGACCCCCTCAGCGCCATGGGCAGCGTGGAGCGCACGTGACGGCGACCAGGCATTGCGGGCGTGCTCGCCGCCGCGCCTACCCGGGGCGGAGGAGCACGGCGTCGAGCTCGTCGGGGTGGTCCACGAGGTGGGCGGCTCCGGCGCCGAGCAGCTCCTGTCGCGACCCGTAGCCCCACGTCACGCCGACCGGCAGGAGCCCGGTGCGGATGGCGCCTGTCACGTCGTGGTGCCGGTCGCCGACCATCACCGGCCGGTCGTCCATCGGGCCGGCCGGTCGCGGCTGCCCCGCCCGCCGAGACCGCCCCCCTCCGACGTCGTGGCCGGCGTCGAGCGCGGCGAGTGCGGCGAGCGCGACGGCGATGACCTGGTGCTTGTGCCGGTTCCGCCCGTCCAGCTCGACGTCGAGGTAGCGGTCGAGCTCGAAGTGGGCCACGATGCGCTCGGCGAGTGGTCGGGGCTTTGAGGTGGCGACACCGACGGCGCAGCCAGCGGAGCGCAGGCGCCCGAGCAGCTCGGGGACGCCGGGGTACACGTGGTTCTCGAACAGGCCGACCTCGGTGTAGTAGCCGCGATAGGCACCGATGGCCGCGGCCACCCCGGCCGCGTCGAGGCCGAGCTCGGTGAAGGACTCCTGGAGGGGCGGGCCGATGAACCGCTCGAGCGGCCCGGCCGCCGCCGCTTCGACCCCGCAGGCTCCCATGGCGACGCGCAGCGCCGCGGTGATGCCGTGGGCGGGATCGGTCAGGGTGCCGTCGAGGTCGAACAGCACCGTGCGGGCCGTCACCGCACCGTGGCACCGGCAGCGGTTGCACCTGCATCGGTGTCGAACGAGGCGAGCACCTCACGCGTGTGGTCGTCGAGCGGGTAGAAGAGCTCGATCGACAGCTCCTCCAGGGTGACGTCGGTGGCGGTGCCCAGCGTGGCGATGGTCGTGAAGAAGGCAAGTTCGCCGTGGCGCGTGCGCAGGCGCAGCGGCAGGACCAGCTCGTCCACGCCGGTGGTGTGCGCGGCGACGTGGGGCATCCCCGGGTAGGCGGCGATCTCGTCCAGCAGGGCGCGGGTCCCGGCGTCGCCGGTCATGAAGAGCTGGCGGCGGAGCCGCTGCTGGAGGTGGGTGGCGTACTGCTCGAAGTTGACGAGGTGCGGTCCGAGTCCGTCCGGGTGGAGCGTGGCGCGGATGGTGTTGGCCGGCGGCTGGAGCAGCGAGGGCTCGACGAGCTCGAGGAACACCCCGATGGCGGCGTTGCCGAACACCAGGTTCCAGTGCCGGTCGACGACGATGGCCGGGGAAGGCTGGTGGCGCTCGATGAGCTGCTCGAGGGCATCGCGCACGGGCGCCAGCTCGGGACCCGTGATGTCGGCGGCGGGGAAGGCGGGGGCGTAGCCGGCCGCCAGCAGGAGGGCGTTTCGCTCGCGCAAGGGGACCTCCAGGTGCTCGGCGAGATGCAGCACCAGCTCTCGGCTGGGCTTGGACCGGCCCGTCTCGACGAAGCTGACGTGGCGGGTGGACACGCCGGACTCGCTGGCCAGCTCCAGCTGGCTGAGCCGGCGGCGTTGGCGCCAGTCCCGGAGCAGGCTGCCCACCCGGGGCCGCGGGCTGAGGGGGAGGGCCGTGGCGGTGGCGGTGGCGGTCACCGGGCCGATCGTAGGGGCGGCGGGGAAGGGCAGCCATTACCTGGAGGGTCATCTCCGGGCCCAGGCGGTGCAGGCCGCTGCGGCGTTCGTCACCACGGCGGCTGATCGCTCAAGTCGCCTCCCGGGCGCACCGATGAACCAGGGGACACGGGCGACGCCGACGCCCGTCGGAGGAGGAGCCATGACGGACCCCCGTGACCTCGTCGACCGCCTGCGCTCGACCTCTCGCAGCTACGACCGCTACGCCTACGGCTCGGTCTTGGTCGAAGCCGCGGCCGAGATCGAGCGGCTCGAGCAGCGGGTCGCCGAGCTCGAGGCGATCTCCCTCCGTGAGGAGCTTCAACTCATCCTCTGACCCCTCTCAGAACGTGGCGCCGCCGCGTTTCGTCATCAATCCCCGTCCCAGGGAACCATCGCCGCCCTCCCGGGGTCAGAGAGGCGTGGACGTTGGGCGCGGGCGATGAGCCGCTGACCGCCGTCGACCTCCTGGTCGCCGCGCTGGTCGTTCTCGGCGCGCTGAGCGGCTGGCGTCTGGGCGCCGTCGGCCGCGCCTCCACGTGGGTCGGCCTGGGCATGGGCACCCTCGTTGCCAGCTACGTCAGCTCGCGCCTCGCCGCGTCTCTCGGTCCCGGACGCGACGCGTTGGTCGTCGCGACAGCGGGCGCCCTGCTCGTCACCGGGGCGTTCCTCGGCCAACTGGTCGGGGCGGTCGCAGCGGCGAGCCTCGGCCC
>WHTX01000172.1:8890-10775 GCA_009377505.1 Acidimicrobiia bacterium
GCCCGACGGGGGACCGCGTCCGGGGCCGAGCGGATGGCGGGCGCCACGGTCGGTGCGGCCGGGGCACTCGGCCTCGTCTGGCTCGTCATTCCCCTGCTCGAACGGACGGGTGCACTCCCCGGCGATGTCCTCGACGCCTCCACGATCACGTCGATCGTGCGCGAGCTCCCGCCGCCACCCGACCCGTTTCCCGACGTGCTCGACGAGGACGAACTGATCGACGGGATCATGCCGCCGCCGGACGTGTCCCCGACAGAACCACTGGCACGCCTGGTCACCAGCGCGGTCGTCCGGGTGGAGGCGACGGACGGCTGCCAGCAACGCGGCAGCGGCGTCATGGTCGACGGCCTGGTGGTCACGGCGGCCCACGTGGTGGCCAAGGCCAACTCGCTCCTCGTCCGAGGCCTTGGTGGCGAGGCATTCCCAGCAAAGGTCGTGGCGTTGGACGGCGACCGCGACCTGGCCGTGCTCGCGGTACCCGACCTGATCGCTGGCTCCCTCGGGCTGGGCGAGGCGCGACCTGGCGACGTCGTCTTCGTCGCCGGCTACCCGGGCGGCGGGCCGGATCTCGCGGTGCGCCCGGCCCGGGTCCACCGCACGTTCGAGGGCAACGTGTACGGCGAGCGCCCCGGCCAGCACCACGTCCTCGCGGTAAGCATCGAGAGAGGCCAGTCAGGCGGGCCGGTGGTCGACGGCGACGGCCGGATCGTGGGCATCGCCGTCGCCAGCTCCAGTTCCGGCGACGCGGGTGTGGCCGTTACCGGTGCCGAGCTCGTCCCTCTCCTCGACGCCGCCGAGGCCGCGCGCCCCGGCGCCGCAGCCGAGACTGCGTCGTTGAGCTGCGCCGGCTAGTGCTGTGGCCTCACCTCAGGGCCGGGGGCCGTGCTCGGGGCCCTTGGTGCGGCCCTGCTTCAGCTCGGTGAAGCCCGGTAGGGAGGCCAGGTCGCGCACCGCCCGCCACAGCACGAGGGCGTCGGCGCCGGTGGGCGGCGGGGAGACGATGGGGCCGAAGAAGCCCCGCCGGGGCGTGCCGATGGCCAGGATCGGGCTGCCGACGTCCTTGCCAGCCAGGCTCTGCGCCTCGTCGACAGAGGCCTCGATCTTCGCGTCCCAGCTCGTGTCCTCCAGCGCCTCGGCCCGCTCGCCCACGCCCGAGGCCTGAGCGGCCGCCCGCACTTCGTCGAGGGACCTGGGGGCGTCGTCGTGGTGGAAGCGCCGGCCGAGCTCGGTGTAGAAGTCACCGACCTGGGCACCACGCCCGGCGGCGCGCAGCGCTTCGACCAGGCGCAAGGCGGCGTGACTCGCCTTCATGGCGGCCAGGCGCGCCTCGGGCACCTCGCGATCGCGGTTGAGGACGGTGAGGCTGAGGCTGCGCCAGGTGATGTCGAAGCCCTCGGCTGGGGCCACCTCGACGAGCCAGCGGGAGGTGTTCCACGTCCAGGGGCACACCGGGTCGAAGAAGTACTCGACGAGCCCTTGGCCCGGTCCCTGCGTCGTCATGGCGCTGCCCCTTCCCTCGACGGTGGCCCCACGCTATGGCCCCGGTCGCGGTGGCCCGAGTCGTCGGGGGCGGGGGTGTCGAGGGGCAGGCCGTCCACGAACCTGACCGTGCGGTTGCCGAGGGCGGGCTGGCGCCTGCCGGGGACGACGACACCCGTCAGGTTGAGCGGGTCGGCAGCGCTGAGGACGACCACCTCGCCGTCGCGGGCCGAGCGCCGCACGTCCGCCAGCAGCGCCACGGCCTCGGGCAGGGCGAACTGCTCGCCGGAGGCGCCGGTCACGAAGCGCCCGCCGCGGACGACCCCACGCGCCTCCAGGCGGCGCAACGCCCACAGCACGTCGCGCCAGGGGAGCGCGAGGTGCTCCCGCAGGGCGAGGTCGCGGC
>WHTX01000173.1:0-3553 GCA_009377505.1 Acidimicrobiia bacterium
GGCCTCGCCCCGGCCAGGCGGACCGCGAAGGATCTTGCACCGCCGCGGTGCACGAACCTTCGCGCTGGTCACGAGCTTGCGCCTCGGCCCGGCCCGCTCGCGGCCGCCTGGGCAGCTCCCCGCCGGCGAGGAGGTCATACTCTCACCCGCAGGCCCCCCACGGATGGCCTCGTCAACCAGAAACTTAGGGGTTTACCTAAGTGTCTGCTTGCGGCATACTTAGGCCTGTGCCTGAGCAAGGGGCGGGGCTCGACCAGGTCTTCCGGGCCCTGGCCGACCCCACCCGGCGCAAGGTGATCGAGCGGCTCGTATCGGGCCCGGCCTCCACCTCGGAGCTGGCCGAGCCGTTCGACATGGCGCTGCCGTCCTTCACCCAGCACCTCGGGGTGCTGGAACGTGCTGGGCTGGTGACGTCGACCAAGTCGGGACGGGTGCGGACCTACGAGCTCGCCCCGGCCGCCCTGGAGTTCGCTGACGGCTGGCTGGCCGAGCAGCGCCGCCTCTGGGGGCACCGACTCGACCAGCTCGACGACTTCCTCGCAACCCTCAAGGAGCCACGATGACCTTCACTCCCCACACCCTCGACCGCGACCGCGACATCGAGCTCGACCGAGAGGTCGACGTCCCACCCGAGCTCGTCTGGAAGGCGTGGACCACCCCCGAGCTCCTCAAGCAGTGGTTCGCGCCCAAGCCCTACGAGACGCCCGAGTGCGAGATCGACCTCCGCCCCGGGGGCATCTTCCGCACGGTGATGCGCTCGCCTGAGGGCGACGACTTCGACGGCGCCGGCTGCTACCTCGAGGTCATCCCGAACGAGCGGCTGGTGTGGACCGCCGCCCTCGGGCCCGGCTACCGCCCCCGGGCCGGCGACATGCCCTTCACCGCCATCCTCGAGCTCCAGCGGACAGGCTCCGGCGGCACCCACTACCGGGCCATCGCCATGCACCAGAACCCGGAGGAAAGCAAGCAGCACGCCGAGATGGGCTTCATCGAGGGCTGGGGCGCCGCCCTCGACCAGCTCGTCGCACTCGTCAAGAGACCCTGACGAAGCGCCGTGGGTGTGCTGGCAAGAGCCGGCCAGCACACCCACCTCGGCAGGCGCCCCCCCAGCGCCGGTGTGAGGCTGCCTCAGCCTGGTGGCCTGCGTCGGCATCGCCAGATCTTCGGCGAACGTGCGGATCTCGACGTCCATCGCCGAACGGTAGGGATCGTTCACCGGCAGCGACACGCCAGGGCGTCGCCGAATCGCTCCGGCGAATTCGCCCGCCGCCCGCCAGCCCGCCCCCGCCCAGCTCAGCGGTCATCTCTGTGCCATGGCGGGGGCGACATTCGATTCGACGTCGATTCGACGCCTCCGTCTCTGCTGGGCCCCGGCGCAGGACTGCGGGCCCCAGCCGCCCACGTTCACCGCTCTTCACGTGATGCGACAACCGATGCAACAGAGCTAGTTTGTGGTCGCCTACCCGCCGGCTGGACGGGCCGCAGGGCCGCCTCGTGCCCCCCGCACGTAGCCGGCGGCGCACGAGGAGAAGGTGACCACGTTGGCCCGGGCCTGGACACGGAAGCGAGCGGCGCTCGCCGCCACCCTGGCGGTCGCCGCGCTCGCCAGCGGGTGCGGCATCGGCGGGGCGTCCGACGACGGAGACACCGTCCGGGTGTACACGGGGAGGCACTACGGGGTCGAGCACGCCTTCGCCCAGTTCACCGAGGAGACCGGCATCGAGGTCGACTTCCTCTTCGGCAACGACGCCGAGCTGCGCGAGCGCATCGAGGCCGAGGGCGAGGACACCCAGGCCGACGTGTACATGACCGTCGACGCCGGCAACCTGGCCGTCGGCGCCGAGCAGGGCATGTTCCAGCCCACCGACTCCGAGGCCATCGACGCGGCGATCCCCGCCAACTTGCGCGACCCGGAGGGGCTGTGGTTCGGGCTCAGCGTCCGTGCCCGCACCATCGTCTACAACCCCGCCGAGGTCAGCCCCGACGAGCTCTCCACCTACGAGGACCTGGCCGACCCCCGCTGGAAGGGGCGGCTGTGCATGCGGAACTCGCCCAACGTCTACACGCAGTCCCTCGTCGCCAGCCTCATCGCCCACCACGGCTACGACGAGGCCCTGCGCGTCGTGAAGGGCTGGGTGGGCAACGACACCGACATCATGGCCACGGACGTCCTCATCCTCGAGGCCATCTCCCAGGGCGCCTGCGACGTGGGCATCACGAACCACTACTACCTGGCCCGGGAGTACGCCGAGGACCCCGAGTTCCCCGTCGAGCTCGTGTGGGCCAACCAGGCTGACCGGGGCGTGCACATGAACGTCAGCGGCGCCGGGGTTGCCCGCCACGCCGACAACCCCGAGCTCGGCCGCCAGCTCATCGAGTGGCTGGCCACCGACGGCCAGGGGATCTTCGTGGACGGCAACCACGAGTACCCGGCGAACCCCGAGGTGCCGGCCGAACCCCTCATCACCGAGCGGTTCGGCACCGACTTCCGGCGCGACGACCTGGCCGCCGCCACCTTCGGCGGCCTCAACGCCGACGCCATCCGCCTGATGGACGAGGCCGGCTACGCCTGAGCCCCAGTCCCCGGGCCTGCGGGCGTCCACCGCCGGGCGGCTCGTGTGGCCGGTGCTGGTCGCCGTCGTCGCCGCCCTGACGCTCCTGCCCATCGGCGTCGTCGCCGCCAGCCTCCTCACCCCGAGCGTCGACGTCTGGCGGCACCTGTGGGCGACCCGGTTGCCGGACATGGTGCTCAGCACGCTCGCCCTGCTCGTCGGGGTGGGCGTCGGCACCCTCGTGCTCGGCGGGGGCTTCGCCTGGCTGGTCACCGCCTACCGCTTCCCCGGCCGTCGGGTGCTCACCTGGCTGCTCGTCCTGCCCCTTGCCATGCCCGGCTACGTGCTCGGGTTCGTGTACCTGTCCGTCTTCGGCGTCACCGGGCCCGTCCAGCAGGGCTGGCGGCGGGCGTTCGGCGCCGACGCCTGGTTCCCCGACATCCGCTCCGTGGCCGGCGCCACGGTCGTGTTCACCCTCGTCCTCTACCCCTACGTCTACCTCCTCGCCCGGGCCGCCTTCCGCGACCAGGCGGCCACGAGCTACCAGGTGGCGCGGAGCCTGGGCTGCGGCCCGCTCGAGGCGGCGCGCCGCATCGTGCTGCCCCTGGCCCGGCCCTCCCTCGCCGCCGGCCTGGCCCTGGTGATGATGGAGACGCTCACCGACTTCGCCACCGTGCAGTACTTCAACGTGGAGACGGTCTCGGTCGGCATCTACCGGGTGTGGCGGGGCATGTACGACCGTGACGCGGCCACCGAGCTGGCCGGGTTCGTGCTGCTCTTCGCCCTTGCCGTCGTGCTGCTCGAGCGCCTGCTGAGGGGCCGGGCCCGCTACGACCAGGCGGCGGGCGCCACCCCCGGCCTCGAGCCCGAGCAGCTGCGGGGCGTGAAGGCGTGGGCCGCCACCGGCGCCTGCCTGGTCGTGCTGGGCGGCGCCTTCTTCGCCCCGATCGCCCAGCTCGGCGCGTGGGCCCTCGACCGCAGCGCCACCGGCGCCCGCATCG
>WHTX01000173.1:3563-10774 GCA_009377505.1 Acidimicrobiia bacterium
CCTACCTGTCCAACAGTGCCTTCCTCGCCGCCGTCACCGCTGCCGTGTGCGTCACCTTCGGCGTGCTCGTCGCCAACGCCCTGCGCTTCTCCACCGGCCGGGCGACGAGGACGGCGGCCCGGCTGACCATCGTCGGCTACGCCGTGCCCGCGCCCGTCGTGGGCATCGGCGTGCTCCTCGTCATCGTCGGGCTCGACCGGGCCCTGGACGGCCTGGGGGTGGCCGTCACCGGCCTGCTGCTCACGGGCTCGGTGGGGGCGGTGCTCTACGCCTACGCCGTGCGCTTCCTGGCCCTCGGCTTCAGCACGGTCGACGCCAGCCTCGAAAAGGTGCCTCGCGAGATCACCATGTCCGCCCGCACGCTCGGCGCGCCCCCCCGCCGGGTGATGGCCCGGCTGCACCTGCCCCTCACCCGGGGGGGCATCGCCACCGCCGTGCTGCTCGTCGCCCTCGAGGCGCTCAAGGAGCTGCCGATCGTGCTGCTGCTGCGGCCCTTCGGCTTCGACACCCTGTCGATCTGGGTGTGGCAGCTGGCCGGCGAGTCCCTGTGGGAGGCCGCGGCACTGCCGGCGCTGTCCATCGTCGCCGCCTCCCTCGTGCCCGTGGCCCTCCTCTCCCGCCAGCTCGCCCGGGGCGAGGGCCGTCGCACCGAGCCCGCCCCGGTGGCCGTGGCCCCGGTGGCGGTGGCTCGAGCCGAGGAGCTGGTCGGATGAGAGCGGCGGGCAGCGCGCTCGAGGTCGTGGGCCTGCGCAAGCGATTCGGGGCGACGACCGCCGCCGAGGACGTCTCCTTCGAGGTCCGCCCCGCGGAGATCCTCTGCCTCGTGGGCCCGAGCGGGTGCGGCAAGTCCTCGGTGCTGCGCATGGTCGCCGGGCTGCTCGAGCCGGAGGGGGGCGACATCCGCAGCGGCGGGCGCGCCCTCGACGGGGACGGGGCCAGGGTCCCCCCCGAACGGCGGGGCATCGGCATCGTGTTCCAGGACCACGCCCTGTTCCCCAACCTGCGGGTCGGCGCCAACGTGGCCTTCGGGCTGCGCGGCCGTTCCCGCGCCGAGGCCCGGGCCCGGGTGGCCGAGGTCCTCGCCCTCGTCGACCTCGCCGGCCACGTCGACCGCTATCCCCACGAGTTGTCCGGGGGCGAGCGCCAGCGGGTGGCGCTGGCCCGGGCCCTGGCTCCAGAGCCGTCCCTGATGCTGCTCGACGAGCCCTTCGCCAGCCTCGACCCCAACCTGCGGGCCCAGGTCCGCGCCGAGGTGGTCGCCGTCCTGCGGGCCACGGGCACGCCGGCCGTCTTCGTCACCCACGACCAGCTCGAGGCGCTGGGCACCGGCGACCGCGTGGCGGTGATGCGGGCGGGCCGCATCGAGCAACTGGGAACGCCGGCCGAGGTGTTCCACGCCCCGTGCAACCACTTCGTCGCCCGCTTCATGGGCCAGGCCGACTTCCTGCCCGCCGTGCGCCGCGAGGGGCAGGTGCTCACCGAGCTGGGCAGCTTCCCCGCCCCCCTGGCGCCCCCTGGCCAGCCCGGCCCCGCGGGGAGAGGCGAGAACCGGTGCGAGATCATGCTGCGCCCCGACGACGTCACCTTCGAACCCCGCCCCGACGGCGACGCCGGCGTCGTGTGGGCCGAGTTCCAGGGCTCCTCGTGGCTGTACCGGCTACGCCTGGCCTCGGGTGCCGAGGTCCACAGTCGGCGCTCCCACACCGTGCACGTGCCCGTGGGCACGACGGCCCGAGCCGCCTTCACCGAAGAGCACGCCCCCGTGGTCATGCCCGCCCCCTGACGCCGGCTGCTGAGGCCGTGTCTCGCAAGTCGCCCTGATGGCCCTGATCTTTCATGAGGCTCGTGGCCATGCCGCTGACCTGGACGGCACCTGGTCGGTCTAGTGATGGGCCGACTGGCTGACCAGCACGAACGAGCTCGAGTGCAAGATCGGGGATGGGTGATCGGGTAGCCCGTCACGGTCACCTAGCATGGGGAAAGGCGTGGCGCCCGTACCGACGGCGGAACGGCGGCCTCGCCGGAGGTGCAGCATGTTCGCCCACCTGCACGTCGGCCCCCTCCCCCGGAGGCCCACCGCGCCGTCCGCCCTGCGCCGGCCCGGCCGAGAGCTCTTCCTCCTCCTCGCCCTGGCCGCCTGCTCGGCCCTCCTCATCGGCTCCGCGCCCAGCGCCGACGCCGGCAGCGCGTCCCCCGGCTCGGGCGCCGCGCCTCCCGCCCCGGGGCCCGAGGCGCCCGCGACGCCCGTCGTGACCGATCCCGCCATGCCCGACCCCGGCCCCGGGGCGGCCGCGTCCCGGCCGGGCATCGTCGTCGAGCAGCACGGCGCGCTCGTCGAGGCGACGGTGCACGCCGTCATCCCCGACGTCCCGGGCCAGGCCGAGCTGGTCGACCTGACCGGCGAGCTCGTCGCCGAGGCCACGCTGGGCGAGGGCGACGAGCCGGTCGAGCT
Organism: Acidimicrobiia bacterium; assembly: GCA_009377505.1. GTDB lineage: Bacteria > Actinomycetota > Acidimicrobiia > Acidimicrobiales > CAIXPF01 > WHTX01. The sequence goes on from WHTX01000173.1 coordinate 6,016, forward strand.
CGTCGCCGCGGAGGCGGGCGACTACCGGCTGCGGTTCCGCCAGGAGGTCGCCTCCCAGGTGGGCGACGTGGGCCTGTCGAGCCTCGCCATCGTGGCCTCCCCTCCCTTCACCCTCGCCGAGGGCGACACCGTGCGCATCGGCCTCGCCCCCCGTTAACCCTAAAGGGTTAGCTGTGGGGTTAGCTCAGTCAGGTCGCAGCCGCCACGAGCAAGGCGCCGGGCACGGCCTCGAGCTCGAGGGGCACGGCACCGAAGGGCTCGCCGTCGGCCCACACCTCTACGCCCTCGGGCGCTTCGAGCCGGACCTTCGCCCCCCGGTACGTCTCGAACGCTGGGTGGTCGACGTGCGCGCCACTGAAGACGAGAGGGAAGAAGCGCATGAGTTGCGCCCGGCCGACGCCGCCGACCACGCCCACGTCGAGCTGGCCGTCAGCGGGGTCGGCGCCGGGGCAGATGGCCATGCCGCCGCCGAAGAAGGCCGTGTTGGCCACAGCCACCAGCACCGCCTCGACCTCGTGCACCTCGCCGTCCACCACGATGCGCCACCAGCGCCGCCACAGGCGAGGCAGCTCGATGAGGGTGGCCGTGGTGTAGCGGGCGCGGCCCGGCGGGAAGCGCAGCCCAGCGGCGCGGGCCGTGACCTGGCCGGAGAAGCCAGCCGTGGCGATGCTGGCCACCCAACCCCCGGCGATGCTGCGGGCGGCGTCGAAACGGCGGGCCGGGCCGAGGGCCACGGCGCAGGCCTCGGCCACGTCGAGCCCGACGACGCCCAGGGCACGGGCGAAGTCGTTGCCCGAGCCGACGGGCACCACGCCGAGCACCGTGCCGCTGCCCACCAGCGCGGGCAGCACGTCGTGCACGAGCCCGTCGCCCCCCGCCACGACGATCCGGCCGGCGCCGTCGGCCACGGCCACCGCGGCCGCGGCGCGGGCCTCGGCCTTCGAGGCTGCCGCCAGCACGCGCACCTCCCTGCCCGAGGTGCCGAGGTGCGCGGTGATGGCGCCCACGGACCGGGCGGCGCGGCCCGCGGCGGCCGAGCGATTGACGAGCAGGTGCACGACCTCCACGGCCCGGGGACGGTAGCCGAGCCCAGCGGCGGGCGGGGGCTGCGGGCGCGGGGGCGGCCTCGGGCGCGAGTTCGAGCCCGGGCTCAGGCGGGGGGCGGGCTCAGGCGCGAGCGGCGGGGCGTACGGCCAAGGAGAGCAGGCTCGTGGTCACGCCGGCGCCGACGAGCAGCCACCACGGCCGCTGGAAGTGGTCGAGCGCGGTCTCGGGGGTGGCGCCGGCGAGGAACACGACCACCAGGGCCACGCCGAAGGTGGCCCCGAGCTGGCGGACGGCCTGCACGACGGCCGACCCGGTGGCGAAGCGGTCGGGCGGCAGGCTCTGGGCCGCGGCGCTGGTGAGCTGGGGCAGCACCAGCGCGACGCCGAGCCCGGCGAGCAGGGACCCCGGCAGCCAGGCGACGAAGAAGTCGGGGGCCTCGTCGACGAAGGCGACGAGCCACAGGCCGCTCGCCGCGTAGACGAGCCCGCCGGGGACCAGCAGGCGCCGTTGGCCGACCCGGGCGGCGAGGCGCCCGAAGACCGGCGCCAGCACCATGACCACCACAGGCCCGGGGACGAAGGCGAGGCCGGCCCCCACGATCGAATAGCCCCACACCTGGGTGAGGAACTGCACGTTGGCGAAGAACATGGCCGTGAAGGCCAGCGTGAACGCCGCCGTGGCCACGACCGCGGCCCGGAACTCGCGCACCCGGAAGAGGGACAGCTCGACGAGGGGGTTGGGCACCGCCGCCGAGCGGGCGACGAAGGCCCCGAGGACGACCACGCCGACGGCGAGGGCGCCGAGCGTGGGCCCCGTCCCCCAGCCCCACTCCTCGGACTGCACGACGCCGAGGGCGACGAGGCCGACGCCGGCAACGAGCAGCACCGCGCCGACGAGGTCGGGGATGCGGCCGGCCTCAGCCTCTCGGGACTCGGCCAGCAACCGCCGCCCGAAGGCGAGCACGACGGCGCAGATGGGCAGGTTCAGGAAGAACACGGAGCGCCAGCCCCAGTGCTCGACGAGCAGGGCGCCCAACGTGGGCCCGGCGGCGGCGGCCAGGGCCCCGACCGAGCCCCACACGGCGACGGCGACGGGCACCTTGGAGCGGGGGAAGGCACCGAGGACGAGGGACAGCGAGGCCGGGGTCACGCCGGCGGCGCCGACGGCCTGCAGCACACGGGCGGCGATGAGGGACGGGGGGCCCGGCGCGATGCCGCAGAGCAGCGAGGCCAGGCCGAAGAGGGCGAAGGCCGCCAGGAACACCCGCCGGCGCCCGATACGGTCGGCGACGCGGCCGGCGGGGATGAGGGCGGCGGCGAGGACGATGGTGTACGCCGAGAGCACCCAGGAGAGGTCGGCCGAGCTGACGGCGGGGAAGCTGGCCCGCAGATCGGCGAAGGCGACGAAGAGGACCTGGGTGTCGAGGAAGACGACGAACACGGCCATGCTCGCCACCGCCAGCACGGCCCACGGCGAGGCGAGCGCCGAGCCGCCTCGCACGGTCTCCGGGGGTGGGTGGGGTGGGTGGCCGGCAACGCGCTCGGCGGTCGGCGCGGGCGCCTGCATGGCCATCGCTGGTCCTCCCCTGTCCCGGCCTGCAGGGCCATCCCCACAGAGTTGCGTGACGCAACGTACTGGCTAGCCGCAAGATAGCCAGGTGCATCGCGTCGTGCAACTGAGGGAGGGGTGACATCCGTCGCTGTGGTCGGGCGTCAGCGTCTGCAGCCGGCGCGGCGGTCAGCGGCGGTCAGCGTTGGTCAGCGAGGGACGCAGAGGAGCAGGGCGCGGGGGTCGACGCTGACCCTCAGCCGCTTCGTCGGCTTGCGGTCGCCGCCGTCCAGCTCGTAGGGGAGCTTGCGGTCGAGGCGGACGTCCACGTCGTGGCCCTGGGTGACCTCGGTGAGCGGCGACCGCTCGGTGCGGCCGACGACCATCCGGGTGAGCACCCGTCCCCAGCCGAGGGGGCCTGTGGCCTGGACGACGCCCACGTCGAGCACGCCGTCGTCGGGCCGGGCGTCGTCGAACGCGCTGACACCGCCCAACACCCGGCCCACGTTGCCGACGAGCACGCACCCGGCCGTGCCCTCGTACCAAAGCTCGCCGTCGACGTCGATCCGGACCACGGCGCGGCTGCGTCCCAGGTTGCGGGCGCCCGTCCAGACGTAGGCGGCCCGGCCCAGGCGGTCCTTGAGGCCCCGACCGGCGTCCCGGATCATCAAGGCGTCGAAGCCGGTGCCGGCCATGACGCCGAAGTGCTCCCCGTTGACGACGCCGAGGTCGATCCGGCGGCGCTCGCCGTGGAGGCCGATCTCGACCGCACTCTCGAGGTCCTCGGGGATGCCGAAGTTGGCGGCGAAGAGGTTGGCCGTACCCGCCGGCAGCACGGCCACCGCCACGTCTGCGCCGGCCAGCATGTCGAGGCTCCGCTGCACGGTGCCGTCGCCTCCCCAGACGAAGACCAGGTCAGCGCCGTCGCCCAGGGCCTTGCGCACCTTCTTCGGCGCGAACTTGCTCTTGTCCACCTCGTACCAGAGCGGGTCGGTCACGCCGCGGTCATGAAGCGCGGCCCGTAGGACCCTGAGGCCGCCTCCGAGGCGCTTCCGCCGATGGGCGACGACGGCGACGGTGGTCATGGCGCTGCCCCTGTCGACGCCTCGCCGCCTGCTCCGCCGCCGCGGGCCCGGGAACGGGCGAGGAGCAGGGCGGTGCGAGCGGCGAGCACCCCGGCCAGCAGGGCGCCGAGGCCGAGGAGCAGGCCGGCGAGGACGTCCGTGGGGTAGTGCATGCCCCGGTAGACGCGGGACAGGCCGACGGTGACGGGCACCAGGGCGAACAGGGCGGCCACCAGCCGGCACGGGAGGGCGGGGCGCACGAAGGCGCAGGCGATGACGCCGAGCGAGGCGTACAGGGCGATCGAGGCGGCGGTGTGGCCCGAGGGGAAGCTCGAGGTGGGCGGCACCTGGTCGAGCTTGGGGACGGCGGGGCGGTCACGGGGCACGAGCGCGACGGTGGTGAGGAACACCGTGACCTCGGTGAACAAGGACACGGCGAGCAACACGGCTCCCTGGGCCCAGCGCCGCAGGATGGCGAAGGTGGCGAAGGCCGAGCCGAGGAAGATGACGACGGGAGTGTCGGCGAGGCCGGAGCCGTACCGGGTGACGGTGTCCCAGGGCTCGCCCCGGTGCTCGGCGAACCAGCGCACGACGTCGTCGTCCCACCGGTCGAGGGGGCCGTCGACCAGCACCCCGGTGAGCAGGGTGCCGAGGCCGGTGAGGAGGGCGAGGAGGGCGGCGTAACCGGCCACGCCGACAGCGAGCGCGCCGAGCACGGGCGGGCGGCCGTCGAGGCGGCGGGCGACGGGGCCGGGCTGGCCATGCGGGCCGGGCTGGCGCAGTGGGCCGGGCTGGCGCAGTGGGCCGGGCTCGAGGAGGCCGCTGGGGCCGTCGAGGGAGAACCAGCTGGTGCGGGGACGAGCCTGCCCGGTGGGCGTGGACGTCGCTGCGCCCGCACCGGTCGTCGTGGTCACTGCCGGCGAGTACCCGCGCCGCCCCGGCGCGACACGCCGCGTTTGCTCGGCGCCGGTGGTGGCAACACCTGAGGGGATGCATGTACTCGCCGCCCTCGCGGCTGCGGCGGCCCCGGCCGGGTTGGCGGCGTGGGCGCTGGCCCGGCGGTGGCCGGCCGCCGACCCGGAGTCGCCGAGCCTGTCGGT
>WHTX01000174.1 GCA_009377505.1 Acidimicrobiia bacterium
GTGTAGGTGAACTCGGTCATGGGCCGCAACGGTACCCTCGGCCCCCGCGCCGGCCCCAACCCCTCGCCCAGCGCTCGGGCGAGGGCCGCGGCTCAGCCGTCGAGGTGCGCCTTGTAACCCTTCAGGCCACCCGTGTAGATGCCGCGGGCGAGCTTGGACGCCTCCTCCTCGGACACGCCGGCAGGCTCGAAGTTGCCCTCCCAGGTGGCCAGGGTGCCGACCCCGTCGGGGCTGAGCCGGACGGTGGCCACGTAGCGCGAGAAGGGCAGCGGGCCGGAGAGGATCGTGTAGCTCAGGTCGTGCTGGTCGTGGTCCAGCCAGGTGAGGCGCTCGACGACCGTGCCCCCGCCCATGGCGATGCTGCGGTCCTGGCCGATGCCCTGGCCTTCGGTGGTGCAGGACTCGACGCCCTTCATGTAGGTGGCGATGCCGCCGAAGTCGGACACGACGGCCCAGACCTGTTCGACGGGCTGGTCGAATTGCTGCTGCACGGTGACAGAGGTCATGCGCGGGAACCTATCGCAGCCAGGGCCCGGCGTCCCGGGAGGGACAGACTGTCGCCCATGACCGACTCGCAGGCACCTTCGATCCTGCTCACCACGTCCGCCATCCTCCAGGACGTGACGATCACGCACTACCTCGGCCTCGTCACCGGTGAGGCCATCCTGGGCACCGAGACGTTCCGCAACGCCTTCGACAACATCCGCGAGCTCGTCGGGGGCCGGGCCGCCCTCTACCAGCAGGAGCTGGCCCGGGCCCGCAACCTCGCCTTCGAGGAGCTCACCGACCAGGCCCAGGGCCTCGGCGCCAACGCCGTCATCGCCGTCGACATCGACTACGAGACGATCGGCACCTCGATGCTGCTGGTGTCGGCGACCGGCACGGCCGTCTTCGCCACAGCCGAGCGGCAGTAGCGCCCCCGTCCACGGCTAGTGCGGTCACTCGATGTCACGGCAAGAGCACGCTTCGTTGGTGGTCGTCGCCGCAGGCTCCGGGCCTACAGCACAAAGGGCTCGACGCGGTCCTTGGGCCGGCCGATGATGGCCCGGCCGTCGCGCACCAGCACCGGCCGCTGCAGCAGCCGCGGGTGCTCGACGAGGAGCGAGACGATGGCCTCGGGCTCGATGTAGTCGGCGGCGTCGAGGCCCAGCTCTTTGAAGTGGGCGTCCTTGCGCACGAGGTCGGCGGGCGGGTCTTCCAGCATCCCCAGCAGCTCGCGCAGGGCGGCGGGATCCGGTGGCGTCTTCAGGTACAGGACGACCTCGTGGTCAGCCCCGGAGGCGTCGAGCACCTCGAGGGCGTAGCGCGACGTCGAGCAGTTCGGGTTGTGGAAGATCGTCACCTCGGCCACGCGGCCGCAGGCTAGTGCCGTGTCGGGTCGACCTGGGGCAGGACGTCGGCGGCGAGCAGGTCGACGACCTCGTACAGGAGCGCCTCGGGCAGCCCACCGAGGTCCACGAAGAAGTAGTGGCGAGCCAGGCCCAGCAGCTCGTTCACCTCGTTGACCCGGTCGACCACCTCGGCGGGGCTGCCGCAGATGGCCGAGCCGGCCAGGAGGCCCTCGTAGTCGAGCGGCCGGCCGAAGGAGCCCCGGAAGTCGCCGGCGAACTGCACGTAGTTCTCGAGGTAGGGCTGCCAACGCTTGCGGGCTTCGTCGCCGTTCTCGGCCACGTGCACGTAGCTCGACAGCGCCACCTCGGCCCGCTCTCCGAAGCCGTTGGCCGCCATGCGGTCGCGGTAGCGGCCGAGGATGGGCAGGTAGTCCTCCGGGTAGCGGAACAGGCTCGGCATGGCCAGGGGCAGGCCGAGCTCGGCGGCGAGGTCGCAGGAGATGGTCGACAGCCCCCCGCCGATCCACACCGGCGGGTGGGGCTGCTGGATGGCCCGGGGCTCGAGGCGCACCTCGTCGAGCTGGGTGCGGTAGTGCCCCTCCCAGGTGACGGCCTCCTCGGTGAGCAGGCGCAGCACCAGGCGGAGGTTCTCTTCGAAGCGGGGGCGGAGCTCGTCGATGTCCTCGATGCCGAAGGCGGCCATCGTGGACTCCATCACCCCCCGGGCGAAGGTGATCTCGGCCCGCCCGCCGGAGATGACGTCGAGCATGGCCAGGTCCTCGGCCACCCGCAACGGGTCGAGGTTGGCGAGCAGGGTGACGCTGGTGCTGAGGCGGATGGTGCTGGTCCGCCCGGCGATCGTGGCCAGCAGCAGCAGCGGCGCGGGCAGGATGTAGTGGCTGAAGTGGTGCTCGCCGAGGCCGAGGTGCACGAAACCGCCCTGCTCGGCGCGGACGGCCTGCTGGACGAGGATGCGGTACCGCTCGGCCTGGGTGGTCTGCTGGCCCGTGACGGGGTCGGGGAGGTGATCGGCCAGGCTCAGCAGTCCGACGGCGGTCATCCGCCACGACCATACTGCTCGCATGAGCGCCATCGTCTCGGGCACCGCCCACCCCGACTTCGCCGCCGTCGAGGTCGAGTTCGCCCGCAACTTCGCCGAGCGGGGCGAGGTCGGCGCCTCGCTGCACGTGACCGTGGAGGGCGAGACCGTCGTCGACCTCTGGGGCGGCCACGTGGCCGGCAGGCCCGAGTCGGGAGAGGCGGCGCCGTGGCTGGCCGACACGCTCGTCGTGGTGTTCTCCTCGACCAAGGGCTGGGTCGCCCTGTGCGCCCACCTGCTCGTCGCCCGGGGCGAGCTCGACCTCGAGGCCCCCGTCGCCGAGTACTGGCCCGGGTTCGCCAAGGCGGGCAAGGCCGCGGTCACCGTGCGGATGATGCTCGACCACAGCGCCGGCGTGCCCACGTGGCGGGAGAAGCTCCCGGCGGGGGCGGCGTACGACTGGGAGCTGATGGTCGCCCGGCTCGAAGAGGAGGAGCCCTTCTGGGAGCCGGGCACCCGCAACGGCTACCACATGCTGTCCTTCGGCTGGACCGTGGGCGAGCTGGTACGGCGGGTGTCGGGCCGGAGCCTGGGCACGTTCCTGCGCGAGGAGCTGGCCGGGCCCCTCGGCGCCGACGTGTGGATCGGGCTGCCCGAGGCCGAGGAGGGGCGGGTGTCGAACATGATCCCGTTCGTGCCCGACCCGGTCTCGCCCTCTGCCTTCACCGAGGCCATCAGGGCCGACCGGCGCGGCCTGCAGTCCCTGGCGTTGATGAACCAGGGGGGGTTCAACCCGAACCGGCGCGAGGGCCGGGCCGCGGAGATCGGCGGGGGCGGCGGCATGGCCAGCGGTCGGGGGATGGCCCGGCTCTACGGGCCCTTCGCCAACGGCGGCGGCGGGCTCGTCGACCCCGACACGCTGGCCCGCATGGGCGACGTGGCCGTGGCCACCGAGTCCGACGCCGTGCTCCTACTTCCCACCCGCTTCGCCCTCGGCTTCATGAAGTCGATGGACAACCGGCGCCGCGCCTCGGGGGACCGCTACTCGGCCATCCTCGGGCGGGAGGCGTTCGGGCACGTCGGCGCCGGCGGTTCGCTCGGCTTCGCCGACCCGGCGTGCCGCATGAGCTTCGGCTACGCCATGAACCGCCACGGGGAGGGCATCCTGCTCAACGACCGGGGCCAGTCCCTCGTCGACGCCACCTACCGCTGCCTGGGCTACCGCAGCGACGCCAGCGGCGCCTGGACGCGCTGACCGCACCGTGCCCTGCCGTGCTGGCTGGCTGGCTGGCTGGCTGGCTGGCTGGCTGAGGCTTCCTGCCCCCTCGCCCTTCGGTGTTTCCCCGGTGACGAAATGGGGTCGTGGGGTGTGGCGGTCGAGGCGCGCCAGTGCCCGCCGACCGGGAGCCAGCACCTCCAGGGCTCCCCGGCGGCGACGCCGCCCACTCGCCCCCGCTGAGCATTTCGTCACCGGAAGAACGCCCATGGGGCGAAGGGGCCCGGCAGTGACTCGATCAGCCCGACGAGCGGGCGGCCCACCAGGCGCGCAACGCCGCCTCGGCCTCCTCGGGGGTGGCCGCCTCACCGGCGCGCTTGAGCTCGAGCAGGTACCGCACGGCCTCGCCCACCTCCGGCCCGGGGCCCACGCCGAGCAGCTCCATCACCCGGTTGCCGTCGATGGCCGGCCGCTCGGCCCGGCGGCGCTCCTCGTTGGCCAGCTCGGCGATCCGCCGCTCGAGCTCGTCGACCTGTTCCTGGAGGCGCTCCGCCTTGGCCCGGTTGCGAGTCGTGCAGTCGCTGCGCACGAGCTCGTTGAGGTCGCCGAGCAGGTGGCCGGCGTCGCGGGCGTAACGGCGGACGGCCGAATCGCTCCACCCGTCCACGTAGCCCTTGAAGCGGCCCGAGAGCCGGACCAGCTCGGTGACGTCGCGCACCAGGTCCTCGTCGTAGCCGAGCGCCCGCAGGCGCTTGCGCGTCATCTTCGCCCCCGCTGCTTCGTGGTGGTGGAAGGTGACCGTGCCGCCCTCGAACGAACGGGTGACGGGCTTGCCGATGTCGTGGAACAGCGCCGCCAGGCGCACCCGCAGCCGCGGCTTGGTCTTGGACACGACGGCGATGGTGTGGGCCAGCACGTCCTTGTGCCGGTGGACCGGGTCCTGCTCGAGGCGCAGCGCGGGGAGCTCGGGCACGATCTGGGCCGCCCGCCCGGAGTCGACCAAGCGCCAGAGCGCGTCGTGGGGGTCGGGCTCCAGCAGCGCTGCCCCGAGCTCTTGCCGAGCGGAGTCAACGTCGACGGCGGTCACGAGCCGACGATCCTAGCCGGATCGGGGTCTGCCCATCACCCGGGTTACCATCCCCGCCGATGTCCTCGCTGGCCGTCCGGGGCGGCACCGTGATCGACGAGACGGGTGCCCGACGGGCCGACGTCCTCGTGGTGGACGGCCTCGTCGCCGAGGTGGCGCCGGCGGTCTCCGCCGAGGGCGCCCGGGAGCTCGACGCCACGGGCTGCTGGGTGTGCCCCGGCCTGGTAGACCTGCACGTCCACCTCCGCCAGCCCGGCGCCGAGCACGCGGAGACGGTCGCCACCGGCTCGCGCGCCGCTGCGCTCGGCGGCTTCACCGCCGTGGTCGCCATGGCCAACACCCTGCCCCCCCTCGACACCGTCGCGGCCGTCCGCCAGGTGCGGGCGTGGGGCCGCGAGGCCGGCCTCTGCGACGTGCACCCGGCCGCGGCCATCACCGTCGGCCGGGCCGGGGAGCGACTCGTGGACTTCGCCGCCCTGCACGCTGCCGGCGTGCGGCTCTTCACCGACGACGGCGACGAAGTGGCCGACGCCGCCGTCATGCGGGCCGCCTTCGAGGCCACGGCCCCCCTCGACGGCGCCGTGCTCGGCCAGCACAGCGAGTGCGCGACGCTCGTCGCCGGGGGGCACCTCCACGAGGGCGACGTCTCGGACGCCCTCGGCCTGAGGGGCCGGCCCGCCGAGGCGGAGGAGGTCACCGTCGCCCGGGACCTCGCCCTGGCCCGCCTCACCGGGGGCCGGCTCCACGTACTGCACGCCTCCGCGGCCCGCACCGTCGACCTGGTGCGCCGGGCCCGCGCCGAGGGCGTCGCCGTGACCATGGAGGTCACCCCTCAGCACCTCACGCTCACGCAGCAGGCCTGTGCGGGGGGCGACCCCACCTTCAAGGTCAACCCGCCCTTGCGGGACGCCGCCGACCTCGCCGCGCTCCGGGCCGGCCTGGCCGACGGCACCGTCGACGCCATCGCCACCGACCACGCTCCCCACCCCCCCGCCGCCAAGGCCCGCCCCTTCGCCGACGCCCCGCCCGGCATGCTCGGCCTCGAGACCGCGCTCGCCGTGGTGCTCACCGACCTCGTGGCGCCCGGCGTCGTCGACCTTCCCACCGCGCTGCGCGCTCTGTCCTGGCGACCGGCCCGCATCGCCGGCCTCCGGGCCGCCGGGCACGGCCGCCCCGTCGCCCCCGGCGAGCCCGCCAACCTGTGCGTCGTCGACCCCGGCGAGGCCTGGGTGGTGGACGGGGCGGCCCTGGCCAGCCGATCGCGCAACACCCCCTTCGCCGGGCGCCGCCTCGAGGGCCGGGCGCGCCACACGGTCCAGGGCGGCGAGGCCGTGGTCGTCGGCGGCGAGGCCCAGCGGTGAGCTCTTCCCCTTCCCCCTGCCCCTGCCGCCCGGCCCGACCGGGCCGCGGCGCAGAGCCGCGGCCCCGAGGGCCCCGAGAGAGAGGCCTCGCGTGAAGGCGTTGCTCTTCAGGCGTAGCGAGGTGCGCTACGTCGCCGCCGTGGTCGCCGGCCGGCTGGCCCGTGGGGAGGGGGCACGGGTCGGCCCGCTTGCCCTGTCCGACATCGACCCGCCCGAGCTGCCCGGGCCGGGCTGGCGCCGCGTCACGCCCATGCTGTCGGGCATCTGCGGCAGCGACCTGGCCACCGTGGACGGCCACGCCTCCCGCTACTTCGAGCCCCTCGTGTCCTTCCCCTTCGTCCCCGGCCACGAGGTCGTCGGGCGCCTCGAGGACGGCTCACGCGTCGTCCTCGAGCCCGTCCTGGGCCACGTCGCCCGGGGCTTCGAGCCGCCCTTCGCCGACGCCGCGCCGGGTGACGGCGACGACTACGGGCACCTCATCGCCGGGCCGCTCGAGCCCGGTATCCAGATCGGCTACTGCGCCTCCACCGGCGGGGGCTGGTCGACCCAGTTCGTCGCCCACGAGTCCCAGCTGCACCGCGTCCCCGACGCCATGAGCGACGAGGCCGCGGTGATGGTCGAACCGGCCGCCGTGGGGGTGCACGCCGCGCTGCGGGCCGACGTGGGGCCGGGGGCGACGGTTGCCGTCATCGGGGCGGGGACCATGGGGCTGCTGAGCGTGGCCGGGCTCAAGTACCTCGTACCCGGCGCCCGGGTCATCGTCGGTGCCAAGTACCCCCACCAACGGGCGCTGGCCACGGCCCTGGGCGCCGACCTCGTCGTCGAGCCCGCCAGCCTCAAGCGCACCGTGCGCCGCGCCGTCGGCTGCCGCATGATCGGCGAGGACCTCGCCGGGGGGGCGGACGCCACCATCGACACGCTGGGCACCAGCACCTCGATCCGCGACGCCATCGGGGTCACCCGGCCCCGCGGCCGGGTTGTGCTCGTGGGCATGCCGGCCACCGTCCGCCTCGAGCTCACCGCCCTCTGGCACCGCGAGACCGAGCTCGTCGGCACCTACACCTACTGCACCGAGAAACTGCCCGACGGCGCCCGGGCCAAGGCCTTCGCCATCGCCCTCGACCTGGCCCAGGAGATGGACCTCGGGCGCCTCGTCAGCGCCACCTACCCCCTCGACCGCTTCGTGGACGCCATCCGCCACGCGGCGAACGCCGGCCGCAGGGCTTCTGTGAAGGTCGCCTTCGACCTCCGCGGCGAGAAGCACCGCGCCTGACCTCGGCGTGGGCGCGTGGGCAGGTGGCCGAGTGGGCTCTCGGCCCGTCGAGCGAACGCCCACAGGCCGTGCTCGTCGACAGAAAGCTCGTATCGCACGTGTGGGCGGCCAAGTCTCGCTCGGCACTGGTCAAGGTGCTCATGTCGTCGGCATTGCCCGCCATTGTTGTCTCCCGTATCTCGCGTCTGGTCAGCGACCTTGGTGTGCCCAGTCGGGCCGGGTGAAGATTGACCGGTTCGTTGCGTTCATGCGGTCGGAGCCGGGAGGCTGAGGACCAGTGATCCACGCAGGTCGACCAGGACGCGTTCGGCCGTGCGCATCATGTGCATCACGACGTCGTCGCGGCCGGGACATCGGGCGACGATGCCGGGTGCTCGGTCGAACACGTGCATCGCGGCCAGTCGGCGGGTCGTCCGGCAGCCGGCGCAGGTGAGGTCGGCAACGGTGAGGTCGGTCCCCATGATCTCGCCGAGCGGTCCGGCCAGAGCGTTACCGTCCACCCAGGGTGCCCGTCTCCGACGTTGGTGGTCGACATGGTCATCCTCCGGTGGGCCCGAAGCGTGCAGTGCGGATGTTCACGGGATCGTGGCCGATGTCGACGAGCAGGTCGGCAACTGTGTCGACGAATCCCGTGGGCCCGCAGACGAACGCCACAGTGTCGGCATCGCGGGGCCAGGCGACGCGGGCGAGGGCTTCCGCGTCGAGTCGTCGGGGTGGGGTCGGCCAACCGGGAGGTGCGACCCTGGTGTAGACGTGTGTGACGGCGACGCGCCCGTCGTCTGCGGCTCGTGCAGTTGTAAGATCCGCGGTGAACAGCGCATCGGACAGGGATCGAGCGGAGTAGAGCAGCCTGGTGGGTTTCATCGCCGCACGCACCATCGACATCAGGGGCGCCACGCCGGACCCGCCGCCGATCAGCAACGCCGGGCGCGGATCACCGGGTCGGCGTACGACCCAGCCGCCGAGCGATCCACGGATCTCGAGCTGGTCACCGGGCTCCACCACGTCGACGAGGTACGGCGAGACCTCACCGTGGGTCACCGCCTGGACGGTCACCTCGAGCCGGGCGGGTTCCGGCGCGGACGAGATCGAGTAGCTGCCGTACGCCGCGTAGCCGTCGGCGGCCATCAACCGGACGTCGCCGTCTCCGCCCGGGTGGCGGCGACGTTCGCAAAACGGCGTGAATAAACTGGACCATCGCGTCCGGAATAGGCTCGCGTGGCAGCGGTCGGCAAGCCCCCGCTCAGCCATCGGTGGCTCGACGCTCCTGGCGATCGTGGCGGTGCGTCCTTGTCGGTTGGATCTTCCGCAGCGAGACGATTCAGGACGGTAACGTCCACAGCGTGGGGCGAGTGCCTTACCCGATGTCAGGAGCGTTTCGATGGACCCTCTTCCCTCCGGTGGTGACGTTCTCGATGGCCAGCCGGTCGATGCGGCAGACATGATCACCGCCCTGACCGCTGCACCGTTCGTGTTTCAAGACGGTGCAACTCAATCGTTCACGGCGGATGGCCGAACGACCTACGTCGAGAGGGGCACACCGTCAGCCGGCGAGTGGTCCGTCAGGGGTGACGGGACCTTCGCTTCATTCTGGCCGCCGACGTACCGGGCGACGTACCCGGTTCGCTGGATCGTCGAGAACCGAGTGCGGGTGGGCATCAGCTTCACGGATACCCGCAGCGGAGTCCGCTACGACGGCCGGTATCGATGACTGGACGAGATTCGAGCCAGACGTCGAATCACGATTGGTTCGGTGCTACCCCCTGTGGGGTTGCTCGACTCCTGGCTCAGGGCACTCTCTCGTCGGCCGCATGGCGGCCTCTGTCAGCAGGAGGGAGGTGAGTAGGATGGCTGCGTGGAGCCGGGCTCGAGCGAGGCCACCGCCTCGCGGTTGACGGCGCGTGGCGCGAAGACGCGGTCACGGATCATCGCCACGGCCGCTGACCTGATGCGCGTACGAGGTGTCGGTGGCACGACCCTCGACGACGTCGTCGTAGCGAGCAAAGTCAGCAAGTCGCAGCTGTACCGGCACTTCGAAGACAAGCAAGCGCTGGTGAGGGCGGTCATCGAGTTCGTCGGGGACCGCAGGATCGCTGAAGAACGGGAACGGCTGAGCAAGGTGATGACGTTCGCAGGACTGCGGCGTTGGAGGGACGCCCTGGTCGAGAACCACGCCCTGCAAGAAGGCAGGTACGGGTGCTCATTGGGTTCGCTCGCAAACGAGGTTGCTGATCAGGACTCGATCGCGCGTAAGAAGCTCCACGACCTGTTCTCGGCGTGGCAGGAACTCTTCGAAGATCTCCTGCGACGGTTTCAGCGGGCGGGCCTCGTCCCACAAGAATCCGACGTCTCACAACTGGCCACCGGTCTCTTGGCAGCCGTACAGGGTGGCTACCTCCTGGCGCAGACTTCCCGCGACGTCACACCAATGGCTTCGGCGATCGACATGGCCCTCGCGCATCTTCACATACTCGACAGAACGCGGGACGCATCGTAAAGGCCGCTCACTTGCGAACACAGATGATCGTCTTCCCCTTGATCCGCTCGGTCGGGTTGAAGGCGGCGACGGCATCGCCGAGGGTCGAAATGTTGCCGATGTTCGTCCGTAGCCGCCCGTCCCGCACCCGCCGGACGATCTCACTCAGTTGGGCGCGATCGGCCTCGACGACGAAGTCGACCGCTCGGCCGTCGGCAGGCTGGGCCTCGGGCGGCCCGGCGATGGTCACCAGCGTTCCTCCGGTTCGGATCAGGCCTGCGGACCGTTTACCGATGTCGCCGCCGATGACGTCGAAGACCAGATCGACTCCGCCGACGTCTTCCAGGGCGTCGTTCTCGAGGTCGACGAACTCCTGCGCTCCGAAGTCGAGCGCGGTCTGCCGGTCGGCGGTGCGGCCGGTGCCGATGACGTAGGCGCCGAGCTCGCGGGCAAGCTGCGTCACCGTCGATCCGACTCCACCGGCCGCACCGTGCACGAGCACGCTCTGCCCCACCTGGACGCGGCCGTGCACGAGCAGCCCCTGCCACGCGGTCAGACCCGAGATCGGCAGGCTCGCGCCGACCGTGAAGTCGACGTCGCCCGGCAGCGGCGCAAGGTTACGTGCCTCGACGGCCACATACTCCGCCAGGGTGCCGTCGCGGGTCCAGTCCGCGAGCCCGAACACCCGCTGGCCCACTGACAGCCCCGTCGTGCCATAGCCGAGGGCGCTGACTACTCCGGCCAGCTCGTGCCCGGGGATCGACGGTGTTCGGTCACGGCCGAGGCGATCGGTCCAGGTTCCGGGCCACGTGAGCTCGCCGGGGGTGAAACCTGACGCATGAACCTGGACGACGACATCGTTGCTCGCCGCGTCCGGGTCGGGCCGCTCCGCGAGCGTCATAGAGATCTTCTGATGGATGGGAAGGCAA
>WHTX01000175.1 GCA_009377505.1 Acidimicrobiia bacterium
GTGCCGCCGGTCCCGCACCCGCCCACCACCCCGCCCCAGGTCCCGCCGGGCAAGACGCCGATCGGCACGCCGCCGGTGCCCGACCCTGGCCTGCCGCCCAACCCGCCGCCGGGGTCGGGCCAGCCTCCCGGCGGGCCGGTCGTGCAGCCGCCGACCACCACGACCCCGGCAACCCCGCCGACGACCACCACAGCGCCGCCGACCACCCAGCCGCCGCCCACCACGGCGCCGGCGACCACCGTGCCGCCGACCACGGCGACGACGGCAGCGCCGACCACGACCGTGGCGCCGCCGACCACGGCGACGACCGCAGCGCCGACCACCACGGTGCCGTCGGTGACCAGCACCTCGCTCGGCGATACGACCACCACGCTGCCCACGACGACCGCCCCCTCGACGACCATCGCCCCCACCACGACGGTGGCGCCGTCGACCACCGCGGCGCCGTCGACCACCGCGGCGCCGCCCACCACGACGACGACGACGCCCACCACCACAACCACGACGGCGCCCCCGCCCGGAGGCACCCCCGGTCCCGCCGCGGCGTTGGTGCTGCGCCGGCTGACCTACGGCGCCAACCCGGCCAGCCAGGCCGAGATCGCCGCGCTCGGCGTGGCCGGGTTCATCGAGCAGCAGCTGGCGCCGGCGTCCATCTCTGACGGCGAGGTCGACCAGCTCCTGGACGGTTTCAGCACCCTGGGGGCCTCGAACCTCCAGAACGTCGACGAGGACCTCGACGAGCTCCGCCACGCCCTCGTCCTGCGCGCCCTCGCCAGCCGGCGCCAGCTCCTCGAGGTGATGGTCGACGTCTGGGACAACCACTTCACGGTGGCCCTCGACGAGGACGGCCGCTGGCGCCACCTCGACAACTACAAGAGCAACGCCAACTCCCGCGCCCACGCCCTCGGCACCTTCGCCGAGCTGGTGTCGGCCAGCGCCCACAGCCCGGCGATGCTCGTCTACCTCGACAACTACAAGAGCAACGCCAACTCCCGCGCCGGGATCAACGAGAACTACGGGCGCGAGCTGCTCGAGCTGCACACCGTCGGCATCATCGAGGGCCAGCAGGTCTACACCGAGGAGGACGTGCGCGGCGTCGGGCTCGTGCTCTCGGCTGGTCGGTCGACACCACCGACAAGGTCGACACGTTCCGCTACCGCGACGACTACCACCACAGCGGCCCCGTCTCCATCCTCGGAGGCGCCTGGTCGACGCCGGGGCGCAGCGGGGACGCCGGCTACCAGGACGGCGTCGACCTCGTCGGCTTCCTGGCCCGGCACCCGAGCACGGCGCGCCACCTCGCCTGGAAGCTGGTGCAGCGCTTCGTCGCCGACGCGCCGCCGGCCAGCCTGGTGGACAGCACGGCCGCCGTGTACCTGGCCAACGACACGGCCATCGTGCCCACCCTGAGCCACGTCTTCTCGAGCGCCGAGTTCGCAGGGTCGGCGGGGGCCAAGGTGCGCCGGCCCTTCGAGCACCTGGTGGCCATGCTGCGCACGCTGGGCTCCACCGTGGAGGCCGCGGCGGACAGCAACGGCGCCGGCAGCATCCGCTCGCTGCTCTCCGCCGGCGGGCACACGCCCTACGCCTGGCCAAACCCCGACGGCTACCCCGACACCGCCGACCACTGGGTGAGCGCCTACGGGCTGCTGCAACGGTGGAGCGCGGCCGGGCGCATCGCCGGGAACTCCGTCAACGGCATCCGTAGCGACCTCGCCGGCCTGGTGGCGAGCCCGCTGCCAGCCACGGCCGGCGAACTCGTCGACCAGCTCGCCTCGCGCCTGCTCGACGGGCCCGTGACCCCGGCCGAGCGGGAGGCGGCCCTCGTCGTGCTCGGGCGGGCGGCGGGTGACTACGTCGCCGACCTCGACCCTACGGGCGGGCTCCGCTCGCTCGTCGGGGTGCTGCTGTCCTCGCCCTCGTTCCAGCTGCGCTGAAGGAGCTCACCACCCATGTCCCTCGATTGCTGCGACCCGCGCTGCGAGACGCCGGGCCACGCCGGCCTGTCGCGGCGGCGCTTCCCCACCTGGGGCTCGGCCGTGGGCGGCGGGCTGCTGCTCGCGGCGGGAGGCGTCACCGGCCGCCTTGCCTTCGGCACGCCCAACGACCCCTCGGCGGGCGACACCCTGGTGGTCCTGTTCCTGCGGGGCGGGGCCGACGGGCTGAGCCTCGTCCCCCCCTTCGGCGAGCAGTCCTACTACGACCTGCGGCCCGGCATCGCCGTGCCCCGGCCCGGCCAGGCCAACGGCGCCCTCGACCTGAACGGCTTCTTCGGGCTCCACCCTGCCATGGCGCCGCTCTACGACGGGCCGTGGTCCCGGGGCCAGCTGGCCGTGGTCAACGCCACCGGTTGGCCCCGCGAGGTGACCACCACCCGCAGCCACTTCGAGGCCCAGGACTACTGGGAGCGGTCCTCCACGAGCCCGGGCGTGCGCAGCGGTTGGGTGGCCCGCCACCTGGCCGGCATCGGGGCGGCCGACCCCGTCCCCGCCCTGGGCTGGGGCTCGAGCCTGCAGGTGAGCCTGCGGGGCTTCCCCGGCTCGCTCTCCACCGGCCGGCTCAACAGCTTCGGCCTGCGGGGCTTCCCCTCGGGCGACGTGGACGAGGTCGAGGCCGCTCTGGCCACGATGTACGCCGCTGCCCCCGCCCCGCTCGGCACCACGGCCACGGCGCTGCTCGGCGCTATCGACGCCATGGCCGGCGCCGTCGACATCCCCCCGGGCAACGGCGTCACCTACCCGAGCAACGGCCTGTCGACGAGCCTCAGGGAGGTCGCGCAGGTCATCCGGGCCAACGTCGGGCTGCGAGCCGCGGCCCTCGACGTCGGCGGCTGGGACCTGCACGACGACATGGGGACGGCGGCCGACGGGCCGATGGCGGGCCGGGCCGGCCAGGTGGCCGAGGCCCTCGCCGCCTTCGCCGACGACCTGGGGCCCCTCCTCGACGAGGTCTCCGTGGTCGTCATGAGCGAGTTCGGCCGCACGTCCAAGGAGAACGGCAACGGCGGCACCGACCACGGCCGAGGCTCGTCCATGTTGCTCATGGGCGGCGGGATCCGGGGCGGCCTGTACGGCGAGTGGCCGACGCTGCTCGACGACACCGACCCCGACCGCGACCTGACGGTCACCACCGACTTCCGCACCGTGCTCGCTGAACTGCTGACCGTGCGGCTGCAGAACCCCGCCGTCGACCAGGTCTTCCCCGGCTTCACGGCCCCCACGGCCCTCGGCATCGCCGAGCCGGAGACGGTGGCGGCCGGATGAGGCGCCGTGCCCAGAGGGCCGCGGGCCGACGGCTGCTCCTGTTGCCGACCACCCTCGCCCTGGTCGCCGGCGCGGTGGTGCTCGGCCGGGGTGACCCCGACGTGGGCCTGCGCGTCGACCCGCCCGCCGCGCTCGCCCGTGGTGCTGGGGGCCGAGCCGGCGACGCTGGTGTCTCCCGCCAGCTGGCGCCGACGACGGAGGCGACCGTGCTGCCCGGCCAACCCGGAACAGGTGGCGGAGGCGGTGCGCCCGCGGCCGGGCCGGCCGCAACCGGGGCGGCCGCCCCCGGCGGGCCGGTGACACCGTCGACGGCCGCGGCCTCGGCCGCCGCGCCCCTGCCCGTGGCGCCCTCGACCACCGTGGCCCGGCCCGTGGCCGGCTCGGCCGACGAGGCCCAGGTCCTCCAGGTCCTCGACCTGGTGTTCGACCTCGAGCTGCCCTTCCCGCAGAAGGCGCCCTACATCGAGGACGGCCCGGAGCTCGCCCCGCTCTACGACCAGTTCGTCGTGATCGGCCAGCAGCTCGGCGAGCTCGAGCTCCGGGCCAGGGATGTCGTGGCCGGGCCCGACGAGGCCCAGTTCAGCTTCGACGCGCTGCTCAACGGCGCCACCGTGCGCCAGGGCATCCCGGGCACCGCCCGCCGCGTCGGGCCCGCCTGGCAGCTGACCCGTGCGTCGATGTGCCAGGCGCTCGCCCTGGCCGCCCTGGCCTGCCCGGCGTGAGCGGCCGGGCGCGCCCCGCCGACTGTCCACGCGGCCACCCGGTGGGGCCTGCCCTCCGGTTCCGTTCCGCCTGTTCCGTCCTGACCCCGTCTCTGTCCTGACCATCCATCGCTGTACCTGGAGGCCGTTCATGCCCACCCGTCCCCGCGCCCTGCACCTGGCCATCGCCGCCACCGCCCTCGGGCTGACCGCGGCATGCGTCGACGGCGGCGGCCTGCCGCCCGCACCGACCCTGCCCCCCGTCGGCACCGTCCCGAGCACCACGGCCTCACCGACCACCACGACCGCCCCGACCACGACCGCCGCCCCCACCACCACGACCGCCCCGACCACCACGGCCGCCCCGACCACGGCCGCCCCGCCCACGAGCAGCACCGGGCTACCGCCCTCGAGTGGGCCCCGGGTGGCCTTCGTCTCCCCGGCCGACGGGGCCACGGTCACGAGCCCGGTGGCCATCGAGCTCCTGGCCGAGAACTTCGAGATCGAGGCGGCCGGCCTGTCCCGGCCGGGAGCGGGCCACTTCCACCTGCTCGTCGACCAGCCGTGCCTGCCAAGCGGCCAGGAGATCCCCCGGGACACCACCCACATCCACCTCGGGAACGGCCAGATCGAGACCTCGCTCGACCTCGCTCCGGGGCCGCACACCATCTGCCTGCAAGCCGGCGACGGGGTGCACCGGGCGCTCCCCCTGACCGACACCCTCAGCATCGTCGTGGCGCCCTCGACGTAGGGCTGCCGGGCGTCGCTGGCCCCGGGCCACGGAACCGCGAAGGATCCTCCACCGCCACGGTGCACGAACCTTCGCGCTTGTTGTGACCAGACCGCTCGTCTCCGCCGGCGTCCCTCCGCTCACGGACCGCTACGGCCACCCGCGCCCTCGGCCTGGCTCGCCTAGCTGGCACTGGCACGGGCACTGGCACTGGCACTGGCACTGGCACTGGCCACGATGGGCGAGCGCCGCGTCGGCACAGGCCGTCAGCCCAGGTGGGCCTGGAAGAAGTTGACGACCAGGGGCCACAGCTCGTGGGCCGCGTCCTCGTTGTAGGACGGCCGGTAGTCGGCGAGGAAGGCGTGCCCGACGCCGTCGAAGACCCGCAGCGTCACGTCGCTCTTGCCCGCGGCCCGCAGGCGGGACTCGAGGTCCCCCAGCACCTGGGGGGAGGGGTTCTCGTCCTCGGCGCCCCCGACGATGAAGAGCGGCACGGCGAGCCGGTCGGCGAGCTCGACGACGGGCGCCGGCCGGGCGGGGGTGGTGGCGTCGTCCGGCGTGGCCCGGTCGATGAAGCCGCCCCAGCAGTCGACGGCGGCGTCCACCGCCGGGCTCGACAAGGCGAAGAGGAGGGTCTGGCGGCCGCCCGAGCAGAAGCCGATGCAGCCGACCTTGCCGGTGGCGCCCTCGAGGCCCCGCAAGTAGGCGGCGCCGCCTTCGAGGTCGGCCACGGTCTCGGCATCGGACAGGCCGAACATCTTGGCGAAGACGTCGGGGAAGTCCGACGGGTCGGGCGCGCCGCCGCGCGTGTAGAGGTTCGGGGCCAGGGCGTCGAACCCGGCGGCGGCGAATCGTCGGGCGAGGTCGGAGATGTGCTCGACGGGGCCGAAGGCCTCGTGGATGACGATCACGCCGGGGCGAGGCGCGTTGCCCGCCGGGCGGGCGAGGTAGCCCTCGATGCTCCCGTTGGCGGTGGGGATCGTGACGTCGGACGTGACGATGGTGCTCGGGTCGGTGACGGCGCCAGGAACAGCCACGTTGGCCTCCTCGATGAGCGGATCGACGGACGCGGCGAACCCTAGTGGGTGCCACCAGGGCCCGCCGACGACGTCGAAAGAGACTTCCCAGCTCAAGGACGCTTTCGACCAGCGACCGGCCGAGAGACGTCGAATCGACGTCGAATCGACGCCTCGGGGGCGGGACTGGCCAAGGCTGCCTCTGCCACCTTGTTGTCTCGCCCGCGGCGAGGCGGGCGAGAGGGTCTGTGACTCGACGCCGAGCAAGACGGTGGGGGAGAGACGCCCTGTTCTCCCTTATGTCGGCCGAGCCTGAGCTGGCCAACGCGCTCCGAGCGGATGCGCCAAGGCTCTCCGAGCCGGTGTGGTCGCTCGGGCCGATCTCGGCGTTCGGGATCGCCGGGAGCCTCGAGCTCGTCGCCGTTGGAGCGCCGCCCCCGGACGCGGCTCCCTTGTCCGGCTTCGAGTACTTCGCCCTCCAGCAGATGGACAGCGATTGGAGGATCCTGCTCAACCCAACCTCCGTCACAGCCGCGACCGGGTCACGGCGCGGCGGTCACGCCCGGGTCACCACCACGGGGCGGACGGCATGGTTGAGCAGCTGCATCGGCACCCGCCCGAGGAACGTCCGGTGCAGGGACCCCCGGCCCCGGGTGCCCACCACGATGGCCGCCGCCTCGTGCGCAGTGGCGAGGTCGTCGAGCGCGGCCACGGCGTTGCCAGGAACGACGCGCAGCTCGAGGGCCACGCCCG
Source organism: Acidimicrobiia bacterium (assembly GCA_009377505.1). Lineage (GTDB taxonomy): Bacteria > Actinomycetota > Acidimicrobiia > Acidimicrobiales > CAIXPF01 > WHTX01. Next base: position 6,464 of record WHTX01000175.1, read on the forward strand.
GCGCCCGGCACGCCTCGACCAGCGCCTCGGACTCGGCCTGGTTGCGGTACTTCCAGTTGTCGAGGTCCGGGTGGGGGTAGGAGTCGGCCATGGCGTCGTAGGCCAGCGCCGCCGTCACCGGGGACTTCGTGGACGCGGCGGCGCCGATCGCCCAGCGCAGGGCCACAGCGCTTGACGGCGAGCCGTCCACGCCCACGAGGATCGGCGCGCCCGCCACGAGCTCGCTGCCCACGGGCACGACGGCGATCGAACAGCCCACGTGGTGGGCGACGTGGTGGGCGACGCTGCCGAGGCCGAGGCGGCTGAAGCCGCCCCCGCCGCGGGAACCGAGCACGAGGAGGTCCGCCCGCTGCTCCGAGGCCAGGTCGCCGAGCGTCTCGCGGGCGTCGCCCTCGACGAGCACGGGGATCGCCGAGGCCACGCCCGCCTGGCTGATCCAGCCGGCGAGCGCCTGTTCGGCGTCGGCCCGGCAGCGGGCGTCGAATCCGGGGTCGAGCTCGGCCTGGGGCGGGAGGTAGCTGTGCGCCACCAGCAGCTGAGCGCCGGTGGCTCCCGCCAGCGCCCCCGCCCACCGCAGTGCGGCGCCGGCGCTCTCCGACCCGTCCGTCCCGACCATGATCCGTTCCACGGCACCCCTCTCCTACCGGACGTCGGCCCGGGCCAGCACGGCACCGGCCGTCGGGCGCGCCGAGCGCTCCAGGGGCGACCGTAGCTGCTGAGAGGCCCGGCGCTCAGGCCGGTGCGGCCAGCGTGAGCAGGTACTCCCCCTCGTCGACGCCGAAGGTCGCCGTCACGGCCAGCCGGGCGGCGGCGAGCTCATCGTGGACCTGGTCGACGGTGAACTTGGCGCTCGTCTCCGTGCGCAGCTCCTCACCCTCGGCGAAGGTGATGTCGAGGTCGAGCTGCTCGACCCGTACGGAGAGCGGCCGCAGCGCCCGCAACCGCATCTCGATCCAGCGCTGCTCCTCGGACCACAGGGCGTGGTGGGCGAAGTCCTCCACGTCGAAGTCGGCGCCGAGCTCGCGGTTGAGGACGAGCAGGACGTTGCGGTTGAACTCGGCGGTGACGCCGGCGGCGTCGTCGTACGCGGCCACGAGGCGAGCACGGTCCTTGACCAGGTCGGTCCCCAGCAGCAACCCGTCGCCGGGGCCGAGCTGGTCGCCGAGGGCGCGCAGGAAGCGGGCGCGGGCCACGGGCGCGAGGTTGCCGATCGTCGAGCCGAGGAAGGCCACCAGGCGCCGCCCACCGCCGGGCAGCCGGTCGAGGTGCTGGGTGAAGTCGCCGACGAGGGCGTGCACGTCGATCCCGTAGGCCCGGGCGATGTCCTCCGCAGCTGCCGTGAGCACCTCGATGCTGACGTCGAGGGGGACGTAGCGGGCCAGCGCGCCGGCAGCGGCCAGGGCGTCGAGCAGCACCCTGGTCTTCTCCGAGGTGCCCGAGCCCAGCTCGACGAGCGTGTCAGCCCCGCTCAGCGCAGCGATCTCGCCGGCGTGCCGCTCGAGCAGCCGTCGCTCGGCGCGGGTGGGGTAGTACTCCTGGAGCCGGGTGATCTCGTCGAACAGCTGGCTCCCCCGCTCGTCGTAGAACCAGACAGGGGGCAACGTCTTGGGCTGGGCGGTGAGCCCGGCCCGGGCATCGGCCACGAGCTGGGCGCGGAACGTGTAGGGGTCGAGGGCGACCTCGACGGTGAGGGCGGAAGTGGGCACGTGCGTCTCCTCGGGGGGACAACAAGGGGGTTGCGGCGACGCTCGGGGTCAGAGGTCGCGGGCCAAGCGGAGCCCGGTGAAGGGCCAGCGGGCCGAGGGCGGGAAGAAGTTGCGGTAGCTGGCCCGGACGTGCCCGGCCGGGGTGGCGCAGCACCCGCCCCGCAGCACCTGCTGGTTGACCATGAACTTGCCGTTGTACTCGCCGACCGCGCCCTCGGCGGGCCGGAAGCCCGGGTAGGGCAGGTAGGCGCTCGAGGTCCACTCCCACACGTCCCCGAAGAGCTGCCGCATCCCCGCGCCCGCAGGGGCCGGCCGGGGGTGCAGGACCTCGAGGTCGAGGGCGCCCTGCGCGCCGGGCTGCGGCTGTGGCTGCGCGCCGGCGGCCACGACCTCCCACTCGGCCTCGGTCGGCAGGCGCGCCCCGGACCAGCGGGCGAAAGCGTCCGCTTCGTAGTAGCTGACGTGGCAGACGGGCTCGGCCGGGTCGACCTGCTGCCGCCCGGCGAGGGTGAACTGCGACCAGTCCCGCTCCTCTCGCCGCCAGTACGACGGTGCGTCCCAGGCCTCGCCCTGCACGGTGGCCCAGCCGTCCGACAGCCAGAGCTCTGCTCGCCTGTACCCGCCGTCCTCCATGAACGCCAGCCAGTCGCCGCAGGTCACGACGGTCTCGGCCAGGGCGAAAGGCCGCAAGTAGACGGTGTGGCGCGGGCCTTCGTTGTCATAGGCGAAGCCATGGCCACCATGACCGACCTCCTCGAGGCCGCCGGCGTGCTCGTGCCATCCGGGGCCGGCGAGGGAGGTGGCGGCGAGCGAGTCGCCGGCGAGGCGCGGCCCGGAGCGGGGCGGGCGACGCGGCCGGTAGAGGGGGTCGAGGGGGTTGAGGGAGAAGGCGTGCTTGATGTCCATGAGCAGCAGCTCCTGGTGCTGCTGCTCGTGGTTGAGCCCCAAGGTGACGAGGTCGGCCACGGGCACGGCGAGCGGGCCACCGGCCCGGGCCAGCAGGTCGCCCATGGCCGCGTCCACGTGGGCGCGGTACTCGCCCACCTCGGCGACGCCCGGGCGGGTCACGAGCCCGCGCTGGGGCCGAGGGTGCCGGGGCCCGGCGGCCTCGTAGTAGGAGTTGAAGAGGTACGCATAGCGCTCGTCGAGGGGCACGTAGCCGCGGGCGTGCGGCCGCAGCAGGAACGTCTCGAAGAACCACGTCGAGTGGGCGCGGTGCCACTTGGCCGGGCTGGCGTCGGGCATGGACTGGATGACCTGGTCCTCGGGCGACAGCGGCGCGGCCAGGGCTTCGGTGAGGGCACGGACTGCGCCGTAGTCCCCGGCCCCGGCGCCACCCACCCCCGTTGCGCCGGCGGCGCCAGCGGGCGCGCTTGCCCCGCTGGCGCCAGCGGGCGCGCTGTTCCGGTGGTCCTCGGCGACGGCTTGCTCGGTGGCAGTGCTCACGTGGTCCTCTCCTGTGGACAGACGTCTCGCCGGGCGGGCCTCCGCTGTGCGGCCCGTCGAGACCCTGTACCCCGTTCGGGAGAGAACCGTCCCACCCGGACCTGTCATCCTCCTGTCGCCGCGCCGCTCGTCGGCCGCGAGTGCCCTGTTAGGGGAAGAGCGTCCTCGTCGGGAGTGTTGCCCTGCCCGTGCAGGTGTCGATCCTCGGGCCGGTCGAAGCCTGTGTGGGAGGTGGCCCGGCGCCTTTGCGGCGGGGGCGCCAGCAGCTCCTGCTCGCCGCGCTGGCCCTCCACCCCCGGGTCGTCGTGCCCCTCCACCAGCTCGTGGGCACGTTGTGGCCGGGAGAGCTGCCCGTCGACCCCGAGAACGCCCTCCACCAGCTCGTCTCCCAGCTGCGCCGAGCCCTGCGCCCCGCCGATGGAGCCATTGCCACCGCGGCAGGGGGCTACCGCCTCGACGTCGAGGACGACGCGGTCGACGCCCGTTGCTTCGAGCGGGAGCTCGGTGAGGCCCGTGCCGCGCTGGCCGAGGAGCGGTGGTCGGCGGCGGCGGCGGCGGCGAGCCGGGCGCTCGGGCTCTGGCGCGGGCCGGCGATCGGCGGCGTGGCCGAGGGGGCCCTGGCCAGCCACGCCATCGCCCTCGAGGGTCGACGCGCCCTCGCCGAGCTGGTCCTCGCCGACGCCCGCCTGGCCATCGGGCAGCCGGAGACCGTGGTCACCCAGCTCGGGCCGATCGTGGCCGAGCAGCCCCACGACGAGGAGCTGTGGTCGCGCTTCCTCACCGCCCTCGCCCGCACCGGGCGGCCCGCCGAGGCGTTGCACCGCTACGAGGACCTGTGCGCCCGCCTGGCCGAGGACCTCGGCGTCACCCCCGGCCCGGTGCTGCGCGACCTGCACGGCCGTCTCCGGGGCGAGGGCGACCAATCCCCGCTCGAGCAGGTTGCGCCCACCCAGGCCCCGCCCGCGCAGCCCCCGCCCGCTCAGGCACCGCCGGCGCAGCCCCCGCCGGCGCAGCCCCCGCCGGCCGGGCGCCC
>WHTX01000176.1:0-5086 GCA_009377505.1 Acidimicrobiia bacterium
AGGCGACGAGCTCGCCTGCCCGACCCCCGCGCCACCCAGCGAATCCGGCGGGGGCCACGGCCTCGACGTTCGCCCAGCTCAGCGCTACTGTCCCCGCCAGCTCGACGGACACGCGTCGATTCGACGTCGATTCGCTGCCCCAGGCTCGCAAGGTCGCCGGCAAGGCGGTGACCAGGGAGTTCGGCGCCCAGACGTGGGGCGGAGCGAATTCGCTGCTCCTGCCGGCCGCTCGGGCGAGCGGCGTAGCGGCGGCTCGGGTCAGGCCCGGCCGAGCTGGGCGGCGATGCGCGACGCCACCTCTTCAGGGCAGCTGTCGGCGTCGGCGATGGCCTGCCACGACCGCACGGCGCTGCCGTAGGGGCCGTGGTGCAGTGCGTTCTCCACGTCGGTCTCGGTGAGGTCGCCGAGGGGCACGGCGTCGACGGCGAGGATGCCGAAGGCGGCGAACACCTCGGCCGAGCCGAGGTCGTAGCGGACGCTGGCCCGCCGCCCGCCGAAGCCGGGCACGAGCGGCGTGACGAGCTCGAACGTCGAGTCGTCGTCGGCCCCACGTTCTGCGTCGTCTCGGTGGCGCACCTCCCAGCGCACCCGCACGGCGCCGAGCTCGGCCTCGTCCGCCCGCCGGCTCACGGTCAGGAGCAGCCGCCGCTCGTCGGACTCGGCCAGCTCGATGGTGAGAGCGCCGTCCACGGACCGCCAGTGCTGGGCTGGCCCCACCCGCCGGCCGGTCTGGGCGGCGTGGGCCAGCTCGCGGCTGACGAAGGGCCCGGCCGGCTCGAGCGCGCCTTCGAGACGACGCCGGCGCTCGTGGAGGGGCACGACGGGGGCGAGGCCGCGCAGTGGGCCGAGCTCGAGCTGCGCCCGCCCGGGCGCGACCCCAGAGATCCGGGCGCGGCCCCGCTCGTCGAGCTCGGCGGAGCGACGGCCCGAGAGGCCGAGCACGGCCACGGGGGTGCCGGCGAGGCCGAGCACGCCGCCCCGGGCCCGCAGGGTGAGCACCAGGTCGAGGGCGCCGTGGTCGTCGGCCATGTCCACGGCGGCGGGCTCGGCCGCGTCCTCGAAGGCCTCGTTGGTGGACGTCTCGGTGAGGTCGACCGTGACCTGGGGACGGGCCTCGTCGGCCACGACGAGCACGACCACGTCCTCCGCCTCGACGAAGAGGCCGTCGGCCACGTCGAAAGAGCCCCGAGCCGCGAGGAGAGCGCGCACGGAGTCGACGATCTCAGCTGCGGTCACGGTGGGCGTGGGGTTCATGGGATGTCACAGGGGTCGCAAGGGTGGGCTCGCGGGTCACAGGGGTCTCGCCCAGGGGGACGCAGGTCACAGCGGCTGGGGCACGCCGCGGCGTTCGTCGGCGCCGACGCGCTGCCAGACCGAGACCGAATGGGGGCGCCGGCCCGCGGGCGGCTCCCAGCCGCAGCGAGGGCAGCGAGCGTCTCCCTCGCGCAGAGAGGCGGGGCGGCCGTGGCCGTAGAGGTTCTTGCAGCTCCGGCACTCCCAACGTTGGGCCTCGACGTAGGCGCCGCCCGGCTGGGGCAGGGGCACGATCAGGCGGTTGCGGCGGGCGACGCGGCCATGGGCCGCACCGGCGGCGGCGTCACAGCCCGGGCTGTGGCAGCGCGGCCCCTCGAAGGTGGCGCCGCACGTGTTGCACTGGCTGACCTCCACCACCCGGCACAGCACGCGGCCTTCGGGCTCGAGCGCCCGGTAGAGCAGGCCTTCGGCGAAGGCGGCGCCGAGGACCCGCCGCTGCGCCGTGCCCCGCACCGCCTGGTCGACGAAGGCCCGCAAGGGCACCCTGGCGGGGTCCCACCGCCCGAGCTCGTGGTCCTCGAAGCAACAGCCCCGCCCGCACTGCCCGCCGCACCCCCGGCGATGGTGGGCGCAGTCACAGCGGCCGAGGAGGGAGACGGCGAACCCCGCCGCCAGGCTGGGCAGCTCGTCGTGCTCGACGAGGTCCAAGCCGAGCTGGCCCTTGAGCAGCTCGTCGGTGGCCGAAGCGGCGAAGCGGACCTGCTCCACGAGGGCCAGCACCGCGCCCTCCCAGCGGCCCTCCCAGCCGGCGGCGGGCACGACCGTGCGCCCCCAGCCGCTGCCGAAGGCGATGACGAGGTCGAAGGGGTTGCGGCGGTTCTCGGGGAGCTCGGCGGTGGCGGCGAGGAACGCCTCGAAGATCTCCTCGGGCGGGCGGCCCGCAGTAGGGGGGCCGAAGAGGGTGAAAGCAGCCGCGGCGCCACCGGCGAAGCCGTCGGGCCCGGTCAGTTCCGCCTCGGCCAGGCGTTCGACGTACTCGACGTAACGTCGGTGCCAGGAAGTCTGCGGTCCGATGCGGCGCGCTGAGCGCCGCCGCACCGTCTCGAGCTTGTCCCATGCCGGCATGACCACGTCTCCCGTCCGGAAGGGACGCTAGTGCCATGACCACCAACGTTGGCGATGTTCACGGCACCAGCGCCGTGGTCGGCACAGGTCCGAGAAGGAAATCCTTACACGTGTCAAGGTGGTGGGGCCCTAGCCTCTCGGGCCATGCCTGCCGTCATCACCGAGGGCCTCGTCAAGCGGTTCGGGCGGACCGAAGCCTTGTGGGGGGTCGACCTCGAGGTGCCTCGTGCCAGCGTGCTCGGCCTGCTCGGGCCGAACGGCGCCGGGAAGACGACCACCGTCCGCATCCTCACCACCCTGCTCAAGGCCGACGCCGGCCGCGCCGTCGTCGACGGCATCGACGTCGCCCGCGAGCCCCAACGCGTACGCGCCCGCATCGGGCTGACCGGCCAGTACGCCGCCGTCGACGAGCGCCTCACGGGCCAGGAGAACCTCGAGCAAGTCGGCCGGCTGTTCCACATGGGCTCCCGACGGGCGCGCCAGCGCGCCGGCGAGCTGCTCGATCGCTTCGACCTCCTCGAGTCCGGCGGCCGCGCCGTGAAGGGCTACTCGGGAGGCATGCGCCGCCGCCTCGACATCGCCATGAGCCTGATCGCCGAGCCGTCCGTGCTCTTCCTCGACGAGCCCACGACGGGCCTCGACCCCCGCAGTCGCCTGTCCATGTGGGACCTCATCGAGCAGCTCGTACGGGAGGGGACGACGACGCTGCTCACCACCCAGTACCTCGAGGAGGCCGACCGGCTGGCGCACGACATCGTGGTCATCGACCAGGGGGGGGTCATCGCCCGGGGCACCGCAGACGAGCTCAAGCGCGGCATCGGCGGCGACCGCCTCGAGGTACTGGTGACCGACCGGGCCGACGTGGCCGCCGCCGTGGGGGCGCTCGCCGGGTTCGCTCGTGGGCCCGAGGTCGTCGACGCCGACCGCTCGCTCGTCAGCGTGCCCACCGAGGCCCACCCCGGCATCGTGCCCGAGACGGTGCGGGCACTCGACGCCGCCGGGGTGAAGGTCGACGACGTGGCCGTGCGGCGTCCCAGCCTCGACGACGTGTTCCTCCAGCTCACCGGGCACAGCATCGACGACACCACCTCCGAGGAGGAGCGAGGCGAATGACGACCGTCGACGAGGCCGCGGCGCCCAGCCGCTTCGAGGTGCCGACGGGGCCGGGTTGGCTCGTTCGCGACAGCTGGACCGAGGCCACGCGCCACCTGCGCATCATCCCCCGCAACAGCGAGCTGCTCATCTTCTCGGCCATCCAGCCGATCATGTTCGTGCTGCTGTTCGTGTACGTCTTCGGCGGGTCGATCCAGGTCCCCGGCTACGCCAGCTACAAGCAGTACCTGATGCCCGGCATCTTCGCCCAGACCGTGCTCTTCGGCTCGGCCTTCACCGGGGTCGGGCTGGCCGAGGACCTCTCCAAGGGCTTGATCGACCGGCTGCGGTCCCTGCCCATGGCCCATGCCGCCGTGCTCGTCGGGCGCACCGTGTCCGACCTGTTCCGCAACGTCCTGACGTTCGTGGTGATGCTGGTGGTCGCCTTCGCCGTCGGCTTCCGCTTCGAGGGCGGCCTGTTGGACGCAACCGCGGCGACCCTGCTGCTGCTCTTCTTCGCCTACGCCTTCAGCTGGATCCAGGCGCTCGTCGGCCTGTCGGTGGGCTCGGTGGAGGCGGCGAACTCGGCCGGGTTCATCTGGATGTTCCCCCTGACCTTCGTCTCCTCCGCCTTCGTGAGCACGGACAGCATGCCCTCGTGGCTGGCCACCATCGCCGACGCCAACCCCTTCACGAAGGTCACCGACGCCACCCGGGCGCTCTACAACGGCTACGACCCCGGGGCCGACCTGTGGTGGGCGCTCGCCTGGGCCACCGGCATCACCGTGGTCTTCGCCGCATTGGCCGTCCGCAAGTTCGAGTCCACCTCGGGCTGACGGCTCGGCGCCGCGGCCAGCCTGCCAGGGGGCCGCCCGGCTGGGCGCAGCGAGCCGCGTAACCTGGCGCCGTGGACGAGCGGCCCGACTTCGCCACCGCCGCGCCGGCACCCGCGCTCGCCGGCTACGTCGACCGCTACGTCGGGTACCGACTCGTCGGCTTGAGCCCCGGCACGCACCAGGCGCTGCCCTCGCGGCACCTGACGCTGATCATCAGCCTGGCCGACCCGGTGCGGATGACGACGATGCCTGACGCGCGGCTGGCGCCCGCGGACTTCGTCGCCCTCGTCGCCGGCCTGCACACGGCGCCGGGCACGGTCAGCTTCGACGACCACCAGCACGGCCTCCACCTCGAGCTCTCCCCCCTCGGTGCTCGGGCGCTACTGGGCCTGCCCGCCGCCGAGCTGGCCACCAACGTGGTCGAGCTGGGCGACGTCTTGGGCGCCCGGCCCGCGGCCGAGCTCATCGAACGACTCCGGGCCGCGGGGAGCTGGGCGGCGTGCTTCGCCCTGCTCGACGAGTGGTTCGGCCGGGCGTTGCTCGACGTGGCGCCACCGCCCGGCCCCGAGGTCACCCGGGCCTGGTACCGCCTCGTCGCCTCGGGGGGCACGCTCGAGGTCGGCGCGCTCGCCCGCGAGGTCGGCTGGAGCCGTCGCCACCTGGGCGAACGGTTTCGCCGAGAGCTCGGCCTCGCCCCCAAGGCGGCCGCCCGGGTGCTGCGCTTCGAGCGGGCCCGCCGCCTGCTCCAAAGGCCGGGCGCGCCGGGACTCGCCCGGGTG
>WHTX01000176.1:5096-10631 GCA_009377505.1 Acidimicrobiia bacterium
GGCAGCCACCTCGGCTACTACGACCAGGCCCACCTCACCCGCGACTGGCACGAGCTGGCGGGCCGCAGCCCGACGGCCTGGCTGGCCGAGGAGCTCCCCCAGCTGCGCGACGACGGCGACCTGTCGGGCGCGGCACCCGTTCCCTGACACCCCCCTGTCAGACACGGGCCCCCACGTCACGCCGTTGTCGGCCTCTGGCAGGGTGTGGCCCATGGGCGGAGCGGGCGCGGCCGTGGTGGAGGAGCTGCGCCGGTCCGGCGTCGCCCGGGGGGACCTCGTCGCCCTGGCCGTCGCCCCCGGGGTCGGGCTCGGGCTGGCCACGCCGGCCAGGCGCGCCATACCCATCGCCGTCGAGGGCCCCGTGGCCGTCCTCGACCACGTGGAGCGCGTCCTTCGCCCCCGGTGGGTGCTGTGGTCGAAGGACACGGCGGAACAGCTCGTCCAGGCTGGCCTGCGGGTGGCTGCCTGTTGGGACATCGCCGCCGTGCACCGCCTCCTCGCCGGTGGTTGGCGGGCCGAGCCGGCCCGGGCGTGGGCCGAGGTCCACGGGCTGGCGGCCGAGACGATCCCGAAGACCGGCCCCCTCGACCTCTTCAGCCACGCCGAGCAGCTCGGCGGGGCGCTCGACGAGCCTGTCCGGCGCGACGGCCACCTCAGCCCGGAGTGGGCGGGTGGCGGCTGGTCGGCGACTCCCGATCGACTCGCCCGCTGGGCGGAGCTGGCATCGTCGGTCGCCGCGCTGCAGCTGGGGCGCCTGGGCGGGCTCCCCGACCAGCCGCGAGCCGTGACGGTCGCCCGATCCGAGTCAGCGGTCGAGCTCCTCTGCGCCGAGCTGTCCGTCGACGGCCTGCCCATGGACTGCGGGGTGGCCGAGGAAGTCATCGCCGGGTTCATCGGCCCCCGCCCGCGCACCGAGGACGAGGCTGCCGCCCAGCGCTCGCGCCGCGACGCCGAGGTGCTGCGCCACGCACCGCCGGGCGCTCCGGTCGACCTGCGCAGCCCCGGCCAGGTGCGTTCGCTGCTGCGCCAAATCGGTGTCGAGGTCCCCGACACGCGTGCCTGGCGGCTCGAGGCGCTCCGCCACGCCCACCCCCTCGTCGACGCCATCCTCACCTGGCGCAAGGCCGAGCGCATGGCCACGACCTTCGGCTACGCCTGGCTCGACGAGAACCTCGGCGAGGACAACCGGCTGCGGGGGGCGTGGTCGGGCTGCGACGGCGCGGCGGGGCGGATGACGGCGTCGGCCGGCCTGCACAACATGCCCGCCGACCTGCGTCGCGCCGTCCTCGCCGAGCCCGGGCACGTCTTCGTCCGTGCCGACCTCGGGCAGATCGAGCCCCGCGTCCTCGCCGCGGTCAGCGGGGACGAGGCGCTGGCCCGCGCCGCGATGGCCGACGACATGTACGCACCGGTGGCGCGCCAGCTCGGCGTGGACCGGGCGACGGCCAAGGTCGCCGTGCTGGGCGCCATGTACGGGCAGACCACCGGCCGGGGCCTGCAGGCCTTGCATCGCCTCGAGTCGGCCTACCCCGTGGCCATGGCTTACCTCGAGCGCGCCGACCGAGCCGGCCAGGCCGGGCACGACCTGCGAACCTACGGCGGCAGGTTGCTACCGATGGGAGCGTCGAGCCCTCCTGCGGCCAGCGAGCACGAGGCGCGCGGGCGGGCCGCAGCCCGCGGGCGGTACGCCCGCAACGCCGCTGTCCAGGGAGCGGCGGCCGAGCTGTTCAAGGTCTGGGCGGCCACGGTGCGTGCCCGTGGGGCACAGCTCGGGGCGGGGATCGTGCTGTGCCTGCACGACGAGCTGCTGGTACATGCCCCTGTCGAGCACGGCGACGCCGTCGCCCGGCTCGCCGAGGCGTGCCTGCACGAGGCCGCCCACCGATGGGCGCCCGACGACTCGGTCCGCTTCGTCGCCGACATCAGCGCCATCCCCCGATGGTCGGACGCGAAGGGCTAGATGAGTAGGTCCATGGGGTCGGGGGCGTCTCGCCTCGCGGGCTGAGGGGCGGCCTGGGCGATCAGCGGTGGGCGGGCGGCGGCGTCGCCCCGGCCCGGGAACCGCGAAGGATCCTGCACCGCCACGGTGCAGGAACCTTCGCGCTTGTCGCGACCTTGCGCCTCGGCCGGGGCCGCTCGGGGCGCTGGGCGGCTCCCCGCCGGGCCGGCTCGCCTTTGAAGGCGGGCCGGGCCTGTTCGGCGCCCTCGCGGGTGAGGCCGGCGTGGAACTCGGCGGACCAGCCCTAGAGCCCGCCCGCTTGGCGAGGTCTACGGAGCCAGGACCGAGAGGCGCGCGGTGTTGCTCGCGAGCGAAGCGAGCAGCTCGAGGTCGTCGTCGTCTGTGGTGATGATGCGGACGTCGTCCCCCGCAGCACGGGCGTCGGCCTCGGCGGCGACCACTGCGTCGACCCCCGAAGGCGCAGGGCCCATGCCGGCACCGATGGCTGCCTGGCGAAGCGCGCCGGCCGTGTAGCCGAGCGGCTCGTCGACGGGGGCGACGTTCGCATGCGTGAGGAGCTGTCGGACGTGGTGGTCGTGGCCGACGTGACCGTTGAACACGCCCTCTGCGAGGACCGCGGCCGGCACAACGATGTCGCTCGCCTGCTCGCGAAGGACGCGCAGTCGGGCGCGGCGCTGCTCGTCGATCGGCGCGAGGCCGTCGACGCCTCCGGTGTCGAGGACGACGATCAGCCCGCCGCCCTCGCGGCTGAGCGCTTCTTCCGGGCGGGCGCCCGGCGAGGTTGGACCTCGCTCGCCGAGGCGAACCACCCGCGGGCTGCAGCCATGGTGTCGGCGGACGGCGCTCCATGGGTCGCGTCGAGCTCGTCGAGCCACGCATCGAGCCCTGCCATCCGCTGGCGGCGGTCGAGCTCGTCGGCGACGGCTCGTTGTGCCAACGCCGACACGTTCAGACGCGCCCGCCGAGCCCGTTCGTCGAGATCGTCGGGAAGGCTGATGTTCCGGCGAGCCATACACAAAGACTACACAACGCAGCGCGCAGGCCACCGTGCTGTTTCGATGAGCTGGGGTTGGCTCAGCTCGACGGGTGTCGTCGCGTCGAGATCCTCGGATGCTGAGATGCCCGTTCTTGCCGCAGCGCAGGGTCGCCCAGCGCTCCATCACCTCTCACTGTCCCCTGGCGAGGAGGACGACGCCGCGAGCGGCGGGCATGGCCGGCCTGAACGCGGCGAACGTCGGTGGTCATGGCACTAGCTGGATCCTGTAGACGTTCGTCTCCCGGGCCTTGAAGCCGAGCCGCTGGTAGAGCCGGTTGGCCGACTCACGGCTGGGCCGGGAGGTGAGGTCGACCGTCGTCGCCCCAGCCTGGCGCGCCCGGCGCAGGGCGTCACGGTTGAGCTCGTCGCCCACGCCGCGGCCCCGAGCGGCGCCGTCCACCACCACGTCCTCGATCCACGCTCGCAGCCCGGTGGGGATGCGGAAGAGGGCGAGGGTCAAGGCCCCGAGGACGGTCCCGTCGTCGTCGACGGCGAGGAGCAGCTGAGTGGCGGGCGAGGCGATGATCTCGGCCAGCTCAGGCCCCGTCGGCGGGGGGTTCGAGGAGGACAGTTGGGGGATGAGCAGGGCGAACGCCTCGACGAGCGCAGGGGTGGACTCGGTCGCCTCGACGATCTGCATGGTCACCCAGCGTAACGACGGCGGAGGGCAGGGACGGCGCTCACAGTTCGACGCCCTGGGCCCGCGGGGCAGGGGTAGCGTGGCGTCGATGGACTACCTCCGCTGGTCGAGCGAGCCCAACCTGCGGCGCCCGATCATCCTGGCGGCCTTCGAGGGCTGGAACGACGCCGGTGACGCGGCCACGACGGCCGTCCGCTTCCTCAGCGACCGGTGGGAGGCGCGGCCCTTCGCCGACATCGACGCCGAGCCCTTCTACGACTTCACGACGGCCCGCCCCCAGGTGGAACTGGGCGACGGCCACACCCGGCGCATCGTGTGGCCCCGCAACCAGCTCTCCGCCGCCGCCGTGCCCGGCCTCGAGGGCGACGTGATCGTGCTCGAGGGCAGTGAGCCCGCCCTCATGTGGCGCACGTTCTGCGAGCAGGTGATCGCCATCGCCCGCCGTTATGACGCCCAGCTCGTCGTCACCATCGGCGCGCTCGTCTCGGACGTCCCCCACACCCGTCCCGTGCAGATCTTCGGCTCGGGCTACGACGCCTCCAGCGTCGAGCGCTTCGACGTCGAGCCCTCCACCTACGAGGGCCCCACCGGCATCGTGGGCGTGCTCCACGCCGCCTGTCGCGACGCCGACATCCCCTCCGCCTCGCTCTGGGCGGCGGTGCCTAGCTACGTGCACGGGGCGCCCTCGCCAAGGCGGCGCTCGCCCTCGTGTCCAAGGTCTCCGAGCTGCTCGCCCTCGACCTGCCCACCACCGACCTCGAGATCGCCGCCGCGGCATACGAGCGCCAGGTCAACCGGCTGGTCGAGGACGACGAGGACACCCTCGGCCTGGTCCGCCAACTCGAGCAGCGCTACGACGAGATGGGCGAGAGCGGGGCCCTCGTCGAAGAGGTCGAGCAGTTCCTGCGCGGCGAGTCCGACGACTGATCCGACCGGCGCGGCCGTCGCTCCGGGCCAGGAGGCGGGCCAGAGCCGCCCCGCTCGTGCCCTGACGACGGTGTGACAAGCTCCGGGTATGGCACTTCCCGACGCCGTGGAGACCGCATCGCTCGTAGCCGCCGGCCGGACCACGGCGGCCCAGGCAGTCGAGGACGCCATCGCCAGGGCCGAGCAGCTCAACCCCAAGCTGAACGCCATCGTCGCCACCAGCTACGAGGCCGCACGGCAGCAGGCGGCTGCGGTGCCCACCGGGCCCCTCGCCGGTGTCCCGATCCTGCTCAAGGACCTGTTCACCCCCGTCGAGGGCGACACCGCCCACGCCGGCAACCGGCTGCTGCGCCAACTCGACCTCCGCTACCAGGCCACGGGCAACGTCGGGCGGCGGCTGCGTCGGGCCGGCACGATCAGCATCGGGCGCTCGCACAGCCCCGAGCTCGGCTGCGGCCAATGCCCTGCTGCCTCGGAGACCGCGGCATTCGGTGTGACGCGGAACCCGTGGGGCCCGACCCGCAGCCCGCTCGGGTCGAGCGGTGGGGCGGCTGTCGCCGTGGCCGCCGGCATCGTCGCCCTGGCCCACGCATCGGACGGCGGGGGCTCGATCCGGCTCCCGGCCAGCGCCTGCGGGATCGTCGGCCTGAAGCCGAGCCGGGGCCGGGTCTCCATGGCGCCCGCCGGGGAGATGTGGGCCGGTGGGGCCACCGACGGCGTCCTCAGCCGGACCGTGCGCGACACCGCCGCCGGGCTCGACGTCCTCTCCGGGCCCGAGCTCGGCGACCCCACCCCCGCCCCGCCCCTGCCCCGCCCGTTGCTGGACGAGGTGGGGGCCGACCCCGGCCGGCTCCGCGTCGGCGTCTGCGACGAGCTCCCCTACGCCACCACGGACCCCGCCTGCCAGGAGGCGGCCCGGGCCGCGGCCGACCTCCTCGCCTCCCTGGGGCACGAGGTCGACCAGGGCATTGG
>WHTX01000177.1 GCA_009377505.1 Acidimicrobiia bacterium
GTTATCAGCCGTTCCTTGTTGAAACCGACCCTTGCGCTCCTCCACCGCGTCATCGACGAAGCCCTCAACCGGCGCGCCCACCCCGACGTCGTCTCCCTTGACGCAGCCATCGACGCTTTACAAGCCCTGCGGGCCGCCGCTCGCTGACGACTCTGACCCACCCGGCTTCCTCTTCACTAGCAGGGCGTAGGCACTTCGATCTGCCACTCACCGGCCGGCAGGTGCCCCTCGATCCACTGACGACAGCCGCCCTTGGCCCCCGCCGCACCGACCAGAGGCGCGCGGGAGAACCACTCGCTCACCATGCGCCACCCGGTCAGCCGGCCGTGCACGTGGGCCTCGATGGCTTCGCCCACACCCCGCATCTCATGTTCCCAGCGTTCAGGGCAGCCAGCTCCCAACGGGGGAGGGCAGGTGTGGAGCCCAGCAAGAAGGGTCCGGTCCCGTAGCCCGGCCGCGCGCTCGGGCTTCCGCCCCGAGTCGAGGAGGTCGACGCTTCCGGACCGGTTGAGACCTTCGCTGAACCAAGGCGGGAGCTTGGGGCCGTCGCGGGTATCAGCTGCTCGTCGCTGTCGGCCGGGCGCCGGGATTCGCTCTGTGCGCTGACGCAACCGCGTTCACCACCGACGGCGGTACCATCGAGCTGAGTTGGGGTTCTGAGGCTCATCTGAGGCGAGACCCTCGGCGGACCGGACGCTCCCTATCATGCCCGGATTTCACGAAATCAAGGCCGGCCTACGGGTACGGGGTCTTGTCTCGGCGGGTGCGGGCAATCCGACAGCTCGAAGATCCCCTCCGCAATGTCGTGCACTACCTAAGCGCAGCCTCGGGCGGAACGATGACGCTGACGCTTGAGCTCAACGCCACCTCGACTCGCTACGACGACAGCGCCCGACGAGTTGTCAGCGAGAACGCCAGTCAGCTCGGCGCTAAGGGCCAGGAGTTCGAGTGAAGGTAAGCCAGGCCGGAGGGAACTGTGGCGGTGAGTCTGATCTATCGGGCAGTGTGGGACGACGACTGGTGCCAGCCTCTTCTCGTCCTCGACGACGAGTTCAAGGAGTGGTGCATTTGGAAAGGGATCGACGAGGACGACATCCCGCGGCGGGGGCGGTTCCAGCAGGACGATAGCCTTTGGATCGAAGTGCGCAGAGCCGATGCCGAGATCGGGCGGGCTTTGCGCTGCACCTTGTCCGAGACCGATCCTCGCGGTCGAACGTGGACGACGACGGCGACGGCGCTCGCAGACCATGAGACTCGATCGTTCTGGGTGGACCTCGAGTGCGACGATCCCGGCGGGGGCGAGCCGGAAATGGCAGCGCCGAGACTCGTGCGGGGCTTGATCGCAAACGGGGGCCGACCGACCAGCTACGGCCTTCCGATGAGGACCGATGCCCGGCGCTTGGGTCCCGGCACCGTGGATGAGCTCGTCGGCGCACTTCTGGACCCTGCTCGGCAGGTGCCGATCGTGGTTTTCTCGCCCGACCTTCGTGCCGACCCGCCCACTACGATTCGCCGCGCTGACGCTACCGCCCAGACACTCGCTGGCCTCGCTCACGTCTACGCGGTCAGCCCCCCTGCGAGCACAATGCTCAACGAGGCGCTGCGCGAGGGCTTCGGCGTCTACGGCGGAGCGGTGCGCATGTACTTGCCCCCGTTACGCGTCGACGATCCCGACGATGCGTATCGACATCGTTGGATCCCTGCTCGTCTCATCGCCGTTCACCCGCGTCGGGCGGCATCGATGCTCGCCAGGCGCCTCGCGCGGTTGCAACTGCACCCGCCCATTCCAAGCGCGTGGGGGCATCTCGCGGGCCTGCTGCGGCGGCCCACCGAGCTCGAGGTCGACGCACGTGCGAGCCAGATTTCCAATACACGAGCTGCGAGCGAGTCGCACGCCGACGAACCGACGCTTCGAGCGGAAATCGAAGATCTGACCAAACTGCTGGCGGAAGCTGACCTCGTGCGCGAGGCCGTAGAGGAACAGGCCCGCTGGGAGATCTCACGTCTAGAAGCCGCGGTCGTCATAGGCGAAGCCGACCGATACGACGACGCCGACGAACTCGAGGATCTCCGGCGTGAACGCGACGGGCTGCAGCGGACGATTCGCGCTCTCGCTAATCAGACCGCTATTCCGCTAGTCGGACTGGGATCCGACCCACACGATCTCGATGTGCCGATCAGCATCGGAGAAGCCATCGACTCTGCTAGGACGTATCTCGAGCGTATCGAGATACACGATGACGCTCCCCGCGATATCGACGAACTCGAAGCAACGGCCAAATACCAGGTGTGGGCCTCCGCAATCTGGCAAGGACTTCTCGCTCTGCACGATTACGCCGCAGCGAAGCGGATGGGTATGCAGCCTCCAGGTTTCAAACTTTGGTGCGAGCAGACCGGTGCCTGGCCGACATCGAAGCTGGCGATGACCGAGTCCGAAACCGTTCTCAACAACGATCAGCTTCGAAACCTCCGGCATTTCCCAATTTCCACTGACATTGCACCTAGTGGCAGACTGCACATGTTTGCCCACCTCAAGATTCAGGCAGGCGGCGGAGGCAACATCCCACGTCTGTACTTCTACGACGACACCGACGGCGCCTCACAGCAGATACATGTCGGATTCATCGGCCCCCACCGCTACGTGCGAAATACGAAAAGCTGAGCGGAAGGGACCAAGACTGCCGGTCCGCAAGCAAAGTCCGACCTGCGCGGTACGCAGTAGTCGCTTGGCAGCCCACGACCTCGATGGCGCCTCACTAACTCAACTAATGCCCCCGGCAGGCCGGCCGACGTCTAGCACCTTGGACCCGCTCATTGACGGCAAGAATGGCTGCAGGTTGCAGCAGCCCTTCTTGCCGCGGTCCATTTCGAAAGGACACCATGAAGCAGCTCGTTGCGTCCGAAGAACCGTTGGTTAGGATCTTTTCGAGCGTGATCGGGCAAGCGCAGCGGGCATTGAAGTGACGCACCCGTGCACGCTCATAGCCCGCCGAGTTGGCGGTCGAGGAGGGGGCGGTCGAGGCGGGCTTCGCCGCCTAGCACGGTGAGCACGGCGTAGCCGTCGACGTTGATCAGCTCTTGGAGTTGCGCCAGGTAGCCGCCGACCCGGGTGGGGGCGAGGCCTGCGAGGTCGGCGAGGCGGGACTCGCCGACGGCTTGGCCGGCGAACTCGGCGAGCACGGCGAGCAGCGCGGCGGCCTGCTCGTCGCGTAGGCGGATGCGGGCGTTTCGCCGGGGCTCGAGCGCTACCAGGACCTTGGCCGCCCAGGCTTCGTGCTCGGTCGGCGCCGTCGGCCGGGGCTGCGGCCGCTGGTCCTCCACGGCGTCGAACAGGGTGGGCTGGCTGGCGGGCGCTTTGCGCTGTCCCGTGGCCGCGCCGGCGGCGACCGGCGGGGCGGTGGGGCGGTGGTGCCACCAGGCTGGGGGCTTGACGGCGACGGGTTCCCAGCCGGGGAGGAGGTCTTCGGCGGCGAGGACGGCGAGGGGCACGAACAGTTCTTGGGGGGTGAGGCCGCCGTGGTAGCCGTTGTGCTTGGCGGCGTAGCGGACGTCCTCGGCCCAGGGCAGGACGGCGCTGCCGCCGGGGGCGACGACCCGGGGCCCGGTCACGGTGATCTCGTCCTCCCCTGCCCTGGCCCCCTCGAACGTGGGCCGCCAGCGGTCCCCGCCGCTGCCCGGCGCGGGGAGCTGGCGGGTGGCGCGTTCGAGGAGGTGGCCGTGGTCGGCGGTGAGCACGACGGCGCGCCCGGCCCGGCGGGCGGCGTCGAGCAGCCAGCGGAGGGGGTCGAGCTCGTCGAGGCCCCACCCGGAGGGCGGTTGGGCAACGTCCTTGAGGCGTTCGTCGATGTTGTTGATCACCACGCCGACGACCCGGCGCTTCTCGTCCTCGACCGCGGCGAGCACGTCGCCGGGCACGCTGTCGAGCCCACCGGCCCGCAGGTCCCGTTTGTGCCACAACAGCGGCGGCTTCCGGGCCGTGCCCACGTCGATCAGGGCTTGGTGGGCGGCGAAGCCGCGCTTCTCGCTGTCCCCGCTGCCCGAGCGCAGCTCGCCGCAGAGCAGGCTGGTGCGGGAGAACTCGGTGATGGTGGGCAGGGCGGCCACCGCTGGGCGGTCGCCGAGCCCGCCGGCGCCGTCGCGGTAGGGCGACCAGCCGACCCGGGCCAGGTGCTGGATGATCTCGGCGTAGTTGGCCCAGCTCATCCCGTCGAGCACGACGAGCAGCACCGGCACCTCGGCGGCGACGGGGGCGACCACCCCGGCTAGTACGGCCTCCACGCCGACCACGTCGGCGGTTAGGGAGCCGGCGGCGGTGGCGCCGATGCGGGCGAAGGCCTGGTTGTCCGCTCGGCGGGCGGTGTCGAAGCGGGCGGTCAGCGTGCCGTACAGGGCGGCGAGGCCGGGGGCGCTCTCACCGCGGGACACGAGCGTGCGGGCCCAGTCGAGCCAGGCGCCTTCCCGCTGGTAGGCCCGGCCGGCTTCGGCCAGGGTGTGCCCCCAGGCGAGCGGGTCCCGGCCCCGCCGGACCAGGCGGGCGGCCATGTGCAGCCGGTCGACCCGGTCCGCTTCGGGCACCGCGGCCCGGTGGCGGGCGGCGCGCTCGATGGCCTGGTGGGCGGCGTCGGCCAGGTGGTGGTCCTCGGGCGCGGCGTCCCAGGCGGCGAGGGCCGAAGCGGCGGCGGCGAGGCGTTGGGCGAACCCGGAGGGCAGCTCGTCGGAGAGGTGGGCGGCGTCGCTGGCCTGAACCTCGCCGAGGAGGCGCTCGGCCCGCTGCCGCCAACCGTGGGACTGGGCCGGGTCGGCGGCGGCCAGAGCGCGCTCGGCGGCGCGGGACAGCTCCAGCCACGCGGCGGGGCGTACGGCCCGGCTGAGCTCGAACTGCAGGCGCACCTGGGCGCCTTCGCGGGGCCCGGCCGCAGGGTGGTGCAGGATGCCGCCGACGAGCGCCAACGGGACGAGGTCGGCGCCCCGGCCGGCTTCCAGCACGGCGAGCACGGCGCCGGCGCCGGCCCCGAAGCGCTCGACGAGGAACTCGCTGATGTCGGCGAGGACGGCGGCCTCGACCCGGTTGAGGCGGTTGGCGGCCTCAGGCCGTAGCGCCCAGGTGATGAGCCGATCGAGGGTGGCCACGTCGGGCGACAGGCCGAGGTAGACCTGCTGGAGGGCGCCGAGGGCGGTCTCCTTGTCGAGCACGCCGGAGCGCACCGGCGGGTAGCCGTCGACGGGGCGGGCCTCGACGAGCGCGTCGACCAGGTGCAGCTTGCCGCCGAGGTCGGCGGCGACGGCCTGGGCGCCGAAGAGGTCCTTGACGGCCTGCCACCGGTCGAGGGGCCAGATGCGCCGCCCGGCGGCCCGGTTCACGAGGTCGTCGCCCAGCTCGTGGCTGTCGCGGTCGCTGAGGATCACCAGCAGCCCGTCGGGCTCGTCGCCCTCCCCGACGCCAGTGCCAGCCCCGTCGGCGTGGCGGGCGACGAGGGCGCGGACCTCGAGCGGTGAGCGGCTACCCCGCACGGTGACCGTGTGGCCGGCGACCCGCACGTCGGGCGGGTGCGCCGGGTCGGCCCGCACCAGCACGACCAGCGAGGAGCTGTCCTGCCGCAGCGCCCGCTCGACCACGGGGGCGAGCTGCGCGGGGTGGCGAGCGGTGCGCTCACCCGCGCCCGCCCGGCTCGTCCCAGCTGATCTCCACGACCACGCCCCGGCCCAACAGCTCGTCCAGCGTCTCGTCGATGAGCTGGTCCAGCTCCCGACGCGACCGCACCTGGCGCTGCAGACGTCCGGGCGTCACGACCGGCGGGGTCACCACCGGCTGCGTCACCACCGGCGGCGTCACTGTTACCGAGCCGGTGACGATGCGGGTGGCTTCTTGCTCCAGCCGTCGGCGGACGGCGTCGTAGCCGCCGCTGCCGAGGGCGAACTCGTCGCTGGCCAGCGCCTCGGCCAATGGCTCGGTGACCTCGGGCCCGGCGGAGCGCAGGAGGTCCCAGTTGGTGTCGCGCAGGGCGGTCATCACCGGGCGGGCCGAGCTGAGGGAGAGCGCCACGGCCTGGTCGCTGGTGGGGATGTCGGCCTCGGCCAACCGCTCTACGAGCTGGAGAGGGGCGAGGTCGGGCCGGGCCAGGGACGCCACCAGGTCCAGCGCCGCCTCGGCTGTGCGCAGCCGGGCGCCGCCCTCGGCCAGGCCGGCCCGCCCCCGGGCGTCGCCCAGCGCGGCGACCAGCTCACGGGGCGCCGTGCCATGCGCGGCGGCTGCGGCTCGTACCCGGTCGGCCAGCAGCGCCATCTCCGCGGCGGTGACCCGTTCGCTGACGGGCACGCCGAACACGCCGCCGGCCCGGGCCACGGCCGCTTTCCACAGCTCGGCGGGGGGGAGCTGCTCGGGCCGCAGCACCACCTCGTCCGCCAGAGCACGGCCGGGGTCCGGCGCGACGGCCCGGCCGGCAAGGGCGAGGGAGTGGTCGGTCTGGGCGGCGACGGTGAGCACGACGAGGTCGGCGACCTCGGGGGGCAGGCCCCGGGGCCCGCCGGGGGCGGCGTCGACCCAGCCACGCACGTCGGCCACGGTCACCGCCCGGCCCGCCTCGCGGGCCTGGTGGAGGTGGCGGTCGAGGCGGCCCAGCCAGGTCTGGGCGGGCACGAAGTAGCTCTCGTGCATGGTGCCCAGCTCCAGGGCGTTGGCCACGTTCCGCAACGCCCCACGCTTCGACGTTTCGACGACGATGCGGCCGTCGTCGCCGGGCTGGTCGAGCGACCGGGCCACTTCGGCCCAGGTGGTGCGCAGCTGGGGGCGGGTGACCTCGTCCTCGAAGCGGGGGTGGCCGGGGTAGAGCTGGCGGTAGACCTGGTCGCCGAGCTCGTCGAACGCGCCGGCCAAGCTGGGCTGGGTGGTGGGGCGCACAACGAGGGTGGGGTCCAGGCTGCGGAAGTGGTCGGTCAGCGAGTTCGCCGGGTCGACGAGCCCGTTGGCCCCCCCGACCACCCCATAGGCGACGAGCAGGGCCTGGGTGAGCTGGTTGCGGAGCTGGTCGCGGCGGCTCTCGAGGATGGGGCGGGCTTCGAGGCGCTGGGTCTGGGACAGGTGCGCGGTGTGGGTCTCGTAGCGGGAGGGGCTGGCCAGCAGCTCGTCGATGGCCACGTAGGTGCGCAGCGCGCTCAGCCCGGCGGCGTTCAGAAACGACGGCAGCCAGCAGACGGTGCGGGTGGCGGGGTGCTGCTCGGCCCACCGGTCGAGCCGGTCGAGGTCGTCGGTGGGGCTGCGGCCGTGCTCGTCGAGGGGGAAGTCGATGAACACCTTGGGCCGGTCCCCCGCAGCCCGCAGGGCGGCGTCGGGCACCTCGCCGGTGTCCCGCAGGTTCCCGAAAGCGACGTCGAGGGGCCGGCGGGTGCCCCGCCACAACAGCTCGTAGCTGGTGAACAGGTCGCCGCCGAGCCGTCCGCCGAGCTGGCTGTCGAGCAGGCTGCGCAGCTTGGTGCGCCGTGTGCCGGCGTTGTCGAACGCGGCGACGGCGGCCTCGACGATGGCGTCGGTGTCCACGTCGACCAGCGCGATGGACACGGAGGGGTTGACGGGGTCGTCGCCGACTTTCAGCTCGCCGACCTGGGCGTTCCAGTCGCGCAGCTTGCTGGCCATGATCTGGGTCTCCCGCCCCGGGATCGGGCTGCGGACACTCCCCCAGTTGAGGGCGACGAGGCGGGCGGCGTCGAGGCGGCGGAACGCGTCGACCTTGTCGACCAGCGCAGCGAGCAGCACCGTCTTGACCAGCCGGTCGTCGTTGCGGAACAGCGCCCAGCGGGGGTCCTCCGCGGCGGTGTCGGGGGCGAGCTGGTGCTGGGCGAGCAGCATGGGGCGCAGGCGTTCGCGGTGCAGGCGTTTGGCCACGTCGAACGCGACGCGCATGTGGGGCGAGAAGGGCCGGTCCCCGGAGGCGACGACGTCCCACAGGTCCCCCACGGGGATGAGCTCGCCGACGTGGAGGTCGTCGCGGTGCTGCACCAGCAGGTGGGCCATGACCTTGAGGGCCGTGCGCTCGCGTTGGAGGGCCTCGGACACGGCGATGAGGGCCTGCACGACGGCGGGGCTGAAGGGGTAGACGGTGCGGAACAGCTCGAGGTCGGCCTCGGTGGTCAGCAACGTGTCGAGAACGTCGGCCCGCCCGGCGACAGCCTGGTCAACCGCCCGGCGGAGCTGCGTCTCGGCCTCGAGCGACGTGGGCCGCAGCAGCCGTTGACGGGCGATGGCGGGCAGGTCGCGGTCTTCGAGGGTGATGACCCCGAAGCGGCCCGACTGCAGCTCGACGTTGTCGGCGAAGCTCTGCACCTCGGCGCCGACCGTGGTGTCCCCCACCAGGTCGCGCAGGTCGCGCTGGCGGGCCACGAAGCTGACGATGGGCACGGGCCGGCCGGCGTTGGTGCCCTCGACGAGCTTGGTCAGCTTCTGGCTCTCGCGCTGCACGAAGTGCAGGTCCCCGATGTTGGAGGCCAGCCACAGGATGACCTCGTCGAGGAACAGGACGACAGCGTCATAACCCAGGCCGCGAGCGTGGGCGGAGATGGCGGCAAGGCCGTTGTCGAGGTCGATGAGCCCCTCACCCGTCGAGCGGGCCTCGACGGTCGTCTCAGGCCGGTAGGCGGCGATGTAGGCGGCGGCCAGGTCCTGGCGCTCCCGGCTCGTGGCCGGCGCGGCCAGGGCGGCGTCGAGCCGGGCGCTGTCCCACGTGCCCGTGCCGTACTCGCCCCACTCGTCCGCCTCGCCCCCGCCGCCCGGCCCGTTCAGCCCGTCGAGGAAGGCGGGCTCGCCGAGACGACCGCGCAGGCCGGGCAGCTCACCGGAGATGATCCGGTCCGCCAGGTAGACCGGCGGGAGCGGGGCGGTGGGGTGGGCGCGCTGGGTGTGCTCGACGTACTGGCCGAGGATGGCCGAGTCCATCGAGCGCTGGGTCAGGAAGTGGATGGGGACGAGCAGGAACTTCTTGCCCGCCAGGACCGGGTCCCAATGCGCGATGGCCGGGGCGAGCTGGGGGATGGCCCGGGCCTGGGGGTTGCCCTGGAGCAACAGGTGGAGCACGGCCATGAAGTGGCTCTTGCCCGAACCGAAACTGCCGTGCAGGAACGTGGCCTGGGACGACCCGCCCCGCACCGCCCCAGCGATCATGCCCAGGGCGTCGTCGAAAGCGAGCGCCACCCCGGCGCTCACGTAGTAGTCGGCGAGCGTGGCCGCGGAGTGGCCCTCCTCGACGCCTTCGGTGAGCTTGAGGACGAAGTCGCCGTCGAGGACCTGGTCGGGGATGTCGATGAGCTCGTTGATCAACGTCATCGCGTCAGACGGTCTTCCTCTTGCGGCCCCGGCTCGGTGCAGGAACAGCCCACAACCGCGACGCCTCGGGGGTGAGGCCCAGGTCTCGGCACTCGGTGGCCACGAAATCAGCGAAGAACGTGCCCATGCCCATCCCGATGCTCGGGTCGGGCTCGTCGTACCACTGCAACAACCACGGCACCAGCTCGGCCAGCCCGGCCAGGACGGGGGTCAGCTTGTCCGCCCCCCACCCGTCGAGGTTGCGGCGCTCCTGGTACCACGCGGCCAGCGCGCTGGCCTGGTGCAAGTGGTCCCAGCCCGCCCAGCCGACCAACAACGTCGGGTCCGTCTCCCGCCCCGCCCCCGGGTAGGACACGAACCGCTCCTTGGGCACGTCCAGCTTGCCCCGCAACGACCAGATCGCCTTCGACGCGAAGTCCCCCGACCCGTACTTGGGCGGCACCGGGATCGTGCCCACGTCCTCCCCGGCGTCCTCCCGGCGCTGCAGGTCCCACGTCGCCTCCCAGACCGCCCGCGTCCGCAACCCCGTCGCCGTGTAACGCCACGCCGCCAGGTACGGCACCGCCTGATCGGCCACCAGCTCCCCCACCAGGGCAGTCAGGTCGACCTCCGGCGAGCACCGGTACAACTCCGCCACCTGCCGGAAGTCCGCGTCGGCCCGCAACAGGTCAGCCAACTGGGCCACCGAACGCAACTGCGGCCGCCCCCACAACTCGGGCGCCTCCAGCCGGTCCAACAGCCAAGAGCGCAACGCCTCAGCCTCGAGCTTCTCCCACGACTCCCAGTTCCACCGCCGCTTGTACTCCGGCCGCTCCAACAGATTGACGAACCGGTCCGACTCGATCAACGCCAACCGTTTCTCGACCAGCGCCCGGTACTCATCCGGCCAGCGCGAAGGGATCTCCGTGATCGGCGTCGAGCCGTGCCGCGAGAACCACTCTCGATCTCCACCATCCTCGAGACCCGTACGCGCCAACGCAATCGCGAAAGACCGCTCCCCGTTCGCTATCGGTGGCGTTCCGTCGGGTGGCAACGATAGGTCCTCAGCCGTGACCCCATAGAGGAAGTAGGAGTGCCAGTCCAGTTCCTCCTGGGCGGCCACCATCTGTGACCGCAAGCCTTCCGCCCGGGCACGAGCGTTGTCGAGCAGAGGTCTCGTCGGAACCTTAGTGCTCACGTCAGGTCTGATTGGGCGTTGATGGTGTAGTTCCATTCGCCGTGGAAGTCGTGTGGGGCGAGGGAGACGGCGGCGAGTTCGGTGTCGCTGATGCGGACACCT
>WHTX01000178.1 GCA_009377505.1 Acidimicrobiia bacterium
GGCGACGGCCTCGGCGGGCTGGCTGGAGTCGGCCTGGCCGGGCTCGGCAGTGGCGGGCTCAGGCTCGGTCAACCGGGCGGCGATGCGGGCCTCGCGCTCCGCCCGCTCGGCGGCCGCCTGGCGGCGGGCGGCGACCTGCTCGGCCTCGATGCGGCGCTCCTCCTCGTCGCTGCGCTGGGCGGCGGTCGCCTCCCCGCTGCGGCGGGAGCGGATGTAACGGCCCTCCTCCACGGCGTCGCTGATGATCCGGGCCATCAGGTTGCCGGCGCGGATGGCGTCGTCGTTGCCGGGGATGACGTACTGGATGACGTCAGGGTCGCAGTTCGTGTCCACGATGGCCACGATCGGGATGCCCAGCTTGTTCGCCTCGGTGACCCCGATGGTCTCCTTCTTCGTGTCGATCACGAAGACAGCGTCGGGCAGCTTGTCCATGTCGCGGATGCCCGAGAGGTTGCGCTCGAGCTTCTCGAGCTCGCGGCTGATGAGCAGGGCTTCCTTCTTCTGCATCAGGCTCAGCTCACCGGAGTCGCGCATGCGCTGGTACTCCTTCATCTTCCCGACCCGCTTCACGATGGTCTGGAAGTTGGTGAGCATGCCGCCGAGCCAGCGCTCGTTGATGTACGGCATGCCGCAGCGCTCGGCGTAGGAGCGCACAGCGTCCTGGGCCTGCTTCTTCGTGCCGACGAACAGGACGGTGCCGCCCTTCGCCACGAGGTCGCGCACGAAGTTGTAGGAGACCTCGACCCTGGTCAGGGTCTGCTCGAGGTCGATGATGTAGATGCCGTTGCGCTCGCCGTGGATGAAGCGCTTCATCTTCGGGTTCCAGCGCCGCGTCTGGTGCCCGAAGTGGACGCCGGCCTGCAGCAGCTCGCGCATGGTGACAACAGCCATCAGGGGTGCTCCTTCGGTTCTGCGAGAGGCCCGCCGCCAAACGCTCACCGAGGCGAGCGACCGAAGTCGGGGCGAGTCCGAGGTGTGGTTCACGTGCCGGCCCGTCCAGTGGGCCGACCGGCGGACGAGCATACCCGCTGGCGCGCCCCTCGATCACCCCGGCGAGCCAGCCGCGACGGCGAAGCGCTCGTCGGGCACGAGGCGTACCAGCACCGGGCCGAAGAGAAGCGCCGGGTCGACGTACGCCTCGCCCCGGCGGAACCCCACCTGGAAGCGGTGCCCGGTCGCGCCGAGCTGCTGGCCCGAGTGCACCACCTGGCCGACCGAGACCGAGATCCGGGCCAGGTAGGAGTACGTGGAGCGAAGGCCATCGGCGTGCAGCACGCTCACGTAGAGCTCGCCCGCCACCGTGCCGGCAAAGGCGACGGTGCCCCCGGCCGAGGCGCGCACGACCGTGGACGGGGTGGTCTCGTACTCCCAGCCCCGGTTGCCCGCGCCGTAGGGGCCTGCCGGCACACGGAACCGGTCGACGAGGGGCGCCCGCACCGGCCGGTGGTAGCGGACGACCGGTGCCGGGCCCTGCGCCTGGCCGAGCGACGGGGGGGACGGGGACGGCGTCGCCGGGGCGGCCACGCCTTGGGCCAGGGCGAGCACGAGGAGGAGGGGGCGCAGCACGGGGTCATCTCCGAGAGGCTTGCGTCTCGAGGGGAAGCCGTGGGGAGAGGACGGGGCGAGCCCGGCGCGGCCTCAGTCGGCGAGCCGGCGCTGGAGGTGGAGCCTGAGCTGCATGACCGCCTTGGTGTGGATCTGGCAGACACGGCTCTCGGTCACGTTGAGCACCTTGCCGATGTCGGCCAACGTGAAGCGCTCGAAGTAGTAGAGCAGCAGCACCCACTTCTCCCGGTCGCTCATGCTGTCGATGGCGGCGGCGAGGATCTCCTTCATCTCCCGTCGCTCGTACTGGCCGGAGGGGCCGTCGGAGCGGTCGGGCAGGGTGTCGATCAGGGCGAGGGACTCCGAGCGGCTCGATGCCGAGGTGACGACCTCGTCGAGGGCCACGAGCCCGGCGTTGGAGATCTGCGTGAGCGCGTTGTGGAGCTGGGCGACGGTCATGCCCGCCTCGGGCGCGAGCTCGGCGTCGGTCGGGGTGCGCCCGAGTTGGCCCTCGAGCTTGGTCATGGCCTTCTCGATGGCACGGTGCTTCTGGCGCACCGAGCGGGGCACCCAGTCGTTCGAGCGCAGCTCGTCGAGAATGGCCCCGCGGATGCGCTGCATGGCATAGGTCTCGAACTTGTTGCCGCGGTCGGGGTCGAAGCGGTCGACGGCGTCGATGAGCCCGAAGAAACCGTTGCTCACGAGGTCGGCGTGCTCGACGTTCTGGGGCAGGTTCGAGGCGAGCCGGCTGGCGACGTACTTGACCAGGTGCGAGTAGTAGACGAGGAGCTGGTTCCTCAGTTCGTGGTCGCGTGTCGCGACGTACTCCCGCCAGAGCTCGTCCACGCGGGTGTCGGCTTCGAGAGCCACCATCGTCCTCCGCCTGCTTCGAAGGGCCGAGTACCGACCACACCCGAGCTGACGGCCGCGCCCGAGCAGGCTCCGGGCCCGGCCGCCCTGGGTACGCGACCCGTGCCGGCTGCCAACGTGGAACGAGCTGGTCGCTCTTCGCACGCCACCGATAGTGTACGCGCTGCTTCGCTACGTCGTCACCTGGCACGGAGAACCACCCCTCGTGCCCGCTCCACGATGCCGCTGCGCTCGAGCCCGTCGATGGCGGCGGCGAGCCGGCCCAGCGCCAGGCCGGTGCGCATGGCGAGCTCGTCGAGACGGGCCGGCTCCCAGCCGAGGGCGTCGAGCACGCTCGCCTGGTCGGGGTCGGCCGGACGCTCCTCCACGACGGGGAGGCGGGTCGACGAGCCGCCCAGGCCGAGGGCGACGAGGATGTCCTGGGTGTCCCGCGCCGGGCCCACGCCTGCGGCGAGCAGTGCGTTGGCGCCGGTGGAGGCCGGGGAGAGGACCGAGCCCGGGACGGCCAGGACTTCGCGGCAGCGCACCGCAGCCTGCTCGGCGGTGATGAGGGACCCGCCGGCGATGTGGGACTCGACGACGACGACGACCGAGGCCAGTGCGGCGACGATGCGGTTGCGGGCCGGGAACCGCCAGCGCTCCGGCGGAGCACCGAGGGGCGCCTCGCCGAGGAGCACGCCGCGCGCGGCGATGGAGTCCCACAGCCAGCGGTTGCGCCGAGGGTAGACCACGTCGGGCCCGCTGCCGACAACGCCGACGGGCGTCGCCCCCCGGCACTCGAGCGCCCCGGCGTGGGCGGCAGCGTCGATGCCGGCGGCCAGGCCCGACACCACGCTGACGCCCGCCTCGCTCAGCTCTCGGCCGAAGCGCCGCGCCACCTTGACCCCGTAGGGCGTCGCCCGTCTCGTGCCCACGATGGCGACGAGGGGCACGTGGGCGGCGCCGACGTCGCCCCGGGCAAAGAGCAGGACGGGCGCTTCGGGGTCGCCGACCAGGCGAGCGGGGTAGCGCTCGTCGGCGGCCACGACCACCTCGATGCCGGCGCGGGTGGCGAGCAGCTCGGCGGGGACCAACTGGCGGGCCGTGACCGACCAGTCCCGGGCCACGCGAGCGCCGAGGCCGAGCGCCCGCACTTCGCGGGGCACCCGGTCGGCCGCCACGAGCGCCCAACCGTCCCGGGCCGAGCGGCCCTCGAGGAGGGCGGCGAGACGGAGGGGGCCCATGCCGGGCAGGGAGTGGAGGGCGACGAGGTGGGCGAGCTCGTCCTCGTCGGGGCGTTCGGGCCCCGGGCGACCCGCCCCGCCGAAGGCGTTCACCGGTACGCACCGCCGTCGAGCTCGATCTCGGCTCGCAGGAGGAGCGCGGTCAGCAGGTGGCCCTCCTGCACGGGCCCATCGTGGCCCTCGAGGTCGGCGACCGTGCGGGCCACCCGGCGCACCCGGTCACAGCCCCGGGCAGTCAGCTGGCCACCACAGAAGGCCTGGGCGAGGCGTGCCTTGGCGTTCGGGGCGAGGGGCGCGTCGGCGTCGAGGCGGGCCGAGACGAGGTGGGCGTTGACACAACCCTGGCGCTTGAGGGCTCGGCGACGGGCGCACGCCACCCGTGCCGCCACGACGGCCGTGGGCTCGCCTGCCGTGGCGCGCAACAGGTCGTGGGGGTCGGGCCGGTCGACGAGGAGGCGCAGGTCGAAACGATCGAGCAGCGGGCCGGAGAAGCGTCGGGCGTAGCGCTGGCGGGCCCCTTCGGAGCAACGGCAGGCCACCCCGACACGACCGCACGGGCAGGGGTTGCTGGCCGCCACCAGCAGGAAGCGGGCCGGGAACGACGTCGCGCCCTGCGCCCGCGCCACGCGCACGGCCCCCTCCTCGAGCGGCTGGCGCAGGGCGTCGAGGGAGGAGGCGTTGAACTCGCCCAGCTCGTCGAGGAACAGGACGCCACCGTGGGCGAGGCTGATCTCGCCGGGGCGAAGGCGCCCGCTGCCCCCGCCGACCAATGAGACGAGGGAGGAGCTGTGGTGGGGCGCTCGGAACGGCGCCCGGGTGAGCAGGCCCGAGGGCGGGAGCGCCTCGCCGGCCGCCGAGTGGACCTTCGTCGCCTCGAGCGCCGCGGCGCGCTCGAGCGGCGGCAGGAGCCCGACGAGGCGCTGCGCCAGCATCGTCTTGCCCCCGCCGGGCGGCCCGACGAGCAGGAGGTGGTGCCCCCCGGCCGCCGCCACCTCGAGGGCCTGGCGGGCGAAGGGCTGGCCGCGGACGTCGGCCAGCTCGAGCGGCGTGGGCGGCTCCTCGGGCACGGGCGGTGGCTCGACATCGGGCCACGGCGCTGAGCCCTGCACCGCCTCGACCAGCGATCGCAGCGTGGGCACGGCCCGCACGAGGTGCCGGTCGGGTACCCCGGCCTCGACGGCGGAGGCGGGCGGCACCACCACGACGTCGGCGTCGAGGGCCTCCACGAGGGACACGACGCCGGGCACAGCCCGCACCGTGCCGTCGAGGCCGAGCTCGCCGATGAACCCCATGCCCGCGACCTCGCGGGCCGAGAGGTGGCCGCTGGCCACGAGGAGGCCCATGGCGACGGCGAGGTCGAAGCCCGAGCCGACCTTGCGAACGCCGCTCGGCGCCAGGTTGACCGTGACGCGTCGCTGGGGCCAGGGCAGGCCGCTCGACAGCAGCGCGGCGCGCACGCGGTCTCGTGCCTCCCGGCAGGATGCATCGGGGAGGCCGACCACGGTGAAGCCGGGGAGGCCGCCCGAGACGTGCACCTCGACGGTGACGGGCCAGCCCGTCACGCCGAGCAGGGACGCAGTGGGGATGGTGGCCAGCATGGGTCCTCCAGCGCGGCCCCGGGGGCCGATGTCGCCGTTCTCGAGGAGCCCTGGGCTACCGATCCGCGCCGAGACTAACAGCGATCGGCCTCCATGGCGAGCGTCTCGCCACGGTCCCGGCCCAGGGCCCCGACGGCGCGCGGCTCAGAGCACGGCGGCGACGTAGGCGGCGGCGGCTTCGAGCTGCTGGTCGTCCAGCTTGGACCCGAACGCGGGCATCCCCCGCCGGCCCGACCGCACGACGTCGACGTCGATCTCCTCGCCGGCGAGCCGGGGCCCGGCGCCCCCACGGCCCGACGAGCCATGACATCGGGCGCAGTGGTCGGCGAACACGGACTGGCCGAGGACGAGCTCGGGGTCCCCCGCCGGCGCTTTTGGGACGGTACCCGCGCTCCCCGACCCGCAGGCGCCGAGAAGGGAACCGCCCAGGGCGAACAGCGCCACGAGGCCGAGCTCGGCTCTCCGAGAACGGCGGGTCACGCTGCTAGGCGGCGGGGCCGGCCCCCAGCCAGAGCGCACCTCCAGCGCCGGCGCCGACGGCGCACCGGTCGGCCGGGGCGGTGGCGGCCCGGGAGGCGTCCAGGGTCTCCATCGGCGGCGATCCTACCCGCGGGCCCGCACCGGCCCGGGCACAGAGCAACCGCGCAGCCACCGGCCGGGCCCGCGCTGGGGCACGGCTCGGCCGACCTCGGGCGGCGCGCCCATACTGGGCGCCGTGGGCCTCAACCCGTTCCGCGCCCAGCGCCGCTCGCCCCTCGACTACCTCTTCGTCGGGGCGGCGGTCGCCGTGTGCGTCGTGGTCGTCGCCTGGGCGCTGTTCGGGTAGCGCGGCGACGGCGGCCCGAGCGACGCGTGAGGGCGGCGCCGCGGATCAGAACGCGCCCTCCAGCACCTCGATGCGCCCCCCCGACACGCAGGCCACGTCGAAGCGGAGGTCGGCCGCCCCGACGCGCGACTCGGCGAGCCACGCCACGGCCAGGCGGCGGATCCTGGCCCGCTTGAGCGCGGTCACCGCCTCGGCCGGGCTACCGAACGCGGTCGACGACCTGGTCTTGACCTCGCAGAAGGCGACGAGGCCGCCACGCCGCACCACCAGGTCCAACTCGCCGTGGCGGCAACGCCAGTTGCGCGCCAGGACGACGTAACCCCGCCTCTCGTACCAGACGGCGGCCCGCCGTTCGCCGTAGGTGCCCAACGCCCGCCGTTCGAGGCCCATGCGCCACCTTCCGTGGCTGGTGACCGTCTCCGAGGGGCCGGCGGCGACCCCGACCGTGCCAGTGGTGCCCCCACCGGCCCGCCCGCCAGGGCGAGAGGCGCTAGAAGCGCTTCTCCTTGATCTTCGCCGCCTTGCCGACGCGGTCGCGCAGGTAATAGAGCTTCGCCCTGCG
The DNA here is from genome assembly GCA_009377505.1 of Acidimicrobiia bacterium. GTDB lineage: Bacteria > Actinomycetota > Acidimicrobiia > Acidimicrobiales > CAIXPF01 > WHTX01. The sequence goes on from WHTX01000178.1 coordinate 6,625, forward strand.
CACGTCGCCGCGCGAGACGACTTCGATCTTGGAGGTGATGGGCGAGTGCAGCGGGAAGGTCCGCTCGACGCCAACGCCGAAGCTCACCTTGCGCACGGTGAAGGTCTCTCGGATGCCCGAGCCTTGCCGGCGGATCACCGAGCCCTGGAACACCTGGATCCGCTCGCGGTTGCCCTCGACCACGCGCACGTGGACCTTCACTGCGTCACCGGGCGCGAACTGGGGCACGTCGTCGCGCAAACTCGCTGCGTCGACGAGGTCGGTCGGGTTCATGGCGTCGCGCTCCTCGTCACAATGCGTGGACTCTCCGGGCCGGGCCGGGCCGTAGAAGGGCACCCTCAGCCTCGCCGCGGGAACGGAGATCAGAGGATAGTCGGGTCGAGCACCGCTCACCAGCGCGGCACGGTCGGATGGCGGCCGCCCTGGCTGTCGGCCCCCTTCCCCTCTCGGGCCCGTCAGGCCCCCTCGCCGACGTCCCCAGGTGGCCTCGTCGGCTGGGCCGGGGGGTCGAGGGGGAACTCGGCGAGCAGGGCGAGCTCGGCGTCGTCGAGCCCGCCTCGGGCACGGACGAGGTCCGGACGGCTCCCGAGGGTGCGGTGCAGGGCCTGGGCGCGGCGCCAGCGGGAGATGCGGCCGTGGTCCCCGGACAGCAGCACCTCGGGCACCGACCAGCCCCGCAGCTCGGCCGGGCGCGTGTACTGGGGGTACTCGAGCAGGCCGGCGGCGAAGGACTCCTCCTCGACGGAGGCGGTGTTGCCGAGCACGCCGGGCACCAGGCGCACCACGGCCTCGATGACCGCCATCGCTGCCACCTCGCCCCCGGCGAGCACGAAGTCGCCGATGGAGAGCTCGTCGTCGGCGAGGTGGCGGCGCACCCGGTCGTCGATGCCCTCGTAACGGCCGCAGACGAGGGTGAAGCCCGAGGTCGCCGCCAGCTCGACGGCGACGTCATGGTCGAAGCGGCGCCCGGCCGGGCCGAGCAGGAGGATGGGCCGGGGCGGCTCGACGGCTTCCACGGTGGCGAAGATCGGCTCGGCCATGAGCACCATGCCCGCGCCGCCCCCGAAGGGCGCGTCGTCGACGGATCGGTGCGGGTCGGTGGTGACTGATCGCAGGTCGTGGACGCGCACGTCGAGCACGCCTCGCTGGCGCCCCCGCCCGACGATGCTCGCCTCGGCGAAGTGCCCGACCAGGTCGGGGAAGATGGTGAGCACGTCGATGCGCAGGTGAGGGATGCCCGCCGGCCCCGGGGCCACGTCAGTCGAACAGGCCGGCCGGCGTATCGACCGTGATGCGGCCGTCGGCCACCGCCTCGACGAAGTTCAGCGGCACCAGGGCGCCGCTCTCGAGCACGAGGAGGTCGGCTGCGGGGTTGGCCTCGATGGAGACGACCCTGCCCCGCTCGGCGCCGTCGAGCTCGACGACGACGGAGCCGATCAGCTCGTGGACCCACGGGCCCTCATCGTCCTCCTCGTCGGCGGGCAGGGCCTCGGCCGACAGCCTGGCGCCGCGCAGCGCCTCAGCCGCGGTGCGGTCCTCGACGCCCTCGAAGCTCACGAGGAAGACCGGCCCCCGGCCGCCTCGTCGGGCGGCCTGGGGCGAGCCGGTCGGGCGGGAGGTGATAACGACGAGGTCGCGCCCTTCGGCCGACAACCGGGCACCGGGCGCGACCCGCTCGAGCCGCTCGGTGAGCAACTCGACCACGACCTCGCCGCGCACCCCGTGAGCCTTGGAGACGCGGCCCACCTCCAGCTGGGGAAGCGGGCCGGGCCCCGTCACTCTGCGAACTCGACCTCGACGTCGAGCCCGTCGCGGGTCGCTGCGGCACCGACGACGGTGCGGATGGACGCCGCCACGCGACCGCGTCGGCCGATGAGGCGGCCGAGGTCGTTGGGGGCGACGCGCAGCGAGAGGCGGACCTTGCGACCGCGGAGCTCGCTGGTGGACAGGTGGACGGCATCGGGGTCGTCGACGAGGGACGTCGCGATGTGGGTCAGCACGGCGCTGGCGATCGGCGCGACCTGACGGTTGCCCTCGGGCTCGTCGTCCTGGTCCTCGTCCTCGTCCTCGTCTTCGTCGACAGCGACGATCACGACGTCGTCGCCATCGATCTCGTCGTCGTCCTCGTCGTCGGCATCGAGGATCTCGTCGCCGTCCTGCTCGAGTTCGTCGTCGTCGTCGACATCAACGATCTCGTCCTCGTCCTCGTCGTCGTCCTCGTCGTCGACATCGACGATCTCGTCGTCGTCCTCGACGATCTCGTCCTCGTCGTCCTGTTCGAGCTCGTCGTCCGCCTCGAGGGCGTCCTCGTCGAGCTCGAGGGCGTCGTCGACGTCGGCAACGTCGTCGACCTCGTCATCCCCGGGGTTGGCGGAGCGCTCCACGTCAGTCACGCCGGCGTCGCCGGCCCGGGCGAGCGGAACTGGTCCCAGGCGCCGGAGATCTTGAGCAGCTTCTCGACCGTCTCGGTGGGCTGAGCGCCCTGGCGTAGCCAACGGAGGGCCTTGTCGTTGTCGATGGTGATGGCGGAGGGCTCGCGGCGGGGGTCGTAGTTGCCGACGATCTCGATGAACCGACCATCCCGCGGCGAGCGGCTGTCAGCGGCCACGATGCGGTAGGTCGGTTGCTTCTTCTTGCCCATCCGCATCAGGCGGAGCTTGACAGCCACGTTGCCTCTCTCTTCATCTGCTGGTCTTCGTGTCGTGCCCACCCTAGGAGGAGGGGCGGAGCGACACGGCGTGCGGTTGGTTCGGCGAGGGTGCCCAGCACCGGCCCGGGCTCGCCCTCCCGGGCTTCCAGGACGGGCTCGCTCCGTGGCAAGACTGTTGGCCGACCGTCAATCATCGGCGCCAGCACAGGCGTCGCGCAAGCGCGGGGCCCGGCAGCCGTCCGCGACAACCCGGGCCCGGGGCGGGGCCCAGCTCACAACCCGGGCAGGCGCAGGCCCTTGGACTGCTTGGACGCCAGGTCAGCCAGGTCGACGGCGGGCACCTTGAGCGGCCCCTTCTCCGTCGTGCGGCCTCCGCCCCTGCCCTTGCGCTTGTCGCCCTTGCGACCCTTGCCCTTCCTCCCGCTCATCCCGGGGATGCGCTTCATCAGCTTCTGCATCTCGTTGAACTGCTTGATCAGGCCGGCCACCTCGCCCGGGCTCGTGCCCGAGCCGTTGGCGATCCGCAGGCGCCGCGAGGCGTCGATGAGGTCGGGGTCGACCCGCTCCTGGGTCGTCATCGACCGGATCATCGCCTCGACCCGGGCCACCTGGCGGTCGTCGATCTCGGCGTTGCGGACCTCCTTGGGCATGCCGGGCATCAGCCCCAAGAGGTTCTGCAGGGGGCCCATCTTCTTGAGCTGCTGCATCTGCTCGAGGAAGTCGTCGAGCGTGAAGCGGCCTTCGAGCAGGCGGGAGGCGGCCTCCTCGGCCTCGTCCTTGTCGTAGGCGGCTTCGGCCTTCTCGATGAGGGTGAGGACGTCGCCCATGCCCAGGATCCGGCTGGCGAGACGGTCCGGGTGGAAGAGGTCGAAGTCGTCGAGCTTCTCGCCCGTCGACGCGAAGGCGATCGGCCGGTCGACCACCTCTTTGACCGACAGGGCGGCCCCACCGCGGGCGTCACCGTCCAACTTGGTGAGGATCACGCCGTCGAGCTCGAGCGTCTCGTGGAACGCCTCGGCCACCGCGACGGCGTCCTGGCCGGTCATGGCGTCCACGACGAGGAAGGTGTACTGGGGGCCGGTCGCCTCGGATATGCGCCTGACCTGGTCCATCAGCTCGGCGTCGATGGCCAGGCGGCCCGCTGTGTCCACGATCACCACGTCGCGACCGGTGCGGGCGGCCTCGTCGATGGAGCGCCGAGCCACCTCGACCGGGTCGCTCGGCTCGGAGAA
>WHTX01000179.1 GCA_009377505.1 Acidimicrobiia bacterium
GCCCAGGTCACCACGTCCGTCGCCCGGGGCGACCTGACCCAGAAGATCACCGTGGACGCCCGCGGCGAGGTCGCCGAGCTGAAGAACACCATCAACACGATGGTCGACCAGCTCTCCGCCTTCGCCGACGAGGTCACCCGGGTCGCCCGCGACGTGGGCACCGAGGGCCGCCTCGGCGGCCAGGCCCGCGTCCAGGGCGTCTCGGGCACGTGGAAGGACCTCACGGAGAACGTCAACTCCATGGCCGGCAACCTCACCGACCAGGTCCGCAACATCGCCCAGGTCACCACCGGCGTGGCCCGGGGCGACCTGTCCAAGAAGATCACGGTGCCGGCCCGGGGCGAGATCCTCGAGCTCAAGGACACCATCAACACGATGGTCGACCAGCTCTCCGCCTTCGCCGACGAGGTCACCCGGGTCGCCCGCGAGGTGGGCACCGAGGGCCGCCTCGGCGGCCAGGCCCGCGTCGAAGGCGCCTCCGGTACCTGGCAGGACCTCACCCACAACGTCAACCAGCTGGCCAGCAACCTGACGACCCAGGTCCGGGCGATCGGCGAGGTGTCGACCGCTGTGGCCCAGGGCGACCTCACCCGCCAGATCGCCGTGGACGCGGCGGGCGAGGTGGCCGAGCTCAAGGACAACGTCAACCAGATGATCGCCAACCTGCGGGAGACGACCCGCAAGAACGCCGAGCAGGACTGGTTGAAGTCCAACCTGGCCCGCATCAGCGGCCTGATGCAGGGCCAACGGAACCTCGACACGGTGTGCCAGCTCATCATGTCCGAGGTGACGCCCCTCGTCGGGGCGCACCGCGGGGCGATGTACGTCGTCGAGCACGCCGTCGGCGGCGAGCAGGCTTTCAGGCTGATCTCGGGGTACGCCCTGCCCGAACCGGCGGCACAGTCCATGCCCCGGTTCGTGTTCGGCCAAGGCCTCGTCGGCCAGGCCGCGCTCGAGCGCCGGCCCGTCGTCGTCTCCCAGGCGCCGGAGGGCTACCTGCCGGTGGTGTCGGGCCTGGGCTCGGCGCCTCCGGCGCAGCTCGTCGTGCTGCCCGTGCTGTTCGAGGACGAGGTGCTCGCCGTCATCGAGCTGGCCTCGTTCGGCACGTTCTCGGCGAGCCAGCACAGCTTCCTCGACGAGTTCATCGAGACCGTCGGCATCGTGCTGAACACGATCAGCGCCAACGTGCGCACCGAGGACCTGCTCGCCCAGTCCCAGCTCCTCACCAGCGAGCTGCAGGACACGAACGAGGAGCTGGCCGCCAAGGCCCGCCTGCTCGAGATGCAGAACCGCGACATCGAGGTGAAGAACGAGGAGATCGAGGCGGCGCAGGTGACGCTGCAGGAGCGCGCCGAGCAGCTCGCGCTCAGCTCGCGCTACAAGAGCGAGTTCCTGGCCAACATGTCCCACGAGCTCCGGAACCCGCTCAACAGCCTGCTCATCCTGGCCCGCCTGCTCAGCGAGGACACGGACAGCAACCTCACCCCCAAGCAGATCGACTACGCCCGCACCATCCACGGCGCCGGCAGCGACCTGCTCGCCCTCATCAACGACATCCTCGACCTGTCCAAGATCGAGGCCGGCAAGATGCAGCTGCACCCCACCTGGATGTCGGTGCGCGACGTGGTCGACGAGGTGGTGCGCTCCTACAAGGCGACGGCCGAGCAGAAGGGCCTCACGCTCGAGGTCGACGTGACGGGCTCGGCCCCTGTCGAGATCCTCACCGACGACCAGCGCCTCCAGCAGATCCTGCGCAACCTGCTGTCCAACGCCATCAAGTTCACCGAGGAGGGCGGCGTCCGCATGGTGGTGTCGAGGGCGGCGCCAGATGTCGAGCTGAGCGGTGCGCAGCTGGTCGGCGCGTCGAGCCGGGTCGTGCAGTTCAACGTCGTGGACACGGGCATCGGTGTTGGCCCCGAGAAGCTCAGGCTCATCTTCGAGGCGTTCCAGCAGGCCGATGGCACCACCAGCAGGCGTTACGGCGGCACCGGCCTCGGGCTGTCCATCAGCAGGGAGATCACCGGGCTGCTAGGCGGTGAGCTCCGCGTCCGCAGCACCATCGGCGAGGGCAGCACGTTCACCCTCTACGTCCCCGAGAAGGCCGTCTTCGACGGCGCGGAGGACATCGTCAGCGGGCCGGTGACGCCCTGGGCCGACGTGGCCGCCGAGCAGGGCAACGCCCTCGGCCCCGGGGTGCCCATCAGCCTCCAGGACATCGACGCGCACCTCGGCGCCGGTCGTCGTGCCGGCCAGCTGGCCGAGCTCGGGCGCGGCCCCACGGACCAGCTCGCCGCGGGGACCGAGGAGCTCCTCGTCAACAGCGTGGCGACGCTCACCCCCGACATCCGGAGCCGGGCCCAGGAGGTCCCGGCCAGATGGGACGGCCCCGACCCGGCGCTCGCCCGCCAGCGGGCGCTGATCGTGGACGACGACGTGCGCAACGTGTTCGCCGTCAGCGCCGCGCTCGAGGCCCAGGGGATGGTGGTGCGCTACGCGGAGAACGGCCGCGACGGGCTGCGGGCGCTGGAGGACGACGCCGGCATCGACGTCGTGCTCATGGACATCATGATGCCGGGCATGGACGGCTACGAGACCATCCGCGCCATCCGGGCGGTACCCCGGTTCGCCCGCCTGCCCGTCATCGCCCTGACCGCCAAGGCCCTCACCGGGGACCGTGAGAAGGCCCTCGAGTCCGGGGCGAGCGCCTACGTCACCAAGCCGGCCGACATCGACGCCCTGCTCGACCTCATCCGCCGACACGTCGCGCCGGCCCCCGAACGGGGCACGCCGCCGACCGTGGCCGCCACGCCCGACGCCGGGCTCGGGGACGAGCGGCCGTGACCGTGCCCCAACCGCCCGAGGCGGACGTCACCGGGGCCGTCGACATCGGCCCGGCCGACATCCTCGTCGTCGACGACCGGCCCGAGAACCTCGTCGCCCTCGAGGCCATCGTGGAGCCCCTCGGGGTGCGGGTGAGGACCGCGCTCTCGGGCGACGCCGCCCTGCGGGCCCTGCTGCACGAGGACTTCGCCCTGATCCTGCTCGACGTGCAGATGCCCGGGCTCGACGGCTTCACCACGGCGACGATGATCAAGCAGCACCCGCGTACGGCGGACATCCCGATCATCTTCCTGACCGCCTTCGACGAGCACGTCGACCAGGCGGCGCAGGGCTACACCTCGGGCGCGGTGGACTACATCGTCAAGCCCTTCGACCCCTGGGTGCTGCGCTCCAAGGTGCAGGTGTTCCTCGACCTGCACCGCAAGACCCGCCAGCTCGAGCGCCAGACCGCCCAGCTCTCCGTGCACGTCGAGCAGCTGCGCGCCAGCCGGGCCGCCCTCGCCGACGCCCAGCGCATGGCGCAGCTCGGCGGCTGGGAGGTCGACGTCCTCGCCGACCGCATCACCGGGTCCGACCAGCTCCACCGCATCTTCGGCTGGCCGCTCGACGAGCCGCTCCCCCGGGCGACCACGCTCTTCGCCCAGCTCCGCCTGCCCCGCTCGGGTGACCGCGCCGCGCTGCTGGCCGTCCAACACCGGCTCAGCCTCGAGGGCCAGCTGGTGCGGCCGGACGGTGAGGTGCGCGAGGTCGTGGTGAACGCCGAGCGCCACGGCGACGACGACCCGGCGAGGCCCCGGGTCGTGGGCACGGTGCAGGACGTCACGGAGCAGCGGCTCGCCCGCCGCGCCCTGTGGGAGACGACCCGCGAGCTGGAGCACGAGCGCGAGCTCGTCCACCTGCTACAGGCGTCCATGGCGCCGGGCAGCCTGCCTGACATCGCCGAGCTCGACGTCGCCGCCTGCTACCGCCCGGCGGGCTCGGGCCTGGCTGGGGGCGACTGGTACGACGTCATCCCCCTCGCGGGGGGCGAGGTGCTCTTCGTCATCGGGGACGTCGCCGGCCACGGCGTGCCCGCGGCGTCGACGATGTCCCAGGTCCGCACCGCGCTGCGGGCCATCGTGTTGCACGAGACGGCGCCCGGGGCCGTCGTGCGAGACCTGCACCGCTACCTGACGAGCTCGGTGCCCGGTGCCTTCGTCACGGTGATGGTGGCGCGCCTCGACCCGGCCACGGGGCGATGCCGCCTGGCCAGCGCCGGGCACCCGCCGGCCATCTCCCTGTTCGAGGGCCGTGCCGTGGTGGAGTGGATGCCTGCGGGCCCGCCCCTCGGCACCGGGTCGGGCGGCCGGTACGAGGAGGCGGCCCTGGAGCTGCCACCCGGCGGGTCGATGGTGCTGTACACGGACGGCCTCGTCGAGCGACGGGGCGAGCTGATCGACGACGGGCTCGCCCGGCTGGCCGGCTGCACCGAGGAGCCCACCGACGGCAGCTGGGACCTCGTCGAGCAGATCACCTCAGCACTGTGCGACGAGGACGGCGCCACCGACGACATCGCCCTGCTCGTGGTGCGACGCCGGGAGATGGCCGCGGCGCTCGACCTCACCTGCCCGGCCACGGTCGACCAGCTCTCGCCCATCCGGCTCGGGGTGAAGCGTTGGCTGTCGGCGAATGGAATCGCCCAGGAGGACCTGGCCGACCTCGTCCTCGCCGTGGGGGAGCTGGTCACGAACGCCTGTATCCACGCCTACCCGCCGCTGTCGCCGGGCGAGGTGCGCCTCCACGGCGAGCTCGACGGCGAGGTCGTGCGCCTCGAGATCTGCGACGACGGGCGGTGGAGCACGCACACCTCCGAGGACGGCGGGCGCGGCCTCGCCCTCATCCGGGCGCTCGGCATCGAACTGTCCGTGGAGGCCGGGCACGACGGCACGACCGCGGTGGTGACGACGCGGGCGGCACGAGATCAGGCGTGGACGGCGGCGAAGGGCGCGTGATGCCGGAAGCCCAGCCTTCGACGAGCCCGACCGCCGGGCGAGCCGTGCAGCACGCGGACGCCGGCCCGGCGACCGTGGACCTGTGGCGGGACGAGGACGCCGCGGTGGTGCGCGTCGAGGGAGAGCTCGACGCCTCCAACGTGCACGTCCTGAAGCGCATGCTGAGCACGGCGCTGAGCGACGGCGTGCGCCGGGTGCTGGTCGACCTGGCGAGCACCGAGTACCTCGACAGCTCGGGCACGGCGCTCCTCGTCAGCCTGGCGGCCGACCTGCGCACGCGCCGGGTCGTCCTCGTCGTCGTCACCCCCAGCGGCACGCCGGCCCGGCGGGTCTTCGAGGTGTCCGGCCTGAGCGGCGAGCTGGACCTGCGCGAGGCCCCGGACGACACCTGGCCAGCCAAGCCCGCCTGAGGTCGCCCGGGCGCCCGAACCGCCCGAACCGCCCGAACCGCCCGAACCGCGAAGGATCCTGCACCGCCACGGTGCAGGATCCTTCGCGCCGGGCGGTTCGGACCATGGTTCGTGCCGTGGGGGGTGTGGTGTCCCCACGTCGGATGACGCACTGGGTACCGATAGGGACCGCAAGTCAGCCGTCGAGGTCGGCGATCGCGACGTCGATGGCATGGTCCGCGAGGCGCCGTAAGTCGTCGGGGTCGGCGGTAGCGACGACCGCACCGCCGAGCAGGTCGGCCGCCGCGACCAGGAAGGCGTCCACAGCGAGCTCTGAACCTGCTCCTATGCTCCCGAGCAGCTGCCCAGCGCGAACGCCGGTCCGGGTGTCGACGGGGTGCACCTCGACCCGTTCCCGCCGCAGCCCGGCGAACACCCCAGCATCACGAGGGTGGCCGCGAACGACCTCGGCGAGCACGGCGGCGACGGTGCCGATCGGGAGGTCCCGTGCTCGCATCTGGGCCACGAGCGCCCGAACACGATCGCGACGCAGCGCTGGTCCATGGGCGACCGCCGAGATCGCTTCGCTGTCGAGCAGGAGCATCAGCCCGCCCGGCGGGACGCCTGGCCCTCGGATGCGCTCCACCGGTCGATGACCTGCGCAGCCCACTCGAGCGTCTCGGGCGGCACCGGGCCGTGGTCTCGTTCGAGCTCCGCCAACCACTCGTCGACGGCCTGGAGGTGCCGCAACTTGGCGAGGTGGGCAGCCACGGCGATGTCGACGGTGGCGGAGAGGCTGCGGGCCCCGACGAGGGTTCGCAGCTCACCGAGCTGCTCCGCATCCAACGTGAGCGTGACCTTCTCCTTGGCCATTTGGAGGTAGTTTAGTACCTCTACACCACACCGGCCCGCACTCCGGCGCCCACACCGGTCCTGGGGTGTGGTGGCGCCCGTGGTTCCCGGCGTCATCCCAGCACTCGATCCTGAGCCGAGACTTCTTCTCGCCGGCCTGACACCGCTCGTACATCTCCTTCGCGATACGGCGGTGCTCGTCGTCGTCCCCGGCCATCAGATCTCGTGAGATCTGTTGGAGATCGTTAGTCATCTGGCCTCGCCCCACCCGCCACCGCCAGGAGTGAGCATCCGCAGCACGTCGCCAGCCGCCAAGCGGATCGTGCACTTGTCGGCCAGGCGCTCGGCCCCGGCCTCGTCCCCGCCGGGCAGCAGCCAGTTCTCCCCCACCGCACCCGGTTCGCCGCCGGCCAGTCCCCAGGGCCGTGACACCCGCCGTTCGGTGATGAGGCTCACCGTCACGTCCTCGAGCAGCAACAGGTCCCGCTCGATGCCCTCCCCGCCGGCGGCCGAGCCCCCGCCCCCGCTCCCCCGCCGCAGCCGGTAGCGCAAAACCCGCAGCGGGAACGCCCGCTCCAGGGCCTCGACCGGCGTGTTCTTCGTGTTGGTCATGGCCGTGTGCACGCCCGACATCCCCGCCACCCCGGGACGGCCGCCCTGCCCCCCGGCCACGGTCTCGTAGTACACCCAGCCGTCGCCCCCGATGAGCAGGTTGTTCATCGTGCCCTGGCTGGCCGCGCCCACCCGGTCGGGTACGGCCGCGGCGAGGGCGCCGAGGCACACGTCCGCCACCCGCTGGCTGACCTCGACGTTGCCCGCCCCCACGGCCGCCGGCGCCCGCGCCGCTAGGATGGACCCCTCGGGCACCACCACCTCGACGGGCCGTAGCGCGCCGCCGTTCGGGGGGAGCGTCGGGTCGGCCACGGTGCGCAGCGCCCAGGCCACCGACGACACCGTCACCGCCTCGGGGGCGTTCACGTTGCCCGCCCGCTGGGCGCTCGAGCCGGTGAAGTCGAAGCGGATGTGCTCGCCCGCCACGGTGACGGCGAGGCGGACCACGGCGGGCTCCTGCTGGTCGGGCGCCGAGCCGGTGGAGTCGAGCACGTCCTCGAAGGCCCAGGTCCCGTCGGGGACGGCGCCGAGCGCGGCCCCCATGCGCCGCTCGCCGTAGTCGAGCACCTCGGCGAGCGGCGCGTCGGCGAGCCCCTCGAGCCCCAACACCCCGACCCGGTTCGAGCCGATCTGGGCGTCGAGGTCGCCGCGGCGCTCCCCCGGCGTGCGGGTGTTGGCGAAGAGGATCTGGCGCACCTCCTCGGTGAGCAGCACCGGCGGGATGCGCAGCCCTTCCTGGACCAGTTCGGTGGCGTCGGCGGGCAGGCTCCCGGGGGCCGAGCCCCCGACGTCGGCGTGGTGCGCCCGGTTGGCCGCCCACCCCACGAGCCGCCCACCCGCGAAGCAGGGCGCCACGAGCGTGATGTCGTTCAGGTGCGTGCCGCCGGCGAAGGGGTCGTTCAGCACCACCTGCTCGCCGGGCCGGATCGTGCCCCCGAAGCGCTCGAGGGCCGCCGCCACCGAGGCGGGCATCGACCCGAGGTGCACGGGGATGTTCTCCGCCTGCACCAGCAGCTCGCCCGCGGCGGTGAAGAGCGCGCAGGAGCAGTCCGCCCGCTCCTTGATGTTCGGGCTGAAGCTGGCCCGTCGTAGCACGCTCGACATCTCCTCGGCCACGCCGACGAGCCGGGCGATGAGGACCTGCAGGGAAGCAGGGCCCAGCGTGCTCACGACGCCCCCACGCGCCGCAGCACCAGGGCGCCGGCCGCGCCCGGCGCGGCGGCCCAGCCCTCGGGCACCCAGATCGTGCAGTCAGCCTCGACGACCACGGCCGGGCCACCCGCCGGCCGGCGCGCCGCGGCCGGCAGGTCCTCGAGGCGAACGGGCGAGGCGAGCCGGGCCGAGGCCCGCATGGCCACCACCTCGATCGCCACGTCGTCGAGCACGTAGCCGTTGCGGCGGCGGTGCTCCTCGGCGAAGGCGCCGACGTCGCTGACGGTCAGCTCGTGGCTCTGGCCGGCGTAGCGGCAGTCGACCGACGTGCTCACCTCGGGCTCCGCCGGCCCCGCCTCGCCGACGCCGCCTGTCTGCACCACGCCGCCCGCCTGCACCAGGGCGGCCGCCTCCCGAGCCAGCGCGGCGAGGGCGTCGCCGAGGCCGCCGTGCGCCCGGGGCGTGGGCCAGGAGCGCACGAGGTCCCGCTGGCGGGGGGCGGCGAGGATCCCCGCCGCCGACAGCACCCCGGCACGGGCGGGCACGACGACGGCGGCCATGCCCAGCGCATCGGCCAGGCTGGCGGCGTGCAGGGGGCCGGCGCCGCCGAAGGCCACGAGGGCGAGCCGCCGGGGGTCGACCCCTCGCTGGACTGACACCTGGCGCAGGGCCAGCTCCATGTTGGCGTCGACCACCTGCACGACCCCTTCGGCGGTGACCCCGACTCGCCCGAGGGCGCTCGCCGCCGCGGCCGCGTCGAGCGTGCCCAGGTCGCCGAGGACGGCATCGGCGGGGATCCGGCCCAGGGCCACGTCGGCGTCGGTCACCGTCGGCTCGAGGCCCCCGCGCCCGTAGCAGGCCGGGCCCGGCTCGGCGCCCGCCGACCGAGGGCCGACCACCAGCGCGCCGCCGGCGTCGACGTGGGCGATGGAGCCGCCCCCGGCGCCGATGGTGTGCACGTCGAGGGAGGGCAGCCGGACCGGGTAACCGCCGACGGTGCGCACCCCGGCCGGGGCCGGGCGGCCGTCGAGCACGAGGCAGACGTCCGTCGAGGTCCCGCCCATATCGAACGTGATGGCGTCGGGGAAGCCGTTCGCCCGGGCGGCCGCGGCCCCGGCGAGCACGCCCCCAGCCGGGCCCGAGAGCAGCAGGGCCGCCGGGGTCTCGGCCGCGCCGACGACGGGGACCAGGCCCCCCGCCGAGCTGAGCACGAGCACGTCGTCGGCCAGGGCGTCGAGCTCGCGTAGGTAGGCCCGGCAGCGCGGGCGCAGGGCAGCGTTGACGACGGTCGTCACCGTGCGCTCGTACTCCCGGAACTCGGGGGACACCTCGTGGGAGGCGGTGACGTCGAGGCCCGCCGCCCGCAGCGCCTCGCAGACGAGGCGCTCGTGGGCTGGTTCGAGGTCGGCGTGGAGGAGGCAGACGGCCACGGCCACCCGCTCCTCGGCGTCGAGCGCGGCGACCCGCTCGACGAGGCCCTCGAGCGCCGGGACCCTGAGCACCTCGCCCCTCGCCCCGACCCGCTCGTCGATGCCGACGCGCCGGTGCCGGGCCACGAGGGGCACGGGCCGGTCGGCGAAGGTGTCGTAGAGCGAGGGGCGGTCCTGGCGGGCGATCTCGATCAGGTCCTCGAAGCCGGCCGTGGCGACCAGGGCGACGGGCGCCCCTTGCCCCTCGAGCAGGGCGTTCGTGGCCACGGTCGTGCCGTGGGCGAGCACGGCGGGCCGGTCGCCGCCCACGGCGTCGAGGGCGCGGCCGACGGCGAGGGCCGGGTCGGCGGGCGTCGAGAGCACCTTGGCCACCCGGCCATCCGCGGCCACGACGTCGGTGAAGGTGCCGCCGCTGTCCGTACCCACCCATGAGCCGACCATCCCGCCCCCCTCAGGCCCCGAGGGCCCGCTCGAGGGCGAGGGCGGCACCGAGGGCGGCTGCGTCGGTGGCCGTCTCGACCTGCACCCCCACCGGCAGGGCCAGGCCAGGCACGGGCACGCTCACCGCCGGCAAGCCGGTGAGGTCGGCCAGTCGGGTGTAGGTCACCAGGCGCCCTGCCACGGCGGGGTCGGCGGCCTCGGCCAGCCGGGGGGCGACGATGGGCACGGTCGGGGAGAGCACGCCGTCCACGGGGGCCGCGCCCGAGGCGCCGCCGGTGTCGCCAGCCCCGCTCGCCCCGGCCAGCACCGCCAGGCAGGCCTGCCGGGCGTGGCGGCGGTAGGCACGGGCGGCGAGGTAGGTGTCGAGCCCGATGGCCGCGCCCTGCACCAGGCGGTCGCGCACGTCGCTGCCGTAGCGGTCGGCCCGGGCGGCGAGCAGGTGGCGGTGCACCCAGGCCGCCTCGGCGAACATGATGGCGGTGGTGGCGGCGAAGACTGGCTCCCCTCCCGGCCAGTCCACGTCCACGAGCTCGGTGCCCTGGCGCTCGAGGGCGGCGAGCGCGACGGCGAAGGCGGCGGCGACGGTCGCGTCGGCCAGGCTCACGGCGCCACGGGCGACGCCGAGGCGGCGGGGCGGGGGCGGGCCACCCCCGGCCGGCAGCAGCCCGAGGGCCTGCGCCGGGGCCACCAGCCGCTCGGCGCTCGCCACCAGGTAGCCGACGTGGTCGAGGGTCGGCGAGAGGGGGAAGGTGGCGGCCGTGGGGATGG
>WHTX01000003.1 GCA_009377505.1 Acidimicrobiia bacterium
GCAGCGTCTGCGACGTGCTCGGCGCGGCCACGACCCCCGACGCGCCCGGCGGCCAACTCGTCCTCCAACTGCTTCGCTCCGGCTGCTGACCCGCGTCCGAGCGGCGGAGAGCGGGCGAGCACCGCGCCGGCCGGGCCGGCCGCGCCTCCGGGTGCGCCTGATGCCGGTGACCGGGCTCGAGCGCACCCGAACCTGGTGAGCCGGCGGGCCAGCACCGCCTGCTGCACCCAGCTCACCGTCGGCGGGGCGATGCCAGGTCAGCGGTCGTCACGCGCCACGATCACGCCGGCGGACTCCAGTCGGTCGAGATCGTCGGGGGTGAGGCCGAGCACGTCGGTGAGGACGGCTCGGTTGTCGGCCCCCAGGTGGCCGACACCGCCCCGAGGCCCGCAGTCCGCGTCGCTGATCCGCAGCGGCGAGCGGTGCACCACCACCTTGCCGCCATCGCCGGCGGGGACCTCGACGTAGGCGCCACGGTCCACGGCCCAGTCGACCTCCAACGTGTCGGCCATGGTCGCCAGGCGGCCGATCGGGAGCCGGGCCCCGTCCGACATCGTCGACTCGAAGGCGTCGAAGCTGGTGAAGGTGGCGGCGAACTCGCCGATGAGGGCAATGCAGTCGTCGAGGTGCGCCGAGCGGTCCTCCATGGTGGCGAAGCGCGGCTCGTCGAGCAGCTCGGGCCGCCCCCACAGCCGGGCGCAGGCGACGAGCGCGGCGGCGGGGCTGCCGGGAACGGCGACCCATGTGCCGGCCACGTCGCCGAGCTGGACGACCGCGGCCTTGCCCGGCCGGAACGGGCTACGGGCGTAGTCCGGCCCGCCGTTCGCCTCCACCGCACTCCACTCGTTCGCCGCCAGCATGGCCTCGCACATCGAGGCGTCGACGTGGGCGCCCTGACCGGTCCGCTCCCGGCGGAACAGGGCGGCGAGCACGCCCTGGGCCGCGGCCATGCCCGCGGCGATGTCGGCGTGGGACACCGGTTCGGGCACCGGCTCGCGCTCGGTCTCGCGGGCTTTGTACTGCAACAGCCCCACCTCGGCGTGCACCACCGGCGCGTACGCCCGGCGCTGGGCGGCACGGCCGTCCTGGCCGTAGCCCGACACCGAGCAGTACACGGTGGACGGGCGGCGAGCCCGGACCTGGTCGTACCCGATGCCGAGGCGCGCCGCGACCCCGGGCCGGAAGTTCTCCACGACGACGTCGCACCGCTCGGCCAGGCGCAGCACCAGGTCCACGCCCGCGGCCTGGCGCAGGTCGACGGCCACGAAACGCTTGCCGGCGTTCTGGCCGGCGAAGATCACCGAGACCCCGCCCCGCCGGGGCCAGCCCGTGCGCAGGAGGTCACCCTCGGGCGGCTCCACCTTGACCACCTCGGCGCCGAGGTCGGCCAGCACCCGGGTGCACGAGGGGCCCGCGACCACGCGAGTGAAGTCGAGGACGCGGATGCCGTCGAGGATCCCACGGCCGATCATCCCGCCAGCTTGGCCGAGCGCGACGAATCGTGCACCGAGGTGGGAGGCTCGGTGGATCGAGAGCGAAGCCGTTGACAGGCGAGCCCTCAGACGAGGGCGGAGGCAACAGCGATGGGCGTGAGATGGGAGCGCTTCTCGGGTGACACCGCCACGTTCGCCGTCAAGGTCGCGTTCCACGATGATCCAGACGGCGGCCGCGGCGCCGACGCCGACGCGGCGGCGTCTTTGGGGGGCGCTCCAGCTGTGGGTCGACGGCGTGAACCTCTGCAGCCACGTCGACCAGGGCGAGGCGCTCCAGGCGTCGCACTGGTACCTGCTGCCGGTGCTCGAATGGCTCGCCGAGAACTGGAGCCCATTGCTCCACGAAGAGCGCCTGCCGTCGGCCTCGAACAGCCCGAGCCAAGGCCCTGGGCCGCCGGCGTGCATTCGACGCCACCTTCGCTGCTCCCCCAGAGGATGGGCTCGTCCTCGGCGGATCGCGCGAGGCGGCGCTCCTCTTCGGCTCGGCGAGTCCTGCCATCGAGGACCACGACGCCATGGTGCTGGCTCAGTCGAAGGCGATCGCCGAAGCCAATCGCCTCGAGTCGGTCGAGGCGGCGATCGCCGTGGCCGGACAGCTCGGGGTCAGCGTGTCGGCCCTGCTCGACCACGCCTCGAACGTCGACCTGATCGACGAAGCGGTTCGGGACGACCTGCGGGCGGCGTTCGAGCTACGGCGCGACCCGGGCTGACCGCCGCGTCGCACCCCGGTACGATCGGCGGCATGGCGCTGGTCGAGACCTGGCGTTGGGACGAGGGGTCCTTCATCCGGGCATGGGAGGGCGACGTGTTCGGCGACGATCGCGTGGAGCTCGTCGACGGGGAGGTCTGGCCCGTGGCGATCGGCGCTTGGCACGGCTCGGTGGCCGCCAACGTGGTGCGCGCCCTTCCGAACGGCACGTGGCGTGTCACCTCGGCCTCGTTGCCCGCTGCAGGGTCGATCCCCGACAATGACGTATGGGTGCAGCGTCGGGACGCCCAGCCCATCGCCCGTCTTGGCGCGACCGGCCGGATGCTGCGATGGAGCCCGGCCGATGTGCCCCTCGTGGTCGAGGTATCGGAGTCGAGCCTGGTGGCCGACACCGAGGTGAAGACCAAGGTCTACGGCCGGGCCGGGTTCCCGTGCTACTGGGTCGTCCATCGCGGCGGCGTCGAGGTGTTCACCGACCCCTACGAGTCGGGGTACCGGTCGCACCAGCACGTCGGCCCCGACGCCGCCGTCGAGGTCCCGTACGCACAGGTCGCCATCCCGCTCGCCGTGCTGCTCGACGCTGACAGCTGACACGCGCCGACCAAGGGCAGCGTGCCCTCTGCGACGCGTCCCCGCCTAGCCGGGCGTTCGGTCGATGGTGAAGCTGACGGAGCTCCCGTCGATGAGGCCGATGTGGGCCTGCCCGTGCTCGGCCAGGGCCACGCCCGCCGGGGCGAGCACGGCCTCGGCGATGGTGCGCTCGTGGGCGCGGAACGCCGCCGCCAGCTCGTCAGGCGCGTGGACGGTGAGGGCGATGCGGTCCGTCACCTGGAAGCCCGCTTCCTTGCGGGCCTGCTGCACGAGGCGTACCAGGTCGCGCGCCTGGCCCTCGCGGCGCAGCTCGGGGGTGACCACGAGGTCGAGGTTCACGACCGTGTCGTTGCCCCGCAACGCGGCCGTGGCCTCGCCCTCCCCCACCTCGACGACCAGCTCGAACTCGTCCGCGCCCAGGGTGTGGCCGGCGACGGCGACGGTCCCGGACGTGCCCGCTTCCTCGGTGCCGAGCTCCCAGTCCCCCGCCGCGGCCGCCTTGCGCACCCTCTGGAAGTCGGGGCCGAGCTTGGGGCCGAGCACCCGCCCGTGCGGCTGCACGCGGAAGGTGGCGATGCTGGCGGCGTCACCGAGGAGCTCGACCGACTTCACGTTGAGCTCGTCGGTGATGAGGTCGACGAAGGGCGCCACCGCGGCCGCCGCCGGGCCGGCCACGGTGAGCCGGCCCAGGGGCAGGCGCACCCGCAGGCCGTTCGCCTCGCGCAGGGACAGCGCCGCCGAGCACACCTCCCGCACCCGGTCCATGGCGCTCACCAGGTCGGGGTCGGCCGGCAGCGTGTCCGGCGCCGGCCAGTCGGCCACGTGCACCGAGCGGTCGGCGCCCGTCTGGCCTTCGGGTGCCGTGAGCCCCTCGTACACCTCCTCGCTCAGGTAGGGGAGCAGCGGGGCCGTCACCCGGGTCAGGGCGTGCAACACCGTGTAGAGCGTGTCGTAGGCGGCGAGCTTGTCGTCGCTCTGGGGCCCGGTCCCTGCCGAGCCCGGCGCCCAGAAGCGGTCCCTCGACCGCCGCACGTACCAGTTCGTGAGCGCGTCGAGGAACGCGGTGACGTGCGCGCACGCCGCGGCCAGCTCGTAGGCGTCGAGTGCGGCGGTGACGTCCTCCACCAGCTGGCGCGTCTTGGCCAGGATGTAGCGGTCGAGCAGCTGGGTGCTGTCCGTCCGCCAATGCCCGCGGTAACCGTCCACGTTGGCGTAGAGGGCGAGGAAGTGCCACGTGTTCCAGATGGGGTTGAGCACCAGGCGGACGATGTCCTGGAAACCGCTGCCCTCCCGGTCGATGCGTAGGTCGCCCCCGCGCAGGATCGGGCTCGACATGAGGAACCAGCGCAGCGCGTCCGACCCGATGGACTCGAAGACGTCCTCGGGGTCGGGGTAGTTGCGGAGCCGCTTGGACTGCTTGCGCCCGTCCTCGTCGAGCACGACGCCGTGGCAGATGCAGTTCTGGAACGCCGGCCTGTCGAACAACGCCACCGACAGCACGTGCATCGTGTAGAACCAGCCGCGCGTCTGGGCGATGTACTCGACGATGAAGTCGGCCGTGTGGGCGTCGACCCATGCCTTGTTCTCGAAGGGGTAGTGCGCCTGGGCGAAGGGCATCGAGCCCGACTCGAACCAGCAGTCGAGGACCTCGGGCACGCGCCGCATCGTCGACTTCCCGGTGGGGTCGTCGGGGTTGGGGCGGGTGAGCTGGTCGACGAAGGGCCGGTGCAGGTCGGTGACCTCGACCCCGAAGTCCGCCTCCAGCTCGGCGATGGACCCGTACACGTCGATGCGCGGGTAGGCGGGGTCGTCCGAGCGCCACACGGGGATGGGCGCGCCCCAGAAGCGGTTGCGGGAGATCGACCAGTCCCGCGCCCCTTCGAGCCAGCGCCCGAAGGCGCCGTCGCGCACGTGCCCCGGGATCCAGTTGATCTGTTGGTTGAGCTCGACCATCCGGTCCCGGAACGCCGTGACCTGCACGTACCAGGAGGACAGGGCCTTGTAGATGATCGGCGTGTCCGTGCGCCAGCAGTGGGGGTAGTTGTGGGTGTAGGTGTCGTGGCGGACGAGCGCACCGCGGTCGCGCAGCCAGCGGATGACGTCCGAGTTGGCGTCGAAGACGTTGCGGCCGGCGAAGTCAACGACCTCCTCCGTGAAGCGGCCCTCGTCGTCGACGGGCACCACCAACGAGATCCCGTTGGCCCCACAGACCCGCTGGTCGTCCTCGCCGAAGCCGGGCGCCATGTGGACGACGCCGGTCCCTTCGGCCACGTCGATGAAGTCGCCGGCGAGCACCCGGAAGCTGTCCGGGTTGTCGGCGAAGTAGGGGAAGAGCGGCTGGTACGTGCGTTCCAGCAGCTCGGAGCCCTTGATCGTGCCGTGGCGGACGAGGTCGCGCACCTGGGGCTCGTAGCGCTCGAGCGTGCCCTCGCCGACGACGTAGTAGGTGCCCTCGCGGCCTTCGGCGGTGCCGTCGCCGCCCTCGGCGAGCCCCGCCGGGTGATCTGGCCGGGCATGGCCGGCGCTGGCGGGCTCGAAGAAGACGGCGTAGTCGAGGTCGACCCCGACGGCGAGGGCGAGGTTGGAGGGCAGCGTCCACGGCGTGGTCGTCCACACCAGGACCTTCATGGGCCCGGGGTCGCCGGGGCGGGGGTCGAGGGTGAAGGCCACCGTGATGGCCGGGTCCTGACGCGGCCGGGTGGCGTCGTCGAGACGGATCTCGAAGTTCGAGAGCGGCGTCTCCGCCCCCCACGAGTAGGGCATGACCCGGAACGCCTCGTAGACGAGGCCTTTGTCCCACAGCTGCTTGAAGGCCCAGATGACGCTCTCCATGTAGGAGACGTCCATGGTCTTGTAGTCGTTCTCGAAGTCCACCCAGCGCGCCATGCGGGTGACATAGTCCTCCCACTCCTTCGTGTAGCGGAGCACAGAGGTGCGGCAGTAGTCGTTGAACCGGCCCATGCCGTACTCGGTGATGGCCCGCCGGCCGGAGACGCCGAGCTCCTTCTCCGCCGCCATCTCCGCGGGCAGGCCGTGGCAGTCCCAGCCGAAGCGGCGCTCGACGCGGTGGCCCTTCATGGTCTGGTAGCGGGGGACGACGTCCTTGACGTAGCTCGTGAGCAGGTGGCCGTAGTGGGGCAGGCCGTTGGCGAAGGGGGGGCCGTCGTAGAAGATGTACTGGTCGGCGGCTGGGCGGCGCTCGATGGAGGCCTCGAAGGTGCCGTCGCGCTGCCACTGCTCGAGCACCCGGCGTTCGATGGCCGGGTAGTCGGCGCGGACGGGCACGTCCGGGTAGGGCTTGCCAGCCCGGGGGCGGGTGCGCTCGTCGGGTGTGGCCCCAGGCCCGGGGCCGCTGGTGTCGCTCATGGTCGACCGCTCGCTGGGGGTCGTGGATGGGGCCCGACCAGCCTAGCCGTGGGCACCAACCCGCCCGGGAGGACAATGGACTGGTGGGACGCGGGGGCGATAGACGTTGCCGTCGGGCCCAGCGGCTCTCGCCGGTCGATCTACGAGCCCGTTCGGCTGTCGTGGTACTGGTCCTGCACCACGCCCCCGTTCACCCAGCCATCCGGACTTGCCCCCCTGCTCTGCGGCGTCCCCCAGCCGCGCTCGGGATCGCCGCTGGTTGACAGCACGCGGCCCTCGCCGAGCGCAGGCCCACGTCGGCGCCGGCCCGGTCCGCCAAGGCCTCGGGCGCCACGAGGGGTAAGACTGGGGCCGTGCGCGTCGACTGCAACTTCTACGGCTCCGTCCCCATGCCCGACGCCGGGGCCGGAGACCCACGCCCCGTCGACCGCCGCTACGGCAACCGGGACGTCCTCGCCTGCTACGCCAACCTCGAGCGCTGGGCGTCGACGATGGACGCGCTCGGCTACGACACGATGTGGCTGACCGAGCACCACTTCCAGTACGAGGGCTACGAGGTCACGCCGAACCTCGTGCAGTTCGGCCAGCACCTGGCCAGCCGCACGCCCCGCCTGCGCTTCGGCCAGATGTTCAACGTGGTGCCCCAGTGGCACCCCCTCCGCCTGGCCGAGGACGTGGCCCTGGCGCAGATCCTCACCGGTGACCGGATGGTCTTCGGCGTGGGCCGGGGCACCGTGCCCCGAGAGGCACAGTCCCTCGGCGCCATGGTGGCCTCGGGGGACAACGAGATGTCCCGTGAGATGGACCGCCAGAACCGGGAGATCTTCGAGGAGTCGATGGAGATCATCAAGGCCGCGTGGTGGAACGAGCGCTTCTCGTTCTCGGGCAAGCACTTCGTGCTGCCGCCGCCGGGAATCCCCGATAGGGGCAGCTTCGTCTCCGACCTCACGCTGGTCCCCAAGCCCATCGCCCCCATCCCGATCTACCAGCCCGTCGGCTCGCCCGACACGCTCGAGTACGCGCCCCGGGCCCGGCACCTCGGCGTCATCCCCGCGGCGCCGCCCGGCGTGGTGAAGCCCAAGTGGGACCGCTTCGCCGAGGCCGCCGCCGCGGTCGGCTGGGCCCTGTCCCCCGGAGGCGGCCGTTGCCTGGCGGTGAACTGCCACGTCGCCCGCACCACGGCCGAGGCACGGGCTGGGGCACAGGGACCACACGACGAGTGGGTGAAGTTCCTCGCCCAGTACGGCCGCTTCAGGAGCTACGCCACCCGAGACGGCGGCCCCACGCCGTTCGACTTCCGGCCCACCGTGGAGGACTCCGTCGACCAGGGCGTGATGCTGATCGGGTCGGTGGAGGAGGTGGTGGACGGGCTCGGTCGCTGGCGCGACCTGCTCTCCCTCGGGCACGTCGTGCTGTTCTTCGACATGCCGGGGCTCACGCAGGCGCAGATGGACGAGCAACTCAGGCGCTTCGCCCAGGAGGTGGCCCCCCGGCTCGGCATCCGCATGGACGGGCCGCGCACCTACGCCGGTGCGGACGCGGCACACGTGCCGGACGTGCCCGTGAACTGATCTGGCGGGATCTTCGCGCCCGCTGGCGTTGCAGACTCTCGTGCGGTGCGGGCGCTCGATGCACCATCGGCGTCATGAACGCAGCAGCCATCCCGACATCCCTGGTCACCGCGGTGCCGGCCGCCCCGTCCGCCGAGGTCATCGAGCACTTCGGCCGCCTCCTCAGCTTCGAGACCGACTGCTGGGACGTGCACCAGGAGCGGCGTGGGCGGGCGGAGTCGAGCGACGTGGTCGTGCTCGACGTGCGCGGGCCCGCCGGGTTCGCGTCGGGACACGTGCCCGGGGCGGTGAACCTGCCCCACCGGTCCATCGCCGCCGAGGCCGTGGCGCTGTGGCCGGCGCGCACCACCTTCGTCGTCTACTGCGCCGGCCCCCACTGCAACGCCGCCGACCAGGCAGCGCTGCGCCTCGCCCGGCTCGGCCGGCCCGTGAAGAAGATGCTCGGCGGCATCGAGGGCTGGAAGGCCGAAGGCTTCAGCCTCGAGACCAGCTCCTGAGCGGCGCCATGGCCCTCGGCCACCCCCGAAGGTTCGTGCACAGTGGCGGTGCAAAGATCCTTCGCGGTTCCCTGGCCGCGGCGACGCCGCCGCCGCCCGCCCACCGCTCACCGCCCAGACCGCCCCTCAGCCGGGAGGCGCGACGCCCCCGACCCCTTGGAACCACTCATCGAGGAGCGCTTGCCGTTCATGAGGGCGGGAGCCCCATCGCGTCGCTGTCTTCACCGGCGCCCGCCGTCCCGGCCTCACCCGGCCGCAGCCACGAACTCCTCCACCAGGGCGGCGAACGCCTCGGGCTGCTCGACGGGCACGAGGTGGCCCGAGTCGGCCACCACCGCCCGACGGAGGCCCACCACCTGTGCGGACATCTCGTCGAAGGAGGCCTCGTCGAGCACGGGCGACCCGGCCGCCCGCACCAGCAGCGTGGGCACGGCCAGCACCCGCCACGCGTCCCAGTGGTCCTCGGCCCGGAACGGCCACTGCTCCTGGAAGCACGGATCGTGCTTGCGGACGAGCTGCCCCCTCGGCCCCGGCCGGGTCCCGAAAGCGGCCAAGGCCTCCACCATGGCGTCGGGGGCGTGGGGGTTGGCCTGGCGCTCCCACTCGCGCACCGCGGCGTGGCTGTCGAACTCGTAGGGCCGGGGCGGGACCTGGCCCGGAGGTGCCGAGGTGCTCGGGGCGACGTCGACGACCGTGAGCGAGCGGACGAGGTGGGGGAAGGCCGCCGCCAGGCGCAGCCCCACGAGCCCTCCCCACGACAGGCCGACCAGGTTCACCGGCCCCAGCGCCTCGGCCTCGAGGACTCCGAAGAGGTCCTCCGCCAGCTCGGTGGTCCCATAGGCGCCAGCGGCAGACCACTGGCTGTCGCCGTGGCCGCGCTGGTCGAGCGCCACCACCCGCGCCCGGCCCTCGAGCGCTTCCGCCACCCCGGCCCAGGTCCACGCGTGCCCGGTCACGCCGTGGAGGCACAACAGCACGGGCAGGCGTGGGCCCTCGCCGCCGAAGTCGAGGAGGTGGAGGCGCAGGTCGCGGACCTGCACGAAGCGGTGGGTGAGGGACACCCCGCTTCAGTGCCCGCCCGGTGCCTGGTTGAAGCGCGCCGCCCGCTTCTCCCGATAGGCGAGTGAGCCCTCGCGAGCGTCGGGCAGGTGGTCGGTGATGGCCGTCTTGGCCGCGATCTCGTCGCAGGCCTGGGTGAAGGACAGCTCGGCCGCGTTGTAGATCGAGCGCTTCAGCATGCGCATGGCCACCTGTGGCCCGGTGGCCAGCTCGGTCGCCAGCGCCATGGCCCGCGTCGACAGCTCTTCCGGCGGGCAGACCTCGTGCACGAGGCCCAGCTCGAGGGCCTCCTCGCCGCTCACGATCCGCTTGCGCATGACGAAGTCCATGGCACCGGCCACCCCCAGGTGCTGGACGAGCAGCCATTGGCCGCCCTCGTCGGGGAGCAGGCCGAAGCGCAGCGTGGCCGACCCGAGCTTCGCCTCCGTCGACGCGATGCGGAAGTCGCAGGCCAGCGCCAGGGAGAGCCCGGTCTGGATGGCGTAGCCGTTGACCGCGGCCACGGTCAGCTTGTCGAGGTCGCGCACGGAGCGGTTGACGGCCTGGGAGATGTGCCGGAGGGCGTCGTAGGTGCCGATGGCGTCGCCGTGGCCCGGCGGGGCGGCCGGCACCTTGCGCGGCGCGCGGGAGGGATCGCCGTAGCCGCCTGACATGTCGTCGCCGGCGCAGAAGGCCCGGCCCGTGCCGGTGAAGACGACGACGCGCACGGCATCGTCGAGCTGGGCCTGGAGCAGCAGCTCGACGAGGTCGCGCTTCATCCCCCCGTTCATGCCGTTCATGCGCTCGGGCTTGTCGAAGGTGACGAGCGCGATCCCCGGATCCTGCAGCTCGACGTTGAACCCCTGGTACTCACCGGTGTCCATGGCGGCGCCTCCCCCTGATGCCGATCTCGGCGTCGTGTCGTGGCGCACGCTACCGGCCGGGCTGGCCCGGCACCCGCCCGCCTTCGCCCAGCAGTTCGCCGGTCCCGACGCGACGCTCGCCCAGCCGACCCCGGCCACCGATGCCCTACCGTGCCCACGATGGCCACCCGCCACATCGTCGTCGTCGGGCTGATGGCGACGGGCAAGTCGACGGTCGGCCGCGCCGTGGCCCAGCACCTGGGGCTGCCCTTCGTCGACAACGACGAGCTGCTCGAGGCCCGCTGCGGGATGACGGCAGCCGAGATCCAGGAAGCGGGGGGCCGAGTGGAGCTGCACCGGCTCGAGGCCGAGGTGCTGGGCACGGCGTTGCGGCGGGAGGAGCGCAGCGTGATCACCGCCGCTGCCTCGGTCATCGAAGCCAGCACCGCCCGCCGGGCGCTGCAGGACCACCTGGTCGTGTGGCTACAGGCCAGCGCCCCGTGCTCATCCGTCGAGTCCAGACC
This sequence comes from Acidimicrobiia bacterium, assembly GCA_009377505.1. Taxonomy (GTDB): domain Bacteria; phylum Actinomycetota; class Acidimicrobiia; order Acidimicrobiales; family CAIXPF01; genus WHTX01. The sequence continues at coordinate 10,653 of WHTX01000003.1, forward strand.
GGAGAGGCAGGAGGCGACGATCACCGCCCTGACCAGGGCCCGGACGTGGCGCAAGTGCTCGAGGACCACGTTGCCCGGCGCTACCCGCTCTTCGCCGAGGTCGCCGACCTCACGGTCGACACCACGTCGGCCCGCACCGAGCAGGTCGTCGCCGAGGTGGTCGGCGCCCTCGCCGGCTGACCGTCACCCCGCGGCCCTCACGCCGCTGCCCTCCCGCCGCAGCTCAGTCGCTCGCGACGAGCCCCACCGGGCAGGACACGCCGGTGCCGGCGATGCCGCAATAGCCGTTCGGCACCTTGGCCAGGTACTGCTGGTGGTAATCTTCGGCGTAGTAGAACTCCGGCGCCGGGCGGATCTCCGAGGTGATCTCGCCGTGGCCGGCACGCCGTAGCGCCCCCTGGAACCTCTCGCGGCTCGCCTCAGCGGCCGCCAGCTGGGCGTCGCTCGTCGCGTACACCGCCGAGCGGTACTGGGTGCCCATGTCGTTGCCCTGGCGCATGCCCTGGGTGGGGTCGTGCATCTCCCAGAAGACGCTCAGGAGCTGGTCGTAGCTCACCGCCGCCGGGTCGAACACCACGAGCACGACCTCGGTGTGCCCGGTCCGCCCGGAGCACACCTCCTCGTAGGTGGGATTCGGCGTGAACCCCCCGGCGTAGCCCGCCGCCGTGCTCCACACCCCCGGCGTCTGCCAGAAGACCCGCTCGGCGCCCCAGAAGCAGCCCACGCCGAAGACGGCGGTCTGGAGGCCGTCGGGGAAGGGCGCCACCAGGGGGTGGCCGTTGACGAAGTGGGCGACCGGGACCGGGACCGACGTGCCCCGGCCGGGCAGCGCTTCTTCGGCGGTGGGCATGGTCGACTTCGACCTGGAGAAGAGCATGGGGACCTCCGCGGCTCGCCAGCCAGCCTACGCACCCCGGCTGGGCCGTGGCTGGGCTCGAGCGCCGCCTCTGCAACGCTCAGTACAGCGAGCGCGTTCCCTCCACCGGGTCGCCGCCCCGGGCCTGCTGGATGTCCTTGCGCATACCGGCGACGGCCGCCCCGAAATCGCTCGAGGCCGTCACCATCTGGAAGCCCTGGGCCACGCGCGTCGGGGTCAGGCCGGCGGCGCAGTGGATCCCCGGGGCGATCCCCCGGGCCCGACAGCCCGACACGACGGCGGCAATGGCGTCGGCGAACGCCGCCTCGGGGTTGTCGATGCCCGGGGCCAGCCCGTAGGTGATCGACAGGTCGGCGGGGCCGACGTAGACGGCGTCGATGCCTTCGACGTCGAGGATGGCGTCGAGCTGCTCGACCGCGGTGCTCGTCTCGATCATCGGGATGCACGCCACCTCGGCGTTGGCGTGCTGGAAGTAGTCAGGGCCCCCGTACAGCGAGGCCCGCAGCGGCCCGAAGGACCTGGACCCCTGGGGCGCGTAGCGGCAGGCGGCGACGGCGGCCCTGGCCTCCTCGGGCGAGTTGACCATGGGGATGACGACGCCCATGGCCCCGGCGTCGAGCAGCCGGCCGATGATCCCCGGCTCGTTCCAGGGCACCCGCACGACGGGGGTCGCCGCCGTGGTCGAGATGGCCTGCAACATGGCCACGGCGCGGCTGTAGTCGGCGAGCCCGTGCTGGAGGTCGATGCAGACGTAGTCGTAGCCGGCCTGGGCGGCCGCCTCGGCCACGACGGTGTCGGGGATGGACAGCCAGATCCCGAGGGCGGGCTCGCCCGCCCGCCACTTGGCCTTCATCGCGTTCGCTCGCACGTGCACCCCCAGGAGGACCCTCGCTGACGGGCGCAGCGTAGTGTGCCGCCATGGCGGGCAAGCTCAAGAGGTTGCGGGCGCTCCTGGCCGGCGCCCTGCGCCCCGAGACGAGCGACGTTGCTGGTGGGGGCGGTCCCGGCCGGCGGGTCAGCGGCGACCCGCCCTCGGGCAACGGCGCCTCCTCCTTCCACCTCTTCTGGGCCCTGCCCGGGGAGTTCGTGGCCGCCAGGGCCACGATCGAGGTCCTGGCGCCCCCGACGGTCTCACGCCTCTACTTCTGGGCGCTGCAAGGCTCCTTCGTCGACCACGGGCGACGTGGCGGCGCCGCCCACCTGGGCCTCCAGTGGCACCCGCAGTACCCCGGGGCGACGGCGGTGAACTGGGGCGGCTACCAGGAGGGCGGCCCCGAGCTCTTCGGCACCGCCTCGACGCTGCCCGGTGCGCTCGGCAACCCCCACACCCGCGACTACCCGTGGCGGCCCGGGTGGGCGTACCAGCTCAGCATCGAGGCGGCCCCCCCGGCGGCCCAGCCCGGGGACGGGCGCACCGCCTGGCGGGGCTCGGTCACCGACCTCGCCAGCGGCGAGCGCACCGTGGTCCGCGACCTGATGGCCCGGGGCTCCCGGCTGTCGAGCCTGATGGTGTGGTCCGAGGTGTTCGCCCGGTGCGAGCACCCGAGCGTCGAAGTGCGCTGGTCGGGATTCGAGGCTCTCACCGAAGAAGGAACGGTCGAGCGCCCTCCGAGCGTCCAGGTCAACTACCAGGACCACGCAGGGGGCGGCTGCGCCAACACCGACTCCGCCGCCGAGGACGGTTGCGTCCTCCAGCGCACCAACCACCCCCGCCGCCACCACCAGGGCAGTCGCCTGGACCTGCGATGACCAGGAGCGGGCTGGCAACGAGCGAAGCGAATGGCCCGAGCGGCCAAGAGCGGGCAAGCAACGAGCGAAGCGAATGGCCCGAGCGGCCAAGAGCGGGCAAGCAACGAGCGAAGCGAATGGCCCGAGCGGCCAAGAGCGGGCAAGCAACGAGCGAGCCCTTCCGGGCTACGGTGCCGCGATGCAGTTCGACACCATCGAGGTCCGGGTGGACGGCGCCCGTGGCGAGCTCGCCCTGAACCGCCCGGAGAAGCTCAACCCCCTCTCGGGCCACACGCTGTGGGAGATCGAGCAGGCGGCGCGCTGGTTCGACACCCACCCGGACCTCAAGGTCGTCGTCGTCTGCGGGCGCGGACGCGCCTTCTCCTCCGGCGCCGACATCAGCGCGTTCGGCTCCGACGGCGACAGCGCCGCCCCGGACGTCCACCAGGGATGGCGCATGTCCCGGGCCATGGAAGAGATGCGGGCTGTCAGCGTCGCCCGGCTGCAGGGCTGGTGCATCGGCGGCGGCCTCGTCCTCGCCGCCGTCTGCGACCTGCGCATCGCCGCCGAGACGGCGCGCTTCTCCATCCCCGAGGTGGAGCTCGGCATCCCCCTTGCCTGGGGCGGGATCCCGCGCCTCGTGCGCGAGGTGGGCCCGGCGATCACCAAGGAGCTGGTGATGACGTGCCGGGAGTTCTCCCCTCAGGAGGCGGCGGCCGCGGGGTTCCTCAACAACGTCGTGCCCGAGGCCGAGCTCGACGAGGCGGTCGAGGCGCTCGTGGCCCGCCTGGTGCGCATGCCGCAGATGGCGTTGCTAGCCACGAAGGCCCACACGAACGCGGTGACCGAGGCGATGGTGGGAACGGGCCGCTCCTGGTCGGACGGCTATGGCCTGGCCGCCGGGAGGGCCGACGCCGAGGGCCGCGAGTCGAACCGGGCCTACCTCGACCGGGTCCGCTCCAAGGGGCGCTGAGGGTCCCTGTGGCCGGGCCCCGCCGGTTCACGCCACCTTGACGGGGACCAGCTGGTCGCAGTCCGGCCAGCGGGTGACGGCCTCGACGAAGCGGTCCGAGGCCAGGGCGGGCGAGTAGCGGAAGCCCTGGGCCCGCTGGCAGCCCAGCGACCCGAGCACCTCCTCCTGCTCGGCCGTCTCGACGCCCTCGGCCACGACCTCGAGGCCCAGGCGCCGCCCGAGGGTGAGGACGGTCTCGACCACCGCACGGTGCGTCAGGCTCGAAGCGATCGGCCCGACGAAGCTGCGGTCGATCTTCAGCGCGTCGAGGGGCAGCTCGGCCAGCAGGGACAGCGACGAGTAGCCCGTGCCGAAGTCGTCGAGGGCGACGCGCACGCCGAGCTCTCGCACTGCGCCGAGCACGCTGCGGGCGGCACGCCCGGCGGCCAGGACGGCCGTCTCGGTCACCTCGAGGGACAGCATCGAGGCCGGGCACGCGGTGTCGTCCAGCAGCTGCTCGACCCGCCCGACCAGCGCCCGGTCGGCGAGCTGGGAGGGCGACACGTTGACCCGCACCGTCAGGTCGGGACGGACCTCCACCAGGCGGGTCAGCAGGCGGGCGGTGTGGGCGAAGGCGGCCTCGGTGACGTCCTCGACCAGGCTGGCCTCCTCGGCGAGCTCCACGAATGAGCCCGCCGGCAGCAGGCCGCGGTGCGGGTGCGCCCACCGGGCGAGGGCCTCGGCACCCAGGATCTGGCCGCTGCCGAGCTCGATCTCGGGCTGGAACCAGGCGAGGACCTCGCCGCGGGCCAGGCCCTCGCGCAGGTCCACCTCGTCGTCGACGCGTCGCCGCAGCGCCGCCCGGAGGTGGCCGTCGAACAGCTCGACGCGGTCGCGCCCCGCCTGCTTGGCCCGGTAGAGGGCGGCGTCGGCGTGGCGAAGCAGGTCCTCGGCGCAGTCCCCACGCCCGAAGATGGCCAGGCCCACGCTGACGGACGCCGGCACCCGTCGCCCCTCGATGTCGTAGACCCCCCTCGCGGCGCGGCGCAGGCGCTCGGCCCGCTCGAGGGCGTCGTGGGCCGAGGCGACGTCCCGGAGCATGGCGGTGAGCTCGTCACCCCCGTGCCTGGCCAGCAGGTCGGACGGGCCCAGGGCGCGCTGGGCGCGCTCGGCCAGCTCGCAGAGCAGGGCGTCGCCCGCAGCGTGGCCGAGGGAGTCGTTGAGGACCTTGAAGCGGTCGACGTCGACGAAGAGCACGCCCACCGTGCCCGGGTGCCGCTCGGCCGTGGCCAGGGCGTCGCCCAGCTCGGCCAGGAAGCGCTCCCGGTTGGCCAGGCCCGTGAGGTGGTCGTGCGTGGCGCGGTGCTCGAGAGAGCGGTTGGCGGCTTCCAGCCCGGCGTTGGCGGCCCGCAGCTGGTCGGCGAGGCGGGCGTTGTCCTCGGCGAGGCGGTGCGCGCCGACCCAGGTGCGGTTGGCGGTGAGGTGCAGACCCAACGCCAGGGTGCCCATGAGCACCGCTCCGCCAGCCACCAGGTTGTCGATGCGGTCGCCGCCGGCGTAGGCGAACACCACGAACGAGAGGCTCGGCAGCATGAAGGCCAGGAAGAAGCGCGTGCTCGCCGCGTTCACGATCTGGCTGTTGGCGATGGCGCCGAGCAGGAAGCACAGCACCAGCATGGCGATGTCACGGTGGCCGGGACCGGGGCGGGCGACGACGGTGACCGAGGCCCACGAGCCGGCCATCAGCACCGTCGTGGCCAGCATCGACGCCTCGGCAGCCCGGGTGGCTGCGCCCCGGGCACGGACCTTGCCCCAGCGCCACGAGCTCAGGGCGTCGGCGACACCGGCCAAGCTGGTGAGCACGGCCCAGGTGAGCACGGTGCCGTGGGGGACGACCGGCCACAGCAACAGGGCCACGAGCGCGACCGAGACGGGTAGCGACGCCGCCATGGGGCGCGCCTTGTCGGCTCGCCCGTCGAGACAAGCCAGCCGGACAGCTTCGCCGGCATCAGCAACGCCCATCCTTCTCACATCGGCAACCTGAGGCGGCCAGTTGAGCCGAGCACGTCGCCCAGGCGGGCTGGCCACGACGACCTCGGCCCGCTGGTGTCGTTCGGGACCGACGAGCGCGCCGCCCGGGGCGAATCGCCCGGTCGTGTCCAGCGCGAAGGACCCTCCACCGTGGCGGTGCAGGATCCTTCGCGGTCCGTGCGCGCGGCACCGGGTCGAGCCCGCGAGCCGTGAGCGCGGGAACCGTAGTTGCCGCACCGACGACCACCATCTAGATGACGACCCCGATATCGACGACCCCTGGGCAGGCGGTCGCTCGCCGCCGCGGCCCCACCTTCGACGCGGCGCCGCTCGTACCTGGTCGCCCGCGTCGCGAGCCAGGCCCCCGACCCTAGGCTCCCTGCCGGTGGACGTCGCTACCTGGTCGCGCTTCTTCTCGTTGCTCGCGCTCGTCGCGCTGGCCGGGGGCCTCGTGGCCGCGTCCAGCCTGGTCGTGCGCGCCGCGCCCGCGGCCACGCTGCGCGCCGAGCTCGCCGGGCTGGCGTTGCCCCTCGGGTTCCTCGTGGCGACGGTCGCCACCCTCGGCAGCCTCTACTACTCCGAGGTCGCCCACTTCACGCCCTGCCGGTTCTGCTGGTACCAGCGCATCGCCATGTACCCCCTCGCCGTCATCCTGGGCATCGCCACCTGGTCCCGTGACCTGCGGGTACGGCGCTACGTCATCCCCTTGGCGCTCATCGGGCTGGCGCTGTCCACCTACCACGTGCAGCTCCAGCTCTTCCCCGAACAGGCCACGGCGTGCGACGTCGAGGCGCCCTGCACCACCAAAGCGGTGGAGGAGTTCGGCTTCGTCACCATCCCCTTCATGGCCGGCGCCGGCTTCCTCGCCATCGCGGCGATGCTGGCCGCCGCCCGCCCTGCGCCCGAGGAGACCACGTGATGGCCCAGAAGTCCAAGCCCACTGCGTCGAGCCAGTCGAGCCGAGCCCCGGTACTGGTGGCGATCATCGTCGCCCTGATCGCCGCCGCAGCCATCATCGCCGTGGTCTCGAGCCGCGGCGGGGACGACGAGGGCGGGGGCACGGACACAGCCGGGTCCATCGTCACGGGCACGGTGACCGTGGAGGGCTCGGCCCTCTCCCCGACCGAGGACTTCGCCGACGACCCAGCGGTTGGCCAGGCCTTCCCTGTGCTCGGCGGCCAGGCCCTCCTCGACGGCGCGCCGATGGAGATCGCGGCCGACGGGAACCCCAAACTGGTCATCTTCCTCGCCCACTGGTGCCCCCATTGCCAGGAGGAGGTGCCGAAGATCACGGAGTGGCTGGACGCCAACGGCATGCCCGAAGGGGTCGACCTCTACGCCGTCTCGACCGGCGTGGCCGAGGAGCGGGACAACTTCCCGCCGGCCTCGTGGCTGCGCTCCGAGCGATGGCAGGTGCCGACCATGGCCGACTCCCCCGACGGCACGGCCGCGGCGGCCGCGGGGCTCAGCGCCTACCCCTTCTTCGTGGCCGTCGACGCCGATGGCGACGTGGTCGCCCGGGCCTCGGGCGAGCTCTCAGTCGAGCAGCTCGAGGCGCTGGTCGGCCTCGCCCGCGGCGCCTGACGTAGCCCTGCGGGTTGTGGCCGCAGCGACGCGGTGGAGTTGACTGTGCCGTCATGAAGCCGTCCGAAGCCGTCCCCGCAGCCACCACCGTGCTCCTGCGGGACGGGCCTCAGGGCCTCGAGACCCTCATGGTGCGCCGCAGCGCCAACCTCTCCTTCGGCGCCGGCAACTGGGTGTTCCCCGGCGGTCGCATCGACCCCGAGGACGTCGACCCGGACCGGCCCGAGGACGAGGAGGCGGCGGCCCGCCGGGGGGCGGTGCGCGAGGCCCTCGAGGAGGCCTCGCTCACCCTCGACCCGGCCGCTGGTGCTGCTGTCACGCTGGTGCCCGCCACCGCAGGCCCCGAAGCGCTTCAACACGTGGTTCTTCGTCGGCGCCGCGCCGGAGGTGCACGACGTCGAGGTGGACGGCGGGGAGATCGACGACCACCAGTGGATCCGCCCCCTCGACGCCATCCGCCGGCGGGAGGCGGGCGAGATCGCCTTCATCCCCCCGACCTGGCTCACACTGCACCAGCTCTCCGAGTACCCCAACGTGGCCGACGCCATCGAGGCGGTCGACCACTCGACCCCCCGGCTGTGGGTGACGCGGCTCGTCAAGGCGTCCGACGGCACGCCGTGCACGGTGTGGGCGCCCGACGCCGCCCACGAGAGCGGCGACCTCGACACCCCCGGGCCCCGCAACCGCCTGGTGATGGCCGAGGACGGCTGGCGCTACGAGGCCTCCTACCCGGCGACCTAACCCTGATCTTTCATGAGGCTCGCGGCCAGGCCCCTGACCAGGACGGGGCAACTGGCTGACCAGCTCGAGCGAGCTCGAATGAAAGATTGGGGTTAGCGCGGTCCCGCCACCTCGTCGAGCGTGGCCATCTCGGTGAGCAGCCGCGCCGCGGCCTGGACCAAGGGGACGGCGAGCAGGGCGCCCGTGCCCTCACCGAGGCGCAAGCCGAGGTCGAGCACCGGTTCGAGGCCCAACGCCTCGAGGGCGACCACGCCGCCCGGTTCCACGGGCCGGTGGGCGGCGAGCCAGTAGCCGGCGGCGGCGGGGACGACGCGGGCGGCGACAACGGCAGCGGCGAGGGTGATGACGCCGTCGAGGAGCACGGGGGCCCGGGCCGCGGCCGCGCCCACCAGCACCCCGGCCAGGGCGGCGATCTCGAGACCACCCACCTCGGCCAGCACGTCGAGCGGGCGGGGCGCGGGGCCGAGGCGCGCCACGCCAGCCTCCACGACCTGCACCTTGTGGGCGATGCCCGCCGAGGGCTCCCCGGCGCCGGCGCCCGTCACGTCCCCAGCAGGCCGTCCGGTCAACGCGGCCAGCACCGCGGCCGCGGCGGTGGTGTTGCCGATGCCCATCTCGCCGACGACCACGAGCCTGTGCCCCGACGCCACCGCGTCAGCGGCGAGGGACGCCCCGACGTCGAGGGCCGCGGCCACCTGTGCAGGGGTCAGCGCCGGCCCGACGTTGAAGTCGGCCGTGCCCGGCGCGACCTTTCGGCGCCGGAAGCGGGGGCCCTCGTCGAGGTCCTCGAGGGGGTCGGCCACGCCCACGTCGACGACGACGAGCTCGGCACCGACCTGTCGGGCGAAGGCCGAAGAGGCCGCTCGCCCGGACACGATGGTGCGAACCATGGCCGCCGTCACCGCCTGCGGCCAGGCCGACACGCCCGAGGCGACGACCCCGTGGTCGGCGGCCGCGAGCAGGGCCACGGCCGGGGCTGGGAAGGGCGGCTCGGCCCCGCCCCCGGCCATGGCGGCCAGCGCCGCGCCGACGGCCTCGACCTGCCCCAGGGCGCCGGGCGGCTTCGCCAGGCGATCGTGGCGCTCGAGGGCGGCGCGTCGGGCCTTCTCGTCCACCGGCACCACGGCTGCCACGGCCGCTTCCCACGCACTGCCCACTAGCCCTCCAGAGGTCGCTCACGGGGCACTCACGCTGTCCAGCCCGAGGCCACGACCAGGCCGACCGTCTCGCCGACCAGGCCCGCCGCCCCGAGCACATCACCGGTGTAGCCGCCGACGCGGCGCCGGGCCAGTGCCAGCACGCATCCCGCGCCCACCACGAGCCCGACGAGCGCCGACCAACCCACCCGCCCACAACCGGCGAGGGCCACGACGGCCAGCACCGCGCCGAGCACGGCGCCGAGGACGGCGGGGCGACGGTCGAGGAACGAGCTCGCCAGGCCTCCTCCGACCCGGGCGTAGGGCAGGGCGGCCATCGCTGCGCACATGGCGGCCCGCGACCCGGCCCACAGGCCGCCCAACAGCAGCGGCCGCGCCGGCTGGGCGGCGAGCGCCGCCCACCGCAGGCCGAGGACGACGACGACCACGGCGACGCCGAAGGCCCCCACGTCAGCCAGGCGCATCACCTCGAGCCGGCGGTCCCGGGGCATCGGCGCCAGCAGCCCGTCTCCCGAGTCGGCCAGGCCGTCGAGGTGCAGCATGCCGGTCAGCGCGAGGTCGGCCGCCACCACCACACCAGCGGCCACGGGCAGCGCCAGGACCTCGCCGGCCGACCACCACAACGCCCCGAGCACGAGGCCCAGGGCCAGCCCGACCGGGCCGAACCAGCGCAGGGCCGACGGCTCGGGGGCGTGGGCGCGCCCGAGCACGGTGAGGAAGGCGAGAGCAGCGCGCACCAGCGGCCCGGCGGCTACCCGAGCAGGTCCCGGGCGGCGTCCTCGAACCGGTCGAGGCGAAGCGCCCGGCCCGCCACCACGAGCAGCACCTCGTCGGCCACGTCGGCCACCGCGGCGTTCACCGCGCCCAGCGCGTCCCGGAAGCGCCGGCCGACCTCCGTCGAGGGGTGGACCCCCATGCCCACCTCGTCGGACACCAGCACCGTGTCGCCCCTCCTGGCTCCCAGGGCGGCGCGGAGACCGGCGACGTCGACGGCGAAGTCGTGGCGTCGGGCCACCCAGGTGCCGAGGGAGTCGACGAGCACGTGGCCCTCGAGGGCCGACAGTTCGGAGCCGAGGTCCTCACCGGCTTCCACCGTTTCCCAGCGCTCAGGCCGGCGCTCGCGGTGCCGCGCCACCCGCCGGGCCATGTCCTCGTCGCCGACGTCGGCGGTGGCCACGTAGGTCACCGCATCGCCCGACCGCGCCACCAGCCGCTCGGCCAGCGCCGACTTCCCCGAACGGCTCCCGCCGAGCACCAGCACGACCACGGCCGGATCCTACGTGCCCCTGTCGCCAGCCCCCGGCGCGCCGGCCGACGCACCCGCGGTCGTCCCCCGGCCTGCGTGAGTCGCCGGGCTACTTCCTGAGTCGCCGCTTGGCCCGCACCACCGTGGTGCGGGCCAACTCGCGCCCCAGCACCGGTCCGTTGGCCATCCCCCAGGGGGCGAACGTGGTGGCGGCGCGACGCCGTTCCGTGGAGGTCAGCCGGGGGCCCGCCCGGTGCAGGGCGCGGCGGTACTCCACCCCCAGCCGCCAACGGGGCATGGTGAGCGAGCCGTCGCGGCTCGTGTCGAACCAACGCTGCCGGTCGCGGTCGTCGGCGTAGGCGTACATGGAGCGCCCCGGGTGCTCGCGGTGGCGGAAGAAGGGCTCGTCGAGCTCGACGAAGCGGCCGTGCAGTGAGAGCTCAGCCAGCAGCACCCGGTCCGACTGGCTGAAGGAACCGATGAGCCCGGTGGTCCCCAGGGCCTCGGCGCGGATCACCCCGAACACGGCGTAGCAGTACACCTCGTCCATGACCACCCGGCGGAAGCGGACGGCGGGGTCCTCGTGGCTGGCGACGTTCGTCGGGCCCCGCTTCTCGATGACGTTGCCCTCGCTGTCGATCTCGACCGCCTGCGTGTAGCTGAGGACCACGTCAGGCTGGTCGTCGAGCACCTTGACGCACAGGCCCACGTAAGCGGCCTCGTACGTGTCGTCGTCCGCCGCCCACTTGAAGTACGGCCCTCGCGCTTCGGCGATCATCCGTTTGAAGTTCCACGACGCGCCACGGTTCCGGTCGGCGGGCAGGTAGCGGACACGGTCGTCCTCGCGGGCGAACCGCTCGCAGATCTCACGGGTCCCGTCGGTGGAGGCATTGTCGGCGAGGAGCAGCTCGAGGTCGGCGAAATCCTGCTCCAGAAGGGACGTGATGGCTTCAGCCAGGTAGCGCTCGCCGTTGTACGTCGGCAGTCCGATGCTGACCTTCGGGTGCCGCTGCGTCATGTGGTCTCTCCTCGCCGCCACGCCGAGCGCGTCAGCCGGGTTGCGCCCCCATGCCGACCCTGCCTCACCGCACAAAAGGTACCCGCCATCCGGCCCAGTTGGCTCGGGCCTCGACAGATCACAGGGTGCCGGAGGCGCCCGACGGGACATCGTCGAGCGATAGCTCAGCTCCGCATCGAGGCCGCCCCGGCCATTCCCACAGCGGGCCGCTCGCGGGCGATGTCGGCCATGAGCTCGAGCGCCTCGGGCTGGTCAGCGCTGACCGTGAGGCCGGTCGCCCCCGAATCCGCCCACGCCGCGTACCGCTCGCGGATGCGCTCGGGGCTACCGACGAGGCAGCGCTCGTCGACGTAGTCGTCGGGCACCACGGCGATGGCCTCGTCCTTGCGGCCCGACAGGTACAACCGCTGGATCTGCTCGGCGACGTCCACGTAGCCCATCTGCCGCATGTGCTGGTTGTGGAAGTTGACCGACGAGTGCCCCATCCCCCCGACGTACAGGGCGATGCCCGGCTTCTGCACGGCGAGCGCCTTGCCGACGTCGTCCGTCAGCCGGACCGACACCATGGCCTGTACCTCGAAGTCCGCCCAGCCCTTGCCCCCACCAGCCCGACGGAACCCCTCCTCGACCCAGGGCCGGTACTGCGCCATGCGCCCAGGGACGAAGTGCATCGGCAGCCAGCCATCGCAGAGCTCGGCGGTGAGCTTGACCGTCGCCTCCGAGCCCGAGCCGAGCCAGATCGGCAGCCGCGGGTTCGTGTGCATGATCGAGCGGAGCGGCTTGCCGAGCCCCGTCGAGCCCGGCCCCTCGTAAGGCAGGGAGATCTCCCGTCCGTCGTGGCTCACGGGCTCGTCCCGAGCGAAGACCTTGCGCATGATCTTGATGTAGTCGCGCAGGCGCCAGTAGGGCTTGCCCCACGGCTCGCCGTACCAGCCCTCGACGATCTGGGGGCCGGAGACGCCGAGCCCGGCGATGAAGCGCCCGCCGCCGGCGAGGGCGTCGACCGTCTGGGCCTGCATCGCGCACATGGCCGGCGTGCGCCCGGCGAGCTGCATGATCCCCGTGCCGAGCCGGATGCGCTCGGTGCGGGCCGCCAGGTAGGCGAGGGGCGTGACGGCATCGGAGCCATAGGCCTCGGCCGTCCACAGGGAGTCGTAGCCGAGCCGTTCGGCCAGTCGGATGAGGTCGAGCGGCAGCTCGAGGCGTGCCCCCGAGTAGCCCAACGCCAGACCGAGCTTCATCACGCCCCCTCTCCCCGGCCGCATCCCCTCGACCGGCTCGGACCTCAACGGCGAGGCGCACTCTAGACGAGTGGTCCCAAGGGTTCGGGGGTGGTCCCGCCTACCGTCGTTGGGGGATTCGCTCATTCCCGCGAGCACGCCGAGCGGGTTGACTCGTGGCGGGCAGGAATGAGGCGGGCCCGCCACAGGTCGAAACACCCGGCGGCGGACCCCTCAGCGGGCGAACGCCGGCGGGGCTCGGGGAGACCCGGGCCCCGCCATTCGCCCGCCGGTGGCAGCAACGGCGCTGCGGCTGGCCAGAGCGAGTCGCCGGCACAATCGCCGGCCCCGCAGGGCGGACGCCACGAGGCCCGGGGTCTGGGCCCCGGGCCTTCGTCGCGTGCTTCGGGCGCTACTGGTAGTGGCGGCCGGCCGATCAGGCCAGGCGCCGGGCCCGCACCACGAGGGCGCCACCGGCACCGAGAAGCAGCGCGCCGAGGGTGACGAGCTGGCCGGTGTGCGGCCCGGTCAGGGGCAGGGTCCGAGCTGGCGCCGTGACCGCCGCCGTGGACACCTCGACCGGAGCGGCCGTCGTCGGGGCCGCGGTGGCGGGCGGCGCCGTCGTCGGGGTCTCGGTCACGGGCGTGACCGGCGGCTCCGTCGTGGGGGTCTGCGTGGTGGGCGTCTCGGTGGTCGGTGTCGTGGCCGGGGGCAGCACCGCAGAGACGCCGATGCAGCCCACGCCGACGAGGTCCTCGGGGCCTTCGAAGTCAGCCACCTGGACGAAGCGGACACCGGTGGCGGTGCCGCTCAGGTCGACCTGCCAGCTGAACCGCTGCTCGATCTCCTCGACCCCGTCGGTGAGGTCGTCGGTCGTGCCCGTCTCGCCGACAACGTTGCCCTCGACGTCCACGAACTGGATCATGTAGCGCTCGGAGTTCTCGACAGGCTCGGGCTCGTCAGCCCGGCCGATGAACCCGTCGTAGGCGATGGTCTCGACGTCGTAGGTACCGGCCTCGAGCGGGGTGGTGAGCTCGACGTCCCTCAGGCCGACGACGTCGCCGACACGGACGAGCTCGAGGCGGTCCTCGTTGTGCTGCCACTCGAGGACATGGTCCCCCGCGCAGCGACCTTGCGTGCCCGCCCCGGCGGGGGCGACCGACAAGGCGAGGGTCAGGCTGCCGACGGCCATGCAAGCGGCAGCGCCGAGGGCCGCGGTGCGGCGGCGGCGAAGGGGCCGGGTGAAGGTCATGGTGGTGCTCCTGTGACCGTTCGGGGGTGCTGCCGCCGACCGTAAGCAGGCCGCCACCCTGCGGGATCACGCCATGGGTCCTACCCTCGACGGGCGAGGCCGGGACAAGCCGTCGGGCAGCCAAGGACAGGGCACTACCCTGCGGATATGGCCGTCACGGAACAGGACAGCGACCTCACCGCCGCCGACGTCGCCTGGGACCTCGAACCCCTCCTCGAAGGTGCCACCGTCGACGAACTGCTCGAACGGGCGGACGTCGTCACCGAGCAGCTCACCGGCCTGCGGGGCCAGGTGGCCAGGCTCGACGCCGCCGGGCTCGCGGCCGCCATGCGCTCGCTGGCCGAGCTGCAGGAGCTGTTGGGCCGCGCCGCCAACTACGCCAGCCTCCGTTTCGCCACCGACGCGCTCGACGCCGCCCGGGGCGCGCTGCTCCAGCGGGTCGAGGAGCGCGGCACCGCCATCTCCACCCGCCTGTTGTTCTTCGACCTCGAGTGGGCCGCCCTCGACGACGCCACCGCCGAAGCCCTCCTCGCGGCACCGGAACTCGAGTTCTGCGCCCACCACCTGCGCAGCGAGCGCCGCTATCGCGCCCACCTGCTCAGCGAGCCCGAGGAGAAGGTGCTCACCGAGAAGTCGGTCACGGGGCGCAACGCCTGGGCCCGGCTCTTCGGCGAGCTGACCTCAGCCATCGACGTGCCCCTCGACGGGACGACGCTGAAGCTGGAGGAGGCCCTCTCCCGCCTCTCCCACCCCGACCGCGACGTGCGCAAGGCATCCGCCGAGGCGGTGACCCTGTCGCTCGCCCCCGGGCTGCGCACCCGGGCCTTCGTCTTCAACACGCTGCTCGCCGACAAGTCCACCGACGACCGGCTGCGCAGCTACCCGAGCTGGATCTCGTCGCGGAACCTGTCCAACGAGGCCTCCGACGATTCTGTGCAGGCCCTCGTCGACGCCGTCGTCGCCCGCTACGACATCCCCAGGCGGTGGTACCGGCTCAAGGCGCAGATCCTGGGGATCGACCAGCTCGCCGACTATGACCGCATGGCCTCCGTGGCCGCCTCCGAGCAGCCCTTCGGTTGGGCGGCGGCGACGGACCTGGTCGTCGAGTCCTATGCCTCCTTCTCCAGCGACTTGGCCGAGGTCATCCGCCGCTTCCTCGACGAGCGCTGGATCGACGCCCCCGTGCGGCCTGGCAAGCGCCCCGGCGCGTTCTGCGCCTACACCGTGCCCAGCCACCACCCCTACGTCCTTCTCAACTGGACGGGCAAGCGGCGCGACGTGCTCACCCTCGCCCACGAGCTGGGCCACGGCGTGCACGCCTACCTCGCCCGGCCCCAGGGCGTCTACCACATGGGTACGCCGCTCACGCTGGCCGAGACGGCGTCGGTGTTCGGCGAGACGGTCACCTTCGGGCGCCTCCTCGAGGACACGACCGATCCCGGCGAGCGCCTGGCGCTCCTCGCAGAGTCCATCGAGGGCGCCATCGCCACCGTGTTCCGCCAGACGGCCATGAACCGCTTCGAGCACGCCGTGCACACCCACCGGCGGGAGCAGGGCGAGCTGTCCATCGAGGACTTCGGCCGACACTGGGCCGACACCCAGGAGGCCATGCTCGGCGACTCGGTGCAGGTCACAGAGGGGTACCGATCGTGGTGGTCCTACATCCCCCACTTCATCAACACGCCCGGCTACGTGTACGCGTACGCCTACGGGCAGCTACTGGCCCTCTCCGTGTACCACCAGTACCAGAGGAGTGGCGCGGCCTTCGTGCCCCAGTACCTCGAGCTGCTCTCGGCCGGCGGGTCGCGCCCGCCCGAGGAGCTCGGGCGCATCGTTGGCTGCGACCTCGCCGACCCCGGGTTCTGGGACGGGGGCATCGCCATCGTCGAGGCCCAGCTCGACGCAGCCGAGGAGGCCGCCCGGGCCGCCGGGCGCATCTGAGCGGCGCGGCCGGGGGGCGTCGGCGAGCGGCCGGCGGCGTCAGGTCCGCCAGTCGGCCAGCGTGCGCTCCTGGCGGAGCGGCTCCCCGGCCAGGTAGCGGCGGAGGTTCTCCTCGACGAAGGGCAGGTAGTGGGCGTTGGTCGTGCCGGTGTGGCCCGAGGCGTGCGGCGTCAAGGTCACCAGTGGGTGCCGCCACAAGGGGCTCGCCACCGACAGGGGCTCCGTCGAAGCGACGTCGAGCACGGCGGCAGCGGGCCGGCCGAGATCGAGGGCGGCGAGCAGCGCCTCCTCGTCCACCAGCTCGCCACGGGCCACGTTGACGAGCACCGATCCGGGGCGCATGGCGGCGAAGAAGGCGCCGTCCGCCAGGTGGCGGGTGGCGCGCGAAGCCGGCGCGCTCAGCACCACGACGTCGGCCTCGGGCACGGCGCTGAGCAGGCCGTCGGGGGTGACCACGCGGTCCACCGGCTCGTCGCCGGAGGGGTGGCGGCGCACGCCGGTCACGGTGGCCCCGAGGGCCCGGGCGCGACGGGCCACCTCTCCGCCGATGGCGCCCATGCCCACGACGAGCCAGGCCGAGCCGGCGACCTCACGGTGGCCGGTGCCCCCACGCTCCCAGCGTGACTCGGCCTGCGCGACCCGCCACTGGCCGGCGCCGAGGAACGTGTCGAGCACGGCCCAGACCACGTACTCGGCGATGGGCGAAGCCGTGCCGTGCCCCGTCGTGAGGCGGACACCGGAGCGCAGCAGCTTGCCGTACAGCTCGGTCTCGAAGCCCGCCGCGCAGGACTAGAGCCAGCGCAGCGACGGCGGCAGTGAGGCCAGATATGTGAAGAAAGGCCGGTAGGCGCCCCCTTCGACCCACAGGTCGTAGGAGCTGATGACCACCTCGGGCCGGGCCGCCTCGCCCTCGGGGGTGCCTGGCCCGCCGACGGCGCGGATCGCCCCGTCGGCGCCCATGGCCAGCCAGCCTGCCTCAGGGGCGGCTGCCCGCAGCCGCTCGGCGAAGCTCGTCCAGAGGGCCTCGGTGCACAGGATGTCCATCGCCCTGGGTCTACCTGGTGGCGAGCGCCGAAGCCCGCCGCTCTTCGAGCATGCGCTGGAGCACCGCGGCGAGGCGCTCCGCCGTGCGCTCGACGCGGAAGCGCTCGGCCCGTTCCCGGCCGGTCCGTCCCATGGCCGCCGCTCGCTCGGGCTCGGCGAACACGTCGGCCACGGTGCCGGCGAGGAGGGCGGCGTCCTGGCGCTCGACGAAGATCGCCGTCTCGCCCCCGACGGCGAACTCCTCGAAGGCAGGGGTGTGCACGGCCACGACGGGCTTGCCCGCCGCCATGGCCTCGAGCACGGCCATGCCGAAGCCCTCCGAGCGCGACGCGGAGATGAGCCCATCGCTCACGGCGAGCAGGTCGGCCACGTCGCCCCTGTGCCCGAGGAGCGTGACCCGGTCGGCCACCCCCTCGGCTTCCACGAGCTGTTCGAGCATGGCCCGGTTGGGGCCCTCGCCGACGAGGAGCAGGTGGGCCTCGGGGAGACGCTGGCGCAGCAGGCCCATCATGGGCACGAGCTCCTGCTGGCCCTTGAGGTCGATGAGCATGCCGACGCACAGCAGCAGCGGTCGCCGGCCCTGCACCCCGAGTGACCGGCGCAACGTCGCCGCCTGCTCTGGTCCGAGGGCGGAGCGGTAGAAGGCGTCGGGCAGGCCCGGGGGCACGAGGTCGAAGTCGGCCCCAGCCAGGCGGAGGTGGTCGGCGAAGCTGGCCGTCACCGACGCCGAGAGGGCCAGGCGCGCCGCGGTCCGGCGGATCGAGCACCAGTTCCACGGGTACAGGGCGAGCCGCTTGGCCCAGGCGAGCTCACGCCCCCGGGGCGGGGGAAAGCCCAGCAGCGGGATGGCCACCGACATGAACCACACCGCCACCGGGACGCGGCGGATCTCACCGGCGAGCTGGGCATAGGCGCGGTCGAGCGGAGTGTTGAGCGAGCAGATCGCCTGCACGCGCTCCCGCCCCAGGATGCGAACCATGCTCGCTACCGTGGCGGGGTGACCACTCAGAGAAGCCTTGCCGTGGGGCAAGCCGAGGACGTGGCAGGGGATGCCCGCCTCCTCGTAGCGGCCGAGCATCGGCCCGTCGCGCAGCGCGACCACCACCGGCACGAGCTCGGACTGCACCTCGCGCAGGGCGACGAGCGTGCGCAGCAGGATCGTCTGGCCGCCGCCGATGTCGAGGTCAGGAAGCGTGAAGGCCACCGTGGTCGGCTGGTCGGCTCGCATGTGTCCTCCTGGTTGGACCGATCGGCCCGGTGTGGTCTCGGCAGGGCCCGGCGTACGTTCCCGGCTCCCGCCAGACACGAGGGGCCAAGGTGAGCGCTCGTCCGACCATCAGCATCGGCGTGCCGGTGTACAACGGTGAGAACTTCCTCGAGGACGCGCTGCGGTCGTTGCAGGGCCAGAGCTTCGAGGACTTCGAGGTCGTCGTCTCCGACAACGCCTCCACCGACGCCACCGGTGACATCGCCGCCCGCTTCGCCGCCGAGGACCCACGGTTCCGGTACCTGCGCAACGAACGCAACCTCGGCGCCAACCCCAACTACAACCGGACCTTCGCCCTGGCCCGCGGCGAGTACTTCCGGTGGCACGCCCACGACGACGTCTGCGAGCCCAAGTACCTCGAGCGCTGCCACGACGTGCTCGCCGCCGACCGCACCGCCGTGCTCGTGCACACCCGCACCAGCTACATCGACCGCAACGGCGACCCGCTCGTGCCCATGTCCCGGGGCTTCCTCGACCCCGACGGGTACATCGAGCGCCTCGGCACCGACGAGGGCGCGCCCGCCCTGCTCGGCGACGCCCGGCCCCACGTGCGCCTCGACGCCATCGTGAACCGGCTGTCGGTCTTCTTCGACGTGTTCGGCCTCGCCCGCGTCGAGGACCTGCGCCGCACGCTCCTGCTGCCGAGCTACTACGGCGCCGACAAGGTGTTCCTCGCCGAGCTGGCGGTGCAGGGCCGCCTCGTCCGCCTCGACGAGCCGGGCTTCAGCCGCCGCTGCCACGCCAGCGCCTCCACCCGCAGCGCCAGCCTCAAGGACCTGGCCAAGTGGTCGGACGCCGCGCAGTCCGGTGCCGCCCTCTACCCGGCGCTGATGGTGCGGGGCTACCTCGGCGCCATCCGCAACGCCGACCTCCGACCTGGCGAGCGCCGGCGTTGCTACGCGGTGGTGGCCAAGCGGGCTGCCAACCCCTACAAGCTGCTCCGCGGCCGCTGAGCCGGCGCAGTCGTGCGACGTCGAACCGCCGCGCTCGCGGCCGCGGTGCTCGTCGCCGGCTGCGGCATCGGCACCGTCTCCCGCAGCGCCCCCACGCCCGGGGCCCGCGACCTCGCCCCCGCCCCCGCCCGCGAGTCAGCCGCAGCCGCCGTGCCGGCCACGGCGCGGGAAGCCCCCGTGCCCGACGTCGCCCCCCTCGAGTGGGCGCCGCTCGGCGAGCCCGGGGTCGGTGGACGCGTCACCGACGTGGCCGTCGACCCCCACCGCCCCGGCCACCTCCTCGTCGGCGGCGACCTGATCGGGGTCGGGCGCTCGACGGACGCCGGGGCGACGTGGCTGCCCACGACGGGCCTGACCAACCCCGAGGTCGGTCGGTTCACCTTCCACCCCACGAGGGAGGGCGAGGTCTGGGTAGGCACGATGGGCGGCCCGTTCGTGTCCCTCGACGGCGGCTCGACCTGGCAGGAGCGGCGCACGGGCTTCCCCGAGGTCCAGGTCGAGTACTACTCGTCGACCCGGCGAGCCCCGACCACCTGCTGGCCATCGGTGGTTCGCACCGCGAGTGGACGGCCTACGGCGACCCGGCCTGGGGCGCGGTGTGGGACTCGCACGACGGCGGCCAGACGTGGGCGCGGATCGCCACCGTCGCTGGGGGTACCAACCTCGTCGACGGCATCTGGCTGGCCGACGGGGCCCTCCTCACGGCCGCGCTGGGCCAGGGCGTGTGGCGCTCGGAGGACGGCGGCCGGAGCTGGTTCCCCGCCGCTGCGGGCCTCCCGGCCGACATCCGCGCCCTGGCCAGCCATCCGTCTCGCCCGGGGACGATCTGGGCGGCTGCCGGCTCGCTCGGCGGGGACGGCGGGGCGACGCCCGGGGGCGTCTGGCGCTCGGATGACGGCGGCCGGAGCTGGTCGGCGTCCTCGGCCGGGCTCGATGCCAGCACCAGCGTGGACGGCAGCGCCGACCACACCGCCCGCTACCACGCCATCGCCGTGGCCCTCTCCGACCCAGCGGTGCTGATGACCTCGAACGTGGCCTTCGGCGGCGAGTCGGTCCACCGCTCGGTCGACGGTGGCACGACGTGGACCGAGGTGCTCGACGACGGCGCCTTCCGGCGCCCGGTGACGGCCTACTCGACGCCGGTCGGGGCCGAGGCGATCGCCATCGACCCCTCCAACGCATCGCGCGCCATCCTCGGCAACGCCGAGTACCTGCTCGCCACGGCAGACGCCGGTGCGACCTGGGACGACCTCACCTCCGACCTGCGAGCTGACGGCACCTTCTCCGGCCGGGGCTACTCCGGCCTCGTGGCCAACCGTGTGGTGATCGACCCCGCCCGCCCCGAGACGGTGGTGCTCTGCGGGTTCGACGGCGCCAACCCCCTCGTCTCGATCGACGGGGGGCGGGGCTGGCGTCGCCCCCTCACCTCCTGGGACCGCTGGGGCGGCTGTCACGATGCCAGCCCGGCGAGCGACGGCGGCGGCTGGTGGGCGCTGCTCGGCCAGGCGGGCACGTTCAACGGCGTCGCCTGGTTCGAGCCCCGCAGCGGCCAGTGGCGAGGCTTCACCGGTTCCGGCCTGCCGGAACGGGGCAGCTACGTCGGTGACCTGGGCGCCATCGAGGCGGTGCAGGCTCCCGACGGCTCCCAGGTGGTCCTGGTCTCGCTCGGCGGCTCCGTGTACCGCTCGGCCGATGAGGGCTCGAGCTGGCAGGCGATCACGAACGTGCCCGCGGCGACCGACCTCGAGGACGACCCCGGACGGCCCGGCCTGGT
This sequence comes from Acidimicrobiia bacterium, assembly GCA_009377505.1. Classification (GTDB taxonomy): domain Bacteria; phylum Actinomycetota; class Acidimicrobiia; order Acidimicrobiales; family CAIXPF01; genus WHTX01. The sequence continues at coordinate 31,438 of WHTX01000003.1, forward strand.
CCACGTCGCCACCACTGTCGGGGTGTGGTCGAGCGCCGACGCTGGCCTGCACTTCGCCCACCTGCCAGGTTCGCCCTCCGGGGCGACGCGCCTCGCCGTCACTGGCGGCGCGCTCTACGCCGTCGGCTTCCGCCAGGGCGACGCCGGCCTCCACCGGCGCACCCCCACGGGCGCCTGGGAGCGGCTGCTCGCCGATCCGCTCGTCGCCGACGTCGCCGCCGACCCCCGCGACCCCGCCCACCTCGTCGCCGTCGTGAACGACCACCCCTACCACGATCGCATCGCCTCGGCCGGTGTGCTGCGCAGCCTCGACGGCGGGGCCACCTGGGCCCCCGAAGTGGAAGGCCTGCCCCTGACCCGCGTCGCCGCGGTGGCCTTCGACCCGGAACGCCCCGCACGGGTGATCGTGGGCACCTTCGGCCGGGGCTACTTCGTCGCCGGCTGACGGTTCGGCGCAGGGGGCGGGCGCGCCCGGCCCGCCCCTGCTGGCGCCCGGGTCGAACACCGTCCCTGCCCGGGTGGACGGCCCGACCTGCACCTCTACGCTGGGCCGGTGGCTGGGAACCAGACGATCTCGCAGGCCCGTGACGCTCTCGAGGTGGCGAGGGCGGCGGGCGACCGCTCCGGCGAGTGCCAGGCGCTGCTCGACCTCGGCCGAGGCTACGCCGCCGCCGGGCTGACGGTGGACGCCGCCAGCGCCTTCGAGGACGCGGCGCGCACCGCCCGTGCCATCGACGAGCCCGCCTTGCTGGCCAAGTCGCTGGCCAACGCCGGGTCCCAGCTCCACGCCTCGGGCCAGCACGAGGATGCCCTGGCGCTGTCCCGGGAGGGGGTGGCCGAGTTCCGCCGCCTCGGCGACCGGACGGGCGAGCTGCGCACGCTCACCAATTGCGCCGTGATAGAGCAGGCCATGGGCCGGCTCGACCAGGCCAGCTCCACCGCCGACCAGGCCCTCGCCCTCGCCCGTGAGGTCGACGACCGGGGCCTGCTCCCGGCGTTGCTCGGGCTCGCCGCCGACCTCCACGTCGCCCAGGGCCGCCTCGAGGCGGCCCGAACCGCCCGCCAGCAGGCCGTCCAGGCAGCCAGGCGGAGCGGCGACGAGGCCCTGATCGGCACCCAGCTCGAAGGCCTCGGCGAGGTGCTGCTCGGGCAGTCGGCCTTCGACGAGGCCGTGCGCGCCTACTTCGAGGCCTCCGAGGTCCACCGCCGCCGGGGCGACCTGGCCAGCCGGTACCGCTCGGTGCTCCAACTCGGCCTCATCTACCAGCACCAGGAGCGGTGGGCGGAAGCCCGCAGCGCGCTCGGCGAGTCCCTCGAGCTCTGCGGTCGCCTCGGTGACGGCGTACGCCGGCCCTTCATCCAGGCGAGCCTGGCGAGCGCCCACCTGTGCCTGCAGGAGTGGGAGCCGGCGCGCCAGCTCGCCGGTGAAGCGGTCGAAGGCTATCGGGGCAGCGACCCCGTGGGCACGGGGCGGGCGCTGGTCTCGGTCGGCCAGGCGCTCCTAGGCCTGGGGCGGGCCGAGGAGGCCAACGTCGCCCTCGAGGAAGCCCGGGGCCTGCTGGCCGAGCGCGACCCGGGCGGGGCCGAAGTGGCCCAGAGCCTCCTGCGCTGAAGCTCGCCCGCAGCGCGCCCTGTGCCGGCTGCACCGGTGGGCAGCCCGTGGGCTCAGACCTCGGGCAGGATGCTGCTCGGCTGCTCCTCGTCGGGGAGCTTGCTGCCGGGCAGGCGCAGACGGGAGAACTCGAGCACGATCTCGACGGGCGGGTCGGGGTCGTCGGCGGTGACCTCGCCGGGCTCGACGTCCACGACCAGCGTGCGGCCCAGCCTGGTCCACACGCCGAGCAGGCCGCCGTTGCTCAGCTCCTGGGGCTCCTGGTCGACCTGCCAGCCGCCGGCCTCGAGGAGGGGCGTGTAGAAGGCCATCACCGCCGCGGCGTCGGGCAGGGGGGTCTCGAGGGTCACGGTCTGGAGCAGCGTGCGCTCCCCCGTCGCCTCCTCGAGCACCGTCGACTCGGGCGGGAAGGGCACGTCGTCGAACCTGACCTCGATGAAGCGCTCGCCGCCGATGTGGGGCTGGCTGATCGGGTCGACGTCCTGGCCGCAGCCGGCGAGGCCCAGCACGGCGGCCGTTCCCAGGATCGCCACCGCGACGCGCACCTGCTTCCGCTTCATCGAGCGTGCAGCGTAGTGAGGTCGGCGCGGCGACGGGAACTCACGGCCGGCGGCTCACCAGCACGCCCGCCGCCTCGAGGCGGTCGAGGTCCTCGGCGCCCAGGCCGAGCACCCGGGCGAGGACCTCCCGGTTGTGCTCGCCCTGGTAGGCGGGGCGGCCGCGGACGCCCACGTCGAGGCCGGAGAAGCGCAGGGGGGAGAAGGGCAGCAGGACGTCCCCGCCCGCCCCGTCGGCGACGGGGGCGAAGGCGCCGCGGGCCACGGCCCAGTCCTCCGCCGGGAGGTCGCCGAGGCGCTTGACCGCGCCGACGGCCACCCGTTCGCGGCCGACGAAGGCCTCGAAGGCGGGGAGGTCCGGGAACGACACGGCCCATTCCCGCACGATCTCGTCGATCTCCTCGATGTGGGACGCGCGCTCGTCGAGCGTGGTGAACCCGGGCTTCTCGAGGAGGTCGTCCCGTCCCATCAGGCGGCACATGGTGGGGAACGTGGCCGCCGGGTTGCCGGGCAGCTGGACGTGGGAGCCGTCGGCGAGGCGCACGATCGTGGCCCGTGCGGGGTTCACGATCGGGACCTCGTCGCCAGGCCCGCCGTTGGCCTCGATGGCGCTCCACTCCATGTGGGCCAGCATGGTCTCGGCCATGGAGACGTCGATGTGCTGGCCCTCACCCGTCCGCTCCCGCCAGAACAGGGCGGCGAGGACGGCGGACGTGGCCTGGGAGGCCACGGCGAAGTCGGCGTGGGACACCGGTTCGGGCATGGGGTCGATGCCCCGGGCCCGGGCGGCGAGGTCGAGCAGCCCGGCCTCGGCGTGCACGACCGGGGCGTAGGCCCGCCGCTGGGCCGCGGGGCCGTCCTGGCCGTAGCCCGAGATGGAGCAATAGACCAGTTCGGGCCGTTCGGCGCGCAGCTCGTCGGGCCCGAGGCCGAGGCGGGCCATCACCCCGGGACGGAAGTTCTCCACCACCACGTCGCTCGACAGGGCCAGCTCGCGGGCGATGCGGCGGCCCTCGGCCTGGCCGAGGTCGACGCAGATGCAGGACTTCCCGCAGTTGACCTGGCTGAAGTAGATTGAGATACCGGCACGGCGGGGCTTGATCTTGCGGGTCAGGTCGCCCTCGGGCGGCTCCAGCTTGATGACCTCGGCCCCGAGGTCGGCCAGCCAGCGCGTGCAGGCCGGCCCGGCCACCACGCGACTGAAGTCGGCGATGCGCAGGCCCTCGAGCGGCCGTGGACGGTTGCCCAGTTCCCCCATGGCGGCGCACGGTAGCCGAGCGCCGTGGCAGGCTTGCCGCCCATGGCAGGCCTGCCCGTCGACCACATCGTCTACGCCGCCCGCGACCTCCCCGCCGCCGTCGAGGACCTCGCGGCTCAGCTCGGGGTGCGGGCAGCGCCAGGAGGCCAGCACGTCGGCCGGGGTACCCGCAACTTCCTGCTGTCCTTGGGCGACGGGCCCTACCTCGAGGTCATCGGGCCCGACCCGGACCAGCCCGAGCCGCCAGCGGCGCGACCCTTCGGCGTCGACACCCTCGCCGCCGACCACCTCGTCGGCTTCGCCGTGAAGTGCGCCGACATCCCAGGCGCCGTCGCCCGGTCGCGGGCCGGCGGCTACGACCCCGGCGACGAGCACGAGATGGCCCGGGCGACGCCGGACGGCGCGCTGCTCGAGTGGAAGCTCACGCTCGGGCCCGGGTTCGACGGGCTCGTCCCCTTCCTCATCGACTGGATGGCGACGCCGCACCCCTCGGCCACGAACCCCGGCGGGGCGACGCTCGTGGGGCTGCGGGGCGAGCACCCGGAGCCCGCCGGGGTGCGCGCCGCCCTCGACGCCCTCGGGGTCGAGCTCGACGTCGCCGAAGGGCCGGCACCAGCGCTGGTGGCCACCCTCGACACACCGAGGGGGCGGGTCGAGCTGCGCTGAGGGCGCGCGCGAGGGGGCCGGCCCTGCAGGCTGCCCCAACGCGTGCCGGCCGGGGCGGCCAGCGCTGCGTAACATCACCGTCATGCGCACGGGCGTGTTCCTCTTCGGGGGCGTCGAGCACGTCCGGCCGCTGCTCGGATGAGGCGCCCGCCCCGAGGGGCCCGTCCGCTCGTCGCCGTGACGGGACGGCCCACGAAGGCGGGCCAACCGTGGCGCGCTCGGGGCTTCGGCTCCCAGGCCCGTTATGCCGAAGCGCTCGACCGGGCCGGCGGCCTCGGCGCCGTGCTGCTGCCCGTGCCCACCTCGCCCGAGGACGCGGCGACAAGGATCGCCCCCTTCGCCGGGCTGCTGCTCAGCGGCGGGCCGGACGTCGAGCCCTCGCGCTACGGGGCCGAGGCCCACCCCGCCACCTACGGCGTGGACAGCGTGGTCGACAGCTTCGAGGAGGCCCTGCTCGTCGCTGCGCTGGCTCGCCGTGTGCCCGTCCTCGCCATCTGCCGTGGCCTCCAGGTGCTCAACGTGGCCTTCGGCGGGACCCTCCACCAGCACCTCGACGACGCCGAGCTGCCGGGCCACCGCGGCGCCCAGCAGGGCGAGGGCGGCAGCGTGGTGGTCGAGGTCGTCGCCGGGTCGCGCCTGGCGGGGGCGCTGGGGACGACGACGCTGCGCTCGGCCTGTTTCCACCACCAGGCCGTCGACCGCCTCGGTGGCGGCCTCGTCGCGACCGCTCGCTCGGCCGACGGGGTGGTGGAGGGGCTCGAGCTGGTCGACGGCGAGGGCTGGCTGGTGGCCGTGCAGTGGCACCCCGAGGAGCTCGCCGCCGAGGGCGGCCCGCACCACGCGCTCTTCGAGGCCTTCGTCGCCGCCTGCGCCGGCCCTCAACCCCGCTTCGACTAGTTCGAGCTCGATGGGCCCGGTTGGAGCGGCCCGTCGCAGGGGGTGGGTGCTCGGCCCCGGTCTTGGGCATTGCTCCGGTGGCGAAATGCCCCGTGCGGGCACGGCGTGCCTGTGGGGACGCGGGGGCGCGGCCCGAGCGGGGCCGGGCCGGTGGCCGCGCCCGCCGCGGCCCGGCGCGCTCTGGGCTGCCCTCCGTGCCAGCCCGCGTCGCAGATGGCAGCGGAGCACGCAGGTCTCCGCCTCCTCGGCTGCCCTCCCTGGTGGCGGGGGGGACTCGGGCGGCTCGGTACGGGCCGGCCCTCGGGCGAGCCCGGCCACGCCTGGCGGCACCACCTGACCAGCGCGCCCGCCCGCCATCTCATCACCGGAGCAACGGCCATGGACACCGCGAGGTCCCGTGCCTTGCGCGAGGCGGCGGGCCGTCGAGGCAGACACACCGCTCAACCGTCTACCGCTGTAGTTCCAGGCAGGACGGCACTAGCCCTGGGGCTCGGCCGCCGGTCCGGCGCCGGCAGGCGAGCGCGGGTCGCGCTCGCCGACCACGCGGGCCGGGCTGCCGACAGCCACGCTGTTGTCAGGCAGGTCTCGGGTCACGATCGAGCCGGCGCCCACGGCGACGTGGCGGCCGATGCTCACGCCGGGCAGCACGACCACGCCGGTGCCCAGCCACGAACCCGCGCCCACGCGGACGGGGGCCTCGAGGGCGGCCTGGCGGCCGATGGGCAGGTCGGGCTCGGCGCGGGAGTGGTTCTGGTCGGTGAGGTAGACGTTCGGGCCGGTGTACACATCGTCCTCGATGACGATCGACCAGTGGCCGACGATGGTCGAGCCCCGACCGATGACGCAGCGGTCCCCGATGGACACGACGTCGTCGGACACGAGCGCCTGGCCAGGGACCATGCCGGCGGAGAGGCTGACGAAAGGCCCGATCAGCGTGCCCCGCCCGATGCGGATGCCGGCCTCGCCGTAGAGGGCCGCCCAGGGGAAGCAGATCAGGCTGCCCTCGCCGAAGGCGGCGAAGCGCCTGGAGCGGCGGGTGGCGTCGGTGATGGACACCGCCACCCCGGCGCTGTCCCAGACGCGGTGGGCCAGGTCGACGAACGCCGTCCTCGGCCCGCGCATGAGGCACGGTACCAGCGCGCCTCGCTGGGGTACCCGGCGGAAAAAGAGCACCGGCGCCCCGAGGGGCGCCGGTGGCGACTGGTTGTGGGCCCTCTCCCCCCGGCTGAGGGTTCCACAACCCGTGAGCGAACAGTCTGACCAGGTGAAACGGCCCGCTATGCTGACGGTCACAGTAGTGCCGGGCGCCACAGGTGTCAAGGCGTCGGCCTCGGCGGCGAAGGTGGGCCTCGTTCAGCTCCGCCGGCTGCGGACCGCGGCGAGGACCACGAGGGCCAGGCCGGCGACGGCGACGAGGGCGAGGAGGAACACGCCACGACGCTAGGCCAGCGCCGGGCGCCGTCCCCAGCCACCCGGGCGACGCCTGGACGGCGGAGGGGTAGGGTCGGCCCAGGACGCCGGCGCGACGCGTGCCGCGAAATCGGAGGGGGCCGTCCATGGCGTTGTCACCGTTCCTGCACCCGTTCGCCCAGCCCGCCAAGCCCGCCTCGGGCTTCACCACGCTGGTCGGGGGCGAAGGCTCCGTGGTCTGGGACGACAAGGGGCGGCGCTACATCGACGCCATGGCCAGCCTCTGGTACTGCAACGCCGGCCACGGCGAGCAGCGCATCATCGACGCCATCAGCGCCCAGCTGCAGAGCCTGGCCACCTACAACACCTTCGACCCGTGGACGAACGAGCCCACCGAGCGCCTCGCCGCCCAGATCGTCGAGGTGGCGCCGATGCCCGGCTCGCGGGTGTTCTTCACCTGCTCGGGCTCGGAGGCCGTGGACAGCGCCCTCAAGCTGGCGCACCTGACGCACTTCCTCGAAGGCCACCCCGAGCGCCAGCTCGTCGCCTCCCGGGAGCAGGGCTACCACGGCGTCGCCTACGGGGGAACCTCGGCCCAGGGCATCCCTGCCAACAAGGAAGGGTGGGGCGAGCTGGTGCCCGGCTTCGTCCACCTGCCCACCAACGACATCGAGGCCGCGTCCCGGGCCTTCGCCGAGCACGGCGACCGCATCGGCACCGTCATCGCCGAGCCGGTGCAGGGCGCGGGCGGGGTGATCCCCCCCGCGCCCGGCTACCTGGCCGGCCTGCGGCGCCTCTGCGACGACCACGGCACCCTGCTCATCATGGACGAGGTCATCTGCGCCTGGGGCCGGCTCGGGCAGTGGTTCGGCTCCCAGCACTACGGGGTCGAGCCCGACCTCGTGACCTTCGCCAAGGGCGTCACCTCCGGCTACGTGCCCCTCGGCGGCGTGGTCGTCGGCGGGCGGGCCCGGGCCGCGCTCGAGTCCGACCCCACGTACCTGCTGCGCCACGGCCACACCTACTCGGGCCATCCCACCTGCACCGCGGCCGGTGTGGCCACCCTCGAGCTCTACAAGACCGACGGGCTGATCGAGCGGTCGGTCACCGTGGGCAAGCTCCTGGCCGACGGGCTCGGGGCCCTCGCGGACGACGGCATCATCGCCGGCGCCCGGGGCGAGGGGGCCGTCTGGGCGGCGGAGCTGCACGAGGGCGTCGACAGCACCGCCGTGCGCAATCGCATGCTCGAGGCCGGTGTGATCGCCCGGCCCCTCGCCGACGCGGTCGCGTTCTGCCCGCCCCTGGTCATAACCGAGGCCGAGATCGCCCGCTGCATCGACGCCCTCGCCGGGGCCGTGCGCTGAGCGGACGGGGCCTGGGCGGCCGGCCTCGCCGGCGCCGGGCGGGGCGGTGGTGGGCCGGGGCCGGGTCGGGCGGTCCACCAGGATGGCGGGGAGCTGGGCGATACTGGCGGGGGTGGGATGGCGGAGACAGCGGTCGCGACACAGGGCCCTGGCGGGCGTCGCCCTCTTGGCCGTTCCTGGCGCGGCCGCGGGCTGCCGGGAGGACGCGCCGGCTGCCCAACCGCCGGTGACGGTGACGATCGAGACGACCACCATCCCCACCGCGCCGCCGTCGGCCCCGCCGCCCTCGACGACGTCTACGACGGTGGCCGGAGTGGCCTACGTGGTGGTCAGCGGCGACACCGTCTCGGGCATCGCCGCCCGGTTCGGCGTCAGCGTTGCCGCCATCATCAGCGCCAACCCCATCGCCGACCCGAGCGTGCTCAGCATCGGCCAGACGCTGATCGTGCCGGCCGCGCAAGGTGCCACGACCACCACGCTGCCCACGCAGTAGCCAGTAGGACGGCTGCGGGGCGGGAACCCCTCGACGGGTAGCCTTGGCGCCGTGAGCGGCACCCCAGCCGAAGCCGGCCCCCCGGCGGCGAACGACGTGCTCGCGGCCGTGGACATCGGCACGAACAGCTTCCACCTGGTGGTGGCGCGCATCCTGGCCAACGGGCGCTTCGAGGTGCTCGACACCGAGAAGGAGATGGTCCGGCTCGGCTCGGGCTCGGGCGACATGAAGCACCTCGAGCCCGAGGCCATGGATCGGGGCATCGCCTGCCTGCGCCGGTTCCGCCAGGTGGCGGACATCCACCGAGCCACGTTGCGGGCCGTCGCCACCTCGGCCGTGCGCGAGGCCGAGAACCAGGCCGAGTTCATCGAGCGCTGCCACGACGAAGCCGGCGTGGCCGTGGAGGTGGTCAGCGGGGTCGAGGAGGCGCGGCTCATCCACCTCGGTGTGCTGCAGGCGCTGTCCGTCTACGACAAGCAACTGCTGCTCGTCGACATCGGTGGCGGGTCGACGGAGTTCCTGGTGGGCAAGGCCGACGAGATGCTGTGGGCCCGCAGCCTCAAGCTCGGCGCGATCCGGCTGACGGAGCGGTTCTTCGCTGACGGCCGCACGAGCGCCAAGCGCGCCGCCCGGTGCCGGGACTACGTCCGCTCCTTCCTCGCCGCCTCCGTGGGCGAGGCCGTGGCCCACGGCTTCGACGTGGCCGTCGGCTCCTCGGGCACCATCGAGGCCATCGTGTCCCTGGTCGTCAACCGCCGCACCGGGCAGTCGCCGCACAGCCTCAACGGGGCCAAGGTCACCGCCGCCGAGGTGGACGACGCCGTCGAGGCGATCCTCGCCGCGGGGCCGGACGGGCGGGCACGGCTACCCGGCGTCGAGGCCCGGCGCGCCGACATCCTGCCGGCGGGGGCGCTGCTGCTGCAGACCGTGGTGCAGGAGCTGGCCATCGCCGAGCTCACCTTCTCCGCCTACGCGCTGCGGGAGGGGGCGCTGCTCGACCATGCCCGCAGCCGGGGGCCGAGCGGTGACCACCACCTCTCCGACCTGCGCCGCTCCTCGGTCGAGCACCTGCTCGACCGCTTCGAGGAGGACCGGGCGCATGCCCGCTGGAGCACCGAGCTCGCCGTGCAGGTCTTCCTCCAGACCCGGGGCCTGCACCGCCGGGGCGACGAGTGCCTGGACGCGCTCGAGGCCGGCGGCCTGCTCGCCAACATCGGCCGGGCCGTCGCCTACGACGCCCACCACAAGCACTCGTACTACCTGATCCGCCACAGCGAGCAGTTGACCGGCTTCACGAGCCGTGAGATCGAGCTGATCGCCCAGGTCGCCCGCTACCACCGCAAGAGCGGGCCCAAGCTGAAGCACCCCGAGCACGCGGCACTGGCGGCCGACGACCAGCAGGTCGTGGCGCTGCTCGCCGGCGTGCTGCGGGTCGGCATCGGGCTCGACCGCAGCCAGCGCCAGGCGGTGGAGGCGGTGCGCTGCCACTGGGACCCCGAGGCTGAGACGCTCATCGTCGTGGCCCGTGTGGCGCCGGGGGCGGACGCCTCCCTGGAGCTGTACGCCGCCGATGCCCGCAAGGACCTGCTGGAAGAGGCCCTCGGGACGCGCGTGCGCATCGTCGCCAGCTGACAGCCGGTCCTTGGCTCAGCCCGTCTTGGCTCAGCCGGTCTTGGCTCAGCCGGTCTTGACGAGGTCGTGGGCCGCCTCGGCGAGGGCCTCGACCTGCAGGGTGTACTCGTCGGTGTCCACGTCGTCGCCGCCCATGACGCCTTTGAGGTAGCGGTTGAGCACACCCTCGACGATGGCGGCGAGGCGCCAGTACTGGAAGGCCCGGTAGTAGTCCACCTGGCTCACGTCGCGCCCGGTCAGCTGGGCGTAGCGGCCGGTGAAGTCCTCCCGGGTGCTGAAACCGCCTGCCGTGGTCGGCGCTTGGGCGGCGCCCCGGTTCGAGGGGGCGTCCTCACCGGGCTGCACCCAGTTGTTCATGATGTAGCCGAGGTCGGCGAGGGGGTCGCCGAGCGTGCACAGCTCCCAATCGAGCACGGCGGCGACGCGACCATCAGGGCTGCTCAGCATGTTGCCGAGCCGGTAGTCGCCGTGGACGATGGCGGAGCCCACCTGATCGGGCATGCGCGCCTCGAGGTGGGCGGCCACCTCTTCCATGATGGCCAGCTCCCGGGTCTTGGAGCCCTCCCACTGGGTGCGCCAGCGCTTGAGCTGGCGGGCGAGGTAGGCCTCGCGGCGCCCGAGGTCCCCGAGGCCCACCTCGTCGGGCTCGATGGCGTGCAGGCGGGCGAGCACCTCGACCACGTGCTCACCGAGGCCCTGGCGCGCCGCCGGCTCCAACTGGGCCTCGTCGACCTTGTCGGACGTGTCGAGGACGACGCCCTCGACGTAGCTCATCACGTAGAACGGCGCGTCGTTGACGGCGACGTCCTCACAGAGCCCGAGCGCGGCCGGCACGGGGACGCCCCCGGCGCGGGCGACGCCCGAGATGATCTTGTGCTCTCGGGCCATGTCGTGCGCCGTGGCCAGCACGTGCCCGGTCGGCGGGCGGCGGAGCACGAAGTCCTTCCCGTCGGCGTCGGTGACCTTGTACGTGAGGTTCGAATGGCCACCGGCGATGAGCTCGAACGCCAATGGCCCGCGAGCACCCCCGATGTTCGCCTCGAACCACTTCGCCACGTCAGCGGCCCTGATGCCGACGATGTCGGCGCCGGGATCGGCCATGTCGCTCCCCCTTCGTCCGGGGCAGGCACCCTACGTCGGCCCGTCGGGGGCCCACCACCTCCGCCGGCGGCCCCGCCCGGTCAGCCTGTCCCTCAGGCCGTGGTCACCTCGCCTGCCCTCGACGCGGATACCCACCCCAGCCCCCCGGAGGAGGATGGCTAGCGTGGGCACCATGTCGACCGTAGACGGCTCCACCGCCACGCTCACCGGATTCGCCGCCCGCTGCGAGCAGGTCTCCAAGGTCTACGGCTCCGGCGACACCCAGGTCCGGGCGCTCGATGGGGTCTCCGTCGGGTTCGAGCGGGGCCGCTTCAGCGCCATCATGGGGCCCTCGGGATCGGGCAAGTCGACGCTCATGCACTGCATGGCCGGGCTCGATCGTCTCAGCTCCGGCCAGACGTGGGTGGGCGACAAGGAGGTCACCAAGCTCAACGACCGTGACCTGACCGAGCTGCGACGCGACCACATCGGCTTCGTCTTCCAGGCCTTCAACCTGGTGCCGACGCTCGACGCCCGCGAGAACATCACGCTGCCCATGGCCCTCGCCGGCCGCCAGGCCGACAGCAGCTGGCTCGACTCGGTGATCGACGCGGTGGGCCTGGGCGACCGGCTGAAGCACCGGCCTGCAGAGCTGTCGGGCGGCCAGCAGCAGCGCGTGGCCGTGGCCCGGGCCCTCGCCGGCCGGCCCGAGATCATCTTCGCCGACGAGCCGACCGGCAACCTCGACTCGCGTAGCGGGGCGGAGATCCTGGCCTTCATGCAGCGGGCGACCGTCGAGCTCGGCCAGACGATCGTGATGGTGACCCACGACCCCCTCGCCGCCAGCTACTCCGGCCGGGTGGTGTTCCTCGCCGACGGCCACATCGTGGGCGAGCTCCTGGACCCGACGCCGCAGCTGATCCTGGACGAGATGAAGCGCTACGGCGACTGATCCAGGCCCGGCGGGCTTGCGGCCGAGGCCGGCCGGGCCGGCGGCCGAAAGGCGGCCGACGCGCACCTCCCGGCGCGTCAGGCGTCGCTGAGCGGCCGATGTCGCGCCGGGAGGCTACTGACGGGCCGCGTCCGCCGCTCGTATCCTGCCCCCATGGCATGGCGCGAGCACGTCGACGTGGCCATCGTCGGGGCCGGCATCCTCGGGCTGGCCACGGCCCGGGCGCTCGTGCTCGAGCGCCCCGACCTGTCCGTGGCCGTCTTCGACAAGGAGGACGGCATCGCCCGGCACCAGACGGGCAACAACTCGGGGGTCATACACGCCGGCGTCTACTACAAGCCCGGGTCGCTCAAGGCCCGCCTCACGCTGACCGGGCGGGCCGAGCTGGTCGAGCTGTGCCGGGAGCACGGCGTCCGCTACGACCTGTGCGGCAAGGTGATCGTGGCCACGAGGCCCGACGAGCTCCCCCGGCTCGAGGCGCTGGAGGGGCGGGCCACGGCGAACGGGGTGGCGGTCGAGCGCCTCGATGCCGCCGGGCTCCGCGAGCTCGAGCCCCACGCCGCCGGCGTCGCCGCCCTCCACGTGCCCTCCACCGGGATCGTCGACTTCCCGGCGGTGTGCGGGGTACTCGCTCGAGCCGTCACCGAGAAGGGCCAGGAGCTGCACCTGGGCACGCCCGTGACGGGGCTGGTCGAGGAGGCCCACAGCGTCGTCGTGGAGGCCGGCGACGAGTACCTGCGAGCCGGGGTGGTGGTGAACTGCGCCGGGCTGCAGTCCGACCTCGTGGCGAACCTGGCGCCCACGAGCCACACCGACGTGCGGGTCATGCCCTTCCGTGGGGAGTACTACAAGCTCAAGGCACACCGCCGCGACCTGGTGCGGAACCTCATCTACCCCGTTCCCGACCCGGCGTTCCCGTTCCTGGGCGTGCACTTCACCCGCATGATCGGCGGGGGCGTGGAGGCCGGGCCCAACGCCGTGCCCGCCCTCGCCCGGGAGGGCTACAGCTGGCGCCAGGTGCACGGGCGCGAGCTGGGCGAGGTGCTCCGGGCCCGCTCGAGCTGGGTGCTGTTGCGCAAGTACTGGCGGACCGAGCTGGGCGAGCTCTACCGTTCGGCCTCCAAGGCGGCCTTCGTCAAGGCGCTCCAGCGCCTGGTGCCCGACGTGCAGGCCGAGGACCTCGTGCGGGGCGGGGCCGGCGTGCGCGCCCAGGCCATCGCCCCCGACGGCACCCTCCTCGACGACTTCGCCATCGTGGAGACGGCGAGGATGGTCCACGTGGTGAACGCCCCCTCCCCCGCGGCCACGGCCAGCCTCGCCATCGGCCGCCACATCGCCGGCCTGGTCACCGCCCACCTCTAGCGGCCCTGGACGAGTAGTTCCAAGGGTCGGGAGGCCGAAGCGGTCGGTGGGGGGGAGGGACGGGCCGGCCGGGCCCTCGCTGGGGCGGGCTCGTGCGGCAAAGGCCGGGCTAGCGTGACGACGTGGTGGGGTGCGACGGCCGTGCCGTCGGGATCACCAAGCCGGGGGGGCGGGGTGGTCGGTCTGGTCCTGACCAGGGCCGGGGCGCTCAGGCGACGGTTTGGCGGGGGTGCTGGGCGAGCGCGAACGCCGTGGCCCAGCCCTCGGCCTTGATGGTCAGCCCGGCCAGGCGACGCTCCGCTTCGCGGCGCACTCCCCGGGCGGAGGTGGCCTCGACCGCGGTGAGGGCGTGCGCCTCGGCCAGGCGCACGACGCCCTGCGCGACCACGTCCCCGGTGCGGTCGATCAGCTGGCGGGCGGCCGAGAAGGCGGCGATGACCTCGGACGTGTCGTCCTGCTGGGCGTGAGCGAGCCCGGCGGCGATGTAAGCGTGGGTGAGGTCGAGGTATGTCGAGCGCGGCGACTCGTGGACCCGGTCGGCCGCCCGCAACCCCCCGTAGGCGTCGCCCCTGGCCACGAGGGCCAGGGCCAGGGCCGCGAGCACCGCGGGCGCGGGGTCGGCTTCGCTGTCGGCCAGCCAGGGGCGCAGCGCGTCGAGCGCCGCGTCCACGTCGCCCCGCTGCAGGTGGGTGAGGCCGATGGCCGCCGCCCGCTCGTCTCCGCTGATCTCGCCGACGGTGGGGTCGATCCCGACGATGACGGCGAGCTGGGCCGAGGCCCGGTCGACGTCGCCGACGTGGAGCGCGGTCGAGGCGAGAGCGAGGCCGCCCATCGCCTCGCCGGCGAGGAACTGGGCCCGGCGGGAGCGGGCGGCCACGTCTTCCAGCACGTGCAGGCCCTCGGCCACCCGTCCGCTGGCCACGAGCGCCCGCCCCGAGGTCGCCTCGGCCTGGGCCTGCCCAGGGCTGTCCCCGATGCGGGCGAACAGGCCCTGGGCCTCTTCAGCCCGTTCGACGGCGGCCACGGTCCGCCCCGACCACAGCCGGACGAGCGCGGTCAGCAGCAGCATCATGGCCTCGCCGAAGCGGTCGCCCCGCTCGTGGGTGTCGGGCAGGATCTCCTCGGCCAGGCGCTCGGCCTCCCCGAGGTTGCCCTGGTGGAAGCGCGTGAAGGCGAGCAGCCCGTTTGCCCAGGCCAGGCCGGCCTGGTCGTCGATCTCGGTGAAGGTCGCCGCCGACTCGTCGATGCGGACCTCGGCATCGGCCACCCGCCCCGACAGGTACGCCACCCAGGCCAGGTTCTGCAGCGCCCAGGCCTCCCCCCGCCGGTCGCCCAGCTCGCGGAAGGTGGCGAGCGCCGCCTGGGTCGTGGCCTCGGCGTCGGGGTAGTCCCTCTGGAAGAGCAGGGTCATGCCCAGGTGCCGGAGCGTCTCGGCCTCGCCGCAGCGGTCGCCGAGGGAGCGGAAGGCGTCGAGCGCCTCGAGCAGCGTGCTGTGGGCGGGCTCCAGCGCGCCGCGGCGCTGCTCTATCTCGGCTCGCGCCATCAGCGCCCGGGCCCGGCCGTGCTCGTCCCCGAGCCGGGCGGCCAGCTCGAGCGCACAGGCCACGTCCTCGGCCGCTGCGTCGAGCTCGAACAGCCCCCAGCGGGCTTCGGCCCGACCGAGCAGGAACTCGAGACGCTGCGGGGTGGCGCTGTCGCCGGCCAGGTCGAGCGCCTGGCTGAACAGCCGGGCGGCCAGGACGTGCACCTCGCCCACCCTGGCCCGGCGCCCCGCTTCGCCGAGCCAGCGCAGCGCCCGCTCGGTGAGGTCCACGGGCAGGCCGGGCACGCCGCCGAGCTCGGAGGCGAGCGTGGCCGACGTGCCGTAGTGGAAGGCGATGCGGTCGACGGAGCCGTGGTCGAGCTGCTCGCTGTCCCCGCGTTGGTCCTCGAGCCAGACGGCGATCCCCGCGTGGCGCCGGGCCCGGTCGTTCTTGGTGAGGGTGGAGTAGGCCACCTCACGGATGAGGTCGGAGCGGAAGGTCCAGCTCCTGCCGGACAGCTCGAGCAGCTCGCGGTCGACGAGGCGGTCCAGCGCCGCCCGCCAGGCGGGCCCGCTCCCCGTGGCCGCGGCCATCTTCTCGAGGGCGAAGAGGGGGCCCGACCGGCCGACCACGGCGGCGTTCTCGACGACCTCGCGCTCCTCGGCGCTGAGACGGTCGAGCCGGGCGGCGACGAGGCCGCGCAGCGTCTCGGGCAGCTCTTGCTCGATGGGAAGGGGCAGGCCCCAGTCGGCGCCGAACTCCGGGCCCGCGCTGACCAGCTCGGACCGGTCGGTCAGGGCGACCAGCTCCTCGAGGAAGAAGGGGTTGCCGCCGCTGCGGGCCAACAGCGTCTCCCGCAGGGCCGGCGAGATGGCCTTGCCGTCGAGCAAGCGGGACAGCAACTGCTCGGCCGCGCTGTCCTCGAGGGGGTCGAGGTTCACGACCAGCTCGTTGTAGCGGCCCGGGCGACGCGACCAGCGCGGGTCGACGAGGTGCCGGGCGCCCGCCACCAGCAGGAACGGGCAGCGGCTCAGCTTGTTCAACAAGTCGTCGAGGAGGGAGAGGACGAGGTCGTCCGCCCAGTGCAGGTCGGCGAGGCGGACGACGAGGGGCTGGTCGGCGGTGAGCCCTTCGAGGAAGCGGACGAGGGAGCGGCCCGCCTCCTCACGCGCCCGCTGCGGCTCGAGGTGGCGCAGCGGCCCCTCGTAGCCCATGAGGTGGAGCAGCGAGCCGGTGATCGGCTGGGCGGTGGCGCTCTCGGGCTTCGTGCCGAGGACCTTGGCCACGACCTCGCCGCAGCGCTGCTGGGCGTCGAGCAGGGTCATGTCCTCGCCCACCTCGCACAGCTCGCGCAGGGCCGCGCCGATGGGGTACCAGATGTTGGCCTCGCCGTAGGGCACGCAACGTGACTCGACGTGGCGGGCGCCGAACTCCCGCACCGTCCACTCGGACAGCTCGTCGGCCAGGCGGGTCTTGCCCACGCCGGCGTCGCCGAGGATGAGCACCAGACTGGCCCGGCGACGGGACACCGCCAGGCAGACGGCCCGCCGCAGCAGGATGAGCTCGTCGTCGCGGCCCAACAGCGGGCTGCGGTGGCCCCGGGGGTAGCGGCCGGGCAGGAGGAGCACCTTCTCGGCCCGCCACGCCTCGACGGGGCCTTCCCGGCCCCGGGCGTGCACCACGCCCACCGGCTCGTAGGCGACGGCGAGGGAGGTGGCGTAGTAGCTGGCCGCGCCGACGTAGACCTCGCCGGGCGGGGCGGCCATCTCCAGGCGGTTGGCCGTGTTCACCACGTCGCCCATGGCGGTGTAGTCGCCGCCGGCCCGCATGGCCCCGGTCAGCACCTCGCCGGTGTTGATGCCGATGCGCAGCTGCATGCGCGTACCGACCTCGGCTCGGTAGGCGGCCATGGTCTCCTGCATGGCGAGGGCGGCCCGCACCGCCCGCTCGGCGTCGTCCTCGTGGGCGACCGGTGCGCCGAAGAGGGCGACGATGGCGTCGCCGACGATCTTGTCCACCCGCCCGCCGAAGGACACGATGTCGCGCACCAAGCGCTCGAAGCATCGGTCCACGAGGTTCTTCACCAGCTCGGGGTCGACGGACTCGGCCATCGTCGTGAACCCGGCCAGGTCGCCGAAGAGCACGGTCACCACGCGGCGCTCGTCGGCTCGGGCCTGGAGGTCGTGCCCGCATGTCGAACAGAACCGACTGCCGTCCGGGACGGCCGACCGGCACGACGGACAGCGCATGGCGCAAGCATACGACGCCGGCCGGTGGCTCTCGCCTGTGATCAGGGCCGCGCCGAGCGTGTCGGCGCCCCTGGGACCGGGCGGAGCGCCACGCTCGTAAGCTGCGACGGAGCAGCTCCCGGGCTGCGCCCCAAACGCACCATGCTGCTGCTCGCCATCCGAGGCCTCATCGCCGCCCGCCGGCGCCTGGCGGCCACCGGGCTGGCCGTCACCCTGGGCGTCGCCCTGGCGACGGGGGCGCTCGTCCTCGGGCGGGCCATCGATCGCGACCTCGCCGGCTCGGCAGCCGTGCCCGCCCAGGCGGCCGACGTGGTCGTGCGCCAGCGCGTGGCCCTGCGCTCGGCCCTCGGGCCGGTGCGGTCGCGGCTGCCCGCCGCCGTGCTCGACGCCGTGCGCTCGACACCGGG
>WHTX01000180.1 GCA_009377505.1 Acidimicrobiia bacterium
GCCTGCCCGCTCCCGGCCGCTCGGGCCGTTCGCTCCGCTGATGCCTGCCCGCTCCCGGCCGCTCGGGCCGTTCGCTCCGCTGATGCCTGCCCGCTCCCGGCCGCTCGGGCCGTTCGCTCCGCTGATGCCTGCCCGCTCCCGGCCGCTCGGGCCATTCGCTCCGCTGATGCCTGCCCGCTCCCGGCCGCTCGGGCCATTCGCTCCGCTCATCTGCATCTGTCGTGTCCCCGAGCTCACTCGGCCACGCCGCTCGCCGTGACCCGCCAGGGGTGGCAAGTGTCACGACTGGCACGTGGCAGTTCTGAATCGTGGCAACTCTGCCAGATGACACAAGTGCCAGACAAGCGATAACCTTCCGGACGTGACCGACGCCATGCTCGGGCCCGGCGCCTCGACGACAGCTGCTCCCTCCCGTCGGGAGCGGCGGATGGCGGAGACGCGGGCGGCCATCCTCGCCGCCGTGCGCGAGCTGTTCGACGAGAAGGGCTACGTCGAGACCACCATCGACGACATCGCCGAACGGGCAGACATCGCCCCCCGTACCTTCTTCCGCTACTTCCCGAGCAAGGAGGCCGTGCTCTTCGCCGGGGCGGACGACATTCGTCGCGCCATGCTGGACGCCCTCGCCGCCCGCCCCGCCGCCGAAGCGCCCCTGCGGTCCCTGCTGATGGCGTTGGACCACGTCACCGCTCTGGTCGAGCCTCTGAGGGGCGATCTCATCTGGGCGTTCGGGATCGTCCACCAGAACCCCGATGCCTGCATCGACCCCGGCGCCGTCAAGGCCCGCTCGATCGCCGAGGTGGCCTCGGCCCTCGCCGAGCGCATGGGCGTCGACCCCGAGGTGGACCCCCGGCCGAACGCCTGGGTCGGCGCGGCCCTCGCCTTCTTCGGGGCGGCCATGCGCACCATGTCCACGAGCGACCGGCCCGTGCGGGAGGTGTACCGGGAGCTGGTGGTGAGCAGCGCGCCGGGCGTGGCCGCCGTCGCCACCGGCTGGTCGGCGCCCGAGACCTCCTGAGGCCCTGCGCCGGCTCCTCGCCGTGCGCCGCGGCGCACGACGACGCGCCGTCGAGTCGGCTCAGCTGGGGCCGAGCAGCTCGCGCACCTTGGCCAGGGCGAGCCGCGAAGGATCTTGCACCGCCATGGTGCAGGAACCTTCGGGGGTGGTACGGCCTGAGGGCTCGACCCGGTGACCCGCAAGGACCGCGAAGGATCTTGCACCGCCACGGTGCACGAACCTTCGTGGCTGTCACGACGTTGCGCCTCGGCCCGAGCCGCTCGGGGCGCTGGGCGGCCCCCCACCGGGGCCGGTTCGCCCTTTGAAGGCGGGTCTCCCCACCCGACCCCGAGCGCCGTGCCTTCCGGCCGGCCAGGTCGGGTCGGGTGGGGCGTCGGCGAGCTCGGCTCGGAGTACCTGACGCTTGCGGCGTCCAGCGTCGAGCGGCGCCTCCTCCGCCGGAGGCGGGGCGGTGTCGATGGCGAGGTGCTGGCGACGCTGCGGGTGATGGCGCGGCGGGCTTCTCGGGGGGAGTTCGGGTGCGATCTCGGTGGCCGGGCCCGTTGGCAGGGCGGCCGGAGACGTCAGCGACCGGTCCAGCTGGGCGGGCGCTTCTCCGCGAAGGCCGTGGCGCCCTCCTGCGCGTCCTGGGAGCCGAAGACCTGTTCGAAGTGAGGTGCCTGGTAGGCCCAGAACGCCTCGTTCGTGAGCCCCTTGCTCTCCTGGAGGATCTGCTTGGAGGCGGCGAGGGCGAGGGGGGCGTTGCGGGCGATGCGATCGGCCAGCTCCAGGGCCACGGCGACGGCCTCGCCCGGCTCGGCCAGGCGGTTCACCAGGCCCAGCTCGTAGGCCCGCTCGGCGGTGATGGGCTCGGCGGTGAGGGCGAGCTCCATGGCCAGGTTGAGGGGCATCTGGCGGGGGAGGCGGAGCAACGCCCCGGCTCCGGCGAAGAGCCCGACGCCGGCCTCGGGGATGCCGAGGCGGGCGCCCTTGGCGGCGACGAGCAGGTCGCAGGCCAGAGCGATCTCGAGCCCTCCGGCTAGGGCGAAGCCCTCGACCGCGGCGACCAGCGGCTTGCGAGCGCCCCGCTCGACGATCCCGGCGAAGCCCCGGCCCTCGAGCATGGGCCGCTCGCCGCCGGCGAAGCCCTTGAGGTCCATGCCTGCGCTGAAGCCCTTCCCCGCCCCGTTGAGGACGCCGACCGCCACCTGGTCGTCGGCGTCGAAGTCGTCGAGCACGGCGGCCATGGCCTCGGCCAGCTCCCGGTTCACCGAGTTGCGGGCATCGGGCCGGTTCAAGGTGATGAGCAGCACCTTGCCGCGTCGTTCGGTCAGCACGGTCTCGGGCACGGCGGTCCCCCTTGGGTGCGTGGTGGCATGCAACGTAGCCCGGCGAGCCTCGACGGGGCCCGTCCCCGGGGGCCGCGGGCCGGGCGCCAGGGCGGTCGGCCGCGCCCACGGGCCCCGCGGGGGCAATCTCGCCGGCCTCGAGCCCGGTCTCCGGTGCACAGGCCGACGAGAGCGAGAGCGGCCGCCGCCGACCGCGGCGCCCCCACCTGGGCGCATCGCCGCTGCCCTCGCCAGGGCCCGCTCGGCTGGCCAGCGCCCGGTCTGCTGGTGGCGCGACCGTCCTCGTCCGATGCGCGCTGGCGGGCGGGGCGGCGGCGCAGGACGATGGGCGGGTGAGCACGACGGACCGCTTCACGATCGTGGCCAGCCCCATCGGCCCCCTGCTCCTGACCGCCGGGCCCGGCGGGCTCACCGGTCTCTACGTCGCCGGGGAGCGCCTGGCCCCCGAGCCCGACGCGTCGTGGCGGGAGGACAGGGCTTCCTGCGCCGAGGTGATCGAGCAGCTCGAGGCCTACTTCGCTGGCGAGCAGGCGGCCTTCGACCTCACGGTCGACCCCAAGGGGACGCCCTTCCAGCTCGAGGTGTGGGCGGGTCTGCGGGCGATCCCCTACGGCGAGACGATCAGCTACGCCGAGTTGGCCCGAAGGGTCGGCCGCCCGGCGGCGTCACGGGCGGTCGGGGCGGCCAACGGCCGCAACCCGATCTCGATCGTGCTCCCCTGCCACCGCGTGATCGGCGCCAACGGGAGCCTCACCGGCTACGGCTGGGGCCTCGACCGCAAGCGCTACCTGCTCGACCTCGAGTCGCGGGGGAACAGGCCGCTCAGCGAGACGTGAACGGGTTGCGGGGCGCGAGCGCCCACCGCCGCCCGTTCCGAGCCGTGCTGGACCGACGCTGCGCCGGTCAGGCGTTGTTGGACCGCCGGCCCACACCGGCCCGCTTGAGCACGTCGGCAGACACACCGAGCTCTCGCCAGGCCGTGTAGCTGATGCCTTTGCGGGCGCTGTAGGAAGCGGCCACCTCGACGAACTCGGCCTCCAGTGACCCCAGGTCAACGCCGTCGTTGAGCTGGGCGACCTCTTCCCCGAGGTCCATGCGCTCCTGGATGAGGTGCAGGCGGGCCAGCGGGTCGACATCCGCCGCCAGCTCGCGCTCGATGGCGTCGAGCCGCCGGCGGATGCTCTCCGGCGTGCGCTTGCGGCCCCGGCGCGGCCGGTGGCTCTCGAGCGCCTCGAGGTAGCCGCGGACGGCTCGGCTGGCGGCTCGGCCCTCGGCGAGGGCCTGCTTGTGCTCACTGCTCAACTGCTTGTCCGTCATCGTCGGGCAGTACAGCACGGTTGGGCCACACGGGCCCGAATCCGTGGTCGGCACGCCGCCGGGCGGCGCGGCCCGGACAGCCCGACCGGCGCCGTTTCACGTCGCCTCGACGTGGTCGGCTGCAGGGCCGTGGCGCCGACGCCCGCCTCCGTGGCGTTCGGGCAGGTCACTCGACCTGTTCTACGGTGCCAGCGGCCTATCACGGCTATGGTCTCCGACACGGGGACGGGTGTGGTCACGGCCCCTGAGCGTGGGGCCGAGGGGGAGAACGTGGTGCAGCCGCTGGCTGGGTTACGGGTGATCGAGCTGGCCACCGGGGTGGCGGGGGGCTACGCCGGCAAGTTGCTCGCCGACTTCGGTGCCGACGTGGTCAAGCTCGAGCCCCCGGGAGGCGACCCGGTGCGCGCCGCCGGCCCCTTCCCCGACGACGTCGCCGATCCCGAGCAGGGCGCGTTGCACCTCCACCTCGGGACGAACAAGCGATCGGCCGTCTGCAACCTGGGGACGGGACGGGGCGCGACCTGTTCAGGGCGCTCGTGGCCGGCGCCGACGTGGTGCTCGAGTCCTTCGCCCCCGGGCACCTGGCCAGCCTCGGTCTCGGCTACGAGGCGCTCCAGCGCGTGCGCCCCGGGCTCGTGCTCACGTCGGTGACGCCCTTCGGCCAGGACGGGCCCTACGCCGGCCTGGCCGGCGAGGAGATCGTCTTCTACGCCATGGGCGGCCCCATGCACGCCACCGGCATCGAGGGGCGTGAGCCCCTCAAGATGGCCGGCAACCTGATCCAGTACCAGTGCGGGAGCGTCGCCGCGCTGGCCACGACTGCGGCCCTCGAGGTCGCCGAGGCGGACGGCCAGGGCTGCCACGTCGACGTGAACAACCTCGAGACCCAGGTCGGCTCCATCGACCGCCGGACGACCTACCTCCTGTACCACTCCTTCACCGGAAGGGTCGCCACCCGCCAGGCCGGCAACGTGCAGAGCGCCATCCCGGCCGGCCTCTTCCCGACGAGCGACGGCTACGTGCAGATCCTCACCATCCCCTCCTGGGCGCCTCGCATGCTCGAGGTGCTGGGCGACGGCGACCTCGTGCGACGCTTCGCCGAGCCGGGCTGGATGGTCGACCCCGACCTGCCCGACGAGGTCGAGGCCCGGCTCTACCCTTGGTTGCTCGAGCGCACGAAGGCCGGGGCCTCGGCCGACGCCCAGTCCCTCCGCTGGCCGATCACCCCGCTCAACCAGCCCCTCGACGTCGTGGACGACCCGCACTTCGCGGCCCGGGGGTTCTGGGCAGAGGTCGACCACCCGGCGACCGGTGGGCACCTCCAGCCGGGGCCGCCCTTCCGGTTGGGCGGTGAGGCCGGCTCGGGGTGGGAGCTCCGCCGCCCCGCCCCCCTGCTCGGCCAGCACCAAGGCGAGATCGAGGCCGAGGCCCGCGCTGCCGCGCCAGCCACCCCCGCCGCGCCTGCGCCTGCGCCCGTGGCGCCTGCCCCTGCCGTGGCCGCCCCCGCCGGGCCTGCCGCCTCTCCGGGAGGCCCCCGCAGCACGAGGCGCCTCCCCCTCGAGGGCGTCCGGGTGCTCGACCTCACCGTCGTGTGGGCCGGGCCCTACGGCACGATGCTGCTCGGGGACCTCGGCGCCGAGGTGATCCGCGTCGACAACCCCTGGCTGTTCCCCACGGCGACGCGGGGCCACCTGCCCCGTCCCCCGGCCGCGATGGTGCCCGAGATGGGCCCGCTCTCCGCCTACCCCGACGACGACCCCGGTGCCCGGCCCTGGAACCGCCACTCCATGTACTCGGCGCACGCCCGCAACAAGCTCGGCGCCACGGTGGACCTGCGCCGCGAAGAGGGGAGGGAGGTCTTCCTCCGCCTCGTGGAGCGCTCCGACGTGGTCGTGGAGAACAACTCCGCCCGGGTGCTCGACCAGCTCGGCCTCGGCTGGGACGTGCTGCACGCCCGCAACCCCGGGCTCGTGGCCGTGCGCCTGCCCCCGATGGGCCTCGACGGCCCCTACCGCGACTGGCTCGGCTTCGGCGCCCACTTCGAGGCCCTCTGCGGGCTGTCCGCGCTGCGCGGCTACCCCGACCTCGATCCCACGTCCCTCGCGCCCGTCTTCCACATGGACCCGGCCACCGGCGTGGCCTGCGCCTTCGCCACGCTCCTGGCCCTGCGCCAACGCCGGCGCACCGGGCTCGGCCAGCTGGTCGAGCTGCCCCAGTCGGAGAACCTGGTGCAGCACATCGGCGAGTACCTCGTCGACGCGTCCCGCACCCGCCGCGAGCACCGCTCCGTCGGGAACCGCCACCCCACCCGCGCCCCGCAGGGCTGCTACCCGTGCGCCGTCCCCCCCGGTGACCCGCCCCCCGCCGACGGGACGGCGGGCGAGGCCTGGGCCGTGCTGTCCGTGGGCAGCGACGAGGAGTGGGCTGGCCTGGTTCGGGCCCTGGGCGAGCCGGCCTGGGCCACAGGCGAGCGCTTCGCCGCGGCAGCTGGCCGGCGCGCCCACCACGACGAGCTGGACGAGCACCTGGTGGCGTGGACGAGCCAGCTCACGCCCTACGAGGTGTTCCGCCGCTGCCAGGCCGAGGGTGTGCCCGCCGCCCCGGTGCTCGACGAGCGGGGCTGCTACGCCGAGCCCCATCTCGACGCCCGCGGCTTCTTCCGGGAGAACGGGTCCGAGGACCTGGGCCGGCACCGCTTCCCCGGCCACCTGTGGCGCTGGGACGGGCCGACCTGCGCCGGCAGCCCCTTGCCCGCCTCGGCGGCGACAACGAGTACGTCTACCGCCAGGTACTCGGCGTGAGCGACGACGAGTGGCGGGACCTCGAGGCCAAAGGACACCTCTCCCTCGACTACCTCAAAGCCGATGGCACGCCCTTCTGAGGCGCCCCGCACGGTGCGCCCCATGGCGCAGGCGGACGCGTGGCCAGCCGACCGCTGACCAGGGCCCTCGGCCGGCGCCTGGACACCTCGCAGGGCACAGTGCACGAGGTCGTGCTCATCGAGGACTACGCCGGCGACGCCCTCATCGTGCAGGAGCTGCTCCGCGACGCCGAGGAGCGCTTCGAGACCACGTGGGCGACGAGCCTGCAGCAGGCCCGCCCCCACCTGTTGGCGGGCACGGCCTGCGTGCTCCTCGACCTCGGCTTGCCCGACGCCGACGGGCTGTCGGCCCTCCACGAGGTGCTGCGCCTGGCGCCCGCCGCCCCCGTCGTCGTGCTCACCGGCTTCGACAACCAGGAACGGGGGGTGGCCGCGGTCGCCGCCGGCGCGCAGGACTACCTGGTGAAGGGCGAGGTGGGACGCTCCTGCTGGCGCGATCGCTGCGCTACGCCATGGAGCGCAAGCGGGGCGGACGAGTCGGCGCGGCGGCTCCGGGAGGCCGAGCTGCGCCGCCAGGAGGCCCGCCGCCTCGAACGCGGACTGCTGCCCCGGCCGCTCGTGCGCGACGAGGGCCTCACCTGGGTGACGCGTTACCGGCCGGGAGGCGGCGAGACGCTGCTTGGCGGTGACTTCTTCGACGCCGTGGAGACGGCGGACGGGACCCTGCGGGTGGTCATCGGCGACGTCTGCGGCCATGGGCCGGACGAGGCGGCCCTCGGCGTCAGCCTCCGCATCGCCTGGCGCACGCTCGTGCTCGCGGGCTTCCCCGCCGCCGACGTGCTCCCCGCCCTCGACGAGGTCCTGCAGAACGAGCGCTTCGACGACAACCTCTTCGCCACGGCCTGCGAGCTCGACATCGCCCCCGATCGCCGCTCGGCGGGCCTGCGCCTCGCCGGCCACCCCGCCCCCTTCACCCTCGAGCCTGCCGTCGCCGCCCTGGCCACCGCCGGGGCCGGCCCGCCCCTCGGCGTCGTCCCGGGGGCCCGCTGGCCGGCCGCCCACTTCGAGCTGCCGCCCCGGTGGTCCCTGCTGCTCTGCACGGACGGTCTCATCGAGGGGCGCGCCCCGCGCGAGGGCGGCCGCCTCGGGGAGGACGGCCTCGTCGAGCTGCTGCGCGCCGCGGTCCCCGAGACCAGCCCGCGTCGCTGGTCGACGGGCTCATCGCCGCCGCCGAGCGACAACACCAGGGGCACCTGCCCGACGACGTGGCCCCCTTCGTGGGCCAGGGCGAGCGGTGGCGGCTCGAGGTAGCGGAGCCGGCCATCGCCGAGGTGCCCGCCCCGTCGGCCGTCGCCCGCCTCGAGGCCGGCCAACCCCTCTTCGACGAGTTCCGCGCCGCCTCCGAGCGGCTCGACGTCGAGCTCATCGGCGCCCGCGAGCAGGCCCGCCAGGAGCTCGAGGACAGCACCCGCCGCCTGGTCAGCCTCCTGGTGATCGCCGCCGTGGTGCTGGTGGCCCTCGTCGTCGGCATCTGGTCGGCCCTCCAGCGTTGGGTCCTCGGCCCCCTCGATCGCATCGGCGCCGAGACGCGGCTCGTGGGCCATCGAGGACAGCGGGGCGACGGTGCGGGTCCTCGGCGAGCTGCCGACCGTCCGCGGCGAGCGGTCGCTGCTGGTGCGGCTCTTCAAGAACCTCATCGAGAACGCCGTCAAGTTCCGGGCCGCGGCGCCGCCCCTCATCGAGATCGAGGCGCGCCGGAGCGAGGGCCAGTGGGCGTTCCGGCTGAGCGACAACGGCATCGGCATCGAGCCCGAGTACCGCGACAAGGTGTTCGTCATCTTCCAGCGGCTCCACTCACGCGAGCGCTACCCGGGCACGGGCATCGGGCTGGCCATGTGCCGCAAGGTCGTCGAGCACCACGGCGGCCGCATCTGGATCGAGGACACGGCCGCGGGCGCCGGGGGGACGACCTTCCGGTGGACGTTGGCGGCGAGAGAGCAGGAGCAGGCTGCGTGAGCGAGCTGAGCGGGGCCCCGGGCATCAGGATCCTCCTCGTGGAGGACGACCCCGGCGACGTGCTGATCATGCGGGAGGCGCTCGAGGACTCCAAGATCCTCAATGAGCTCCACGTCGTCGACAACGGGGAGACGGCGCTGGACTTCCTCCTGCGGAGGGGCGAGCACGCCGACGCGCCGAGGCCCGACCTCGTCCTGTTGGACCTCAACCTGTCCCGCGTCGACGGGCGCGAGGTGCTGGCCCGGGTCAAGGCCGACGAGGCGCTCCGCCGGACGCCCGTCGTCGTCCTCACCACCTCGGCCGCCGAGGAGGACATCGTGCGCAGCTACGACCTGCACGCCAACGCCTACGTGACCAAGCCGGTGGACCTCGACCAGTTCCTGCGGGTGGTGAAGCAGATCGACGAGTTCTTCATCTCCATCGTCAAGCTGCCGCCGCACTGAGCCGGCGCCAGGGGGCGCGGTAGCCTGGGGGCCCGTGGTTCGAGAGGACGCGCTGACCCGGTTCGCCTGGCTCTCGATCGCCGCCGCCCTCACCACCTTCACGTTGAAGGCGGTCGCCTACCTGGTGACCGGCTCGGTGGGCTTGCTGTCCGACGCGTTCGAGTCGACCGTGAACCTGGTCGCCGCCATCGTCGCCCTCTTGGCGCTGCGCCTGGCGGCACGGCCGCCCGACCACAACCACCAGTTCGGGCACGGGAAGGTCGAGTACCTCTCGGCGGGCGTGGAAGGCGGCATGATCTTCGCCGTCGCCCTGGCCATCGCCGTGACCGCTGTGCCCCGCCTGCTCGAGCCGAGGGAGCTCGAGGCGTTGGGCCTGGGCCTCGCCGTGTCGGCCGTGGCCTCGGCGATCAACCTCGCCGTCGGGCTGGTGCTCGTGCGGGCGGGGCGGCGGCACCACTCGCTGACGCTCTCCGCCGACGGCCAGCACCTGCTCGCCGACGTCTGGACGACGGCCGGGGTGTTCGTCGGCGTCATCGCCGCCCAGGCGACGGGCTGGGAGCGCCTCGACCCCGTCGTCGCCCTCCTCGTCGCGGTCAACATCATGGTGACCGGGGTGCGCCTGATGCGCCGCTCCACCGCCGGGCTGATGGACGAGGCCCTGCCCGAGGGCGAGCATGCGGCCATCGACGGCGTGCTCGACGGCTACCGCGCCCAGGGGGTCGAGTTCCACGCCCTGCGGACCGGCGAGGCGGGCTCGTGGCGCATCGTGACCGTCCATGTGCTCGTGCCCGGGGCCTGGTCGGTGCAGCGGGGCCACGACCTGGTGGAACAGATCGAGGCCGACCTGGGCCGGGCCGTGCCGGGGGCGGCCGTCTTCACCCACCTCGAGCCGGTCGAGGACCCTGTGTCCTGGGAGGACGTCGAGCTCGGCCCCCGCTGAGGGGCGGCCCACTGGCGGCCAACAGGTTGACGCGAGAGGCGACCACGCTGAGCGGGCGGTGCCTTCACGAGTAGGAGACCCTCTCGGGCATCCGACTCGCGCTGCACGATTGCCAAGTCCGCGCCGAGATCGGGAGTGGGTCTCGCCGGCGTTCAAGGAATCTTCACGCCCGATGTCGAGGATGGGCTGTCGGCTCCGACTGATGGGGTGCAGCGGCCAATCGGGCCACCGACCACAGGAGGTGCGGGATGACCAAGGTGACGGCGCAGATGTCGGTGTCCCTCGACGGGTTCTACGCCGGGCCGATGGACCCGAAGGACCCCGGCGACATGGCGGGCTGGATGGACGGGCCAGAGGCGCCCGGGTTCTTCCGGGTCACGCGCTGGGCCGTGGACGCCGCCGGCTGGCGGGAGCGGATGGGCTACGCGGGCGGCGAGCAGTCGATCGACTCG
>WHTX01000181.1 GCA_009377505.1 Acidimicrobiia bacterium
CTACCCGTGGTACGAGCCGTTCGGCATGGCCGTCCTCGAGGCCATGGCGTGCGGCGTCCCCGTCGTGGCCTCGGCCACCGGCGGCCTGGTGCGCACGGTGGAGGACGGGGTGACCGGGGTGCTGGTCGCCCCGCGCTACCCCCTCGCCCTCGCCGCCGCCCTGCGCGACCTGCTCGACGACCCCGCCCGCCGCCAGGAGATGGGCCGCCGGGCAGTCATGCGCGCCGCCCGCTACAGCTGGCGGGCCATCGCCGCCCAGGTGTACGGCGAGCTCGACGCCCTCGCCCGGCGCGCTGTCGAGGACGCCGGGCGGGACGTCAGTCGGCGGGGCGGTACATCCGGATCGGTCCCGGCTCAGTGATGGCCTGGTTCAGCTTGCGCCACGGCTTGCCCAGCGTCAGGCCGCCGTCGACCACCTGAGCCGTGCCCGTCACCCACGCCGAATCGTCCGAGGCCAGGAACAGGGCCATGCGGGCGATGTCAGGGGGCTCGCCCATCCGCTGGATCGGCTGGGAGCTGCCCATCCGCTCGCGGACCTTGGCCATCCGGGCGGCGTTCTCCTCATCGTCGACCTGGGACAGCTCCCGGCCGGCGGCCAGCTGGGTGGCGATGTAGCCGGGGCAGATGCAGTTCACCCGCACGTCGTGCTCGGCCAGCTCGAGGGCAGCCGTCTTGGTCATCATCACCACGCCGGCCTTGGCCACGTTGTAGAGGTGCGTGCCGATGGCGGGGACGAGCCCGCACACCGAGGCCGTCGAGATGATCGAACCCGACCGCTGCTCCGCCATGATGGGCGAGGCCGACTTGATGCCGAGGAACACGCTCTTGAGCAGCACGTCCATCGTGAGGTCGTACTCGTCGACGCTCGTGTCCTCGAAGCGGCCCGAGGCCCCGACGAAGCCGGCGTTGTTGTAGAGCACGTCGAGGCGGCCCCAGGCGCCCGTGGCCTCGGCGACGAGGGCGGCCACCTGGTCCTCGCGGGCCACGTTGCAGTGGCGGAACCGAGCCCTCTCGCCCAGCTCGCCGGCCACCCGCTCGCCGACCTCGTCCTGGATGTCGCCGAGGACGACCCGCGCCCCCTCCTCCACGAACAGCCTGGCGGTGGCCGCGCCGATGCCCGATGCCGCCCCGGTGATGACCGCCACCTTGCCGTCGAGTCGTCCCATGCTGCCCCCTCGTCTCGTGCCCGTCCCGGCCCGGCAGCTTGGCCGAGCGGGCCGCTCGCTGCCAGCCTGGGCCGATTGACGGGCCGCACCGCCGGGGTTAGACACACGGCATTGAACGGGGGTTCAGCACCATGCCGGACGGCATCGACTTCAACCTCTTCTCCTACTTCACCGTGGGGCGCCGGGCCGAGCTCGAGGCGGGCGGCGCCGGGCTTCGGAACGAGCTCTACCAGCGCATGCTCGACGAAGTGGCCGTCTACGCCGCCGCGGCCGACGAATGGGGCTACGCCGGCTGGGGCCACCCCGAGCACCACCTCCAGATCGAGGGATTCGAGGCCTCCAACGAGCTCGGCCCGCTGGCCATGTGGCTCGGCAGCCACACGAAGCGCATGAAGGTGATCTCCTGCGGCTGGGTGTCCACCACCCACAACCCGCTGCGCTCGGCGGAGTACATCGCCACGCTCGACCACATGCTGAAGGGGCGCTTCTCCTTCGGCATGGTCCGCGGCTACCAGTACCGCTGGGTGGAGCAGTTCAAGATCCGCCCCGAGCTCGCCGCCGTCGGCCCCTGGAACAAGGGGTCCGCCGAGGACGAGCTGAACCGCGAGTACTTCTCCGAGTACGTCGACGTGGTGCTCAAAGCCCTGCGCAACCCGACGTTCTCGCACCAGGGCAAGTTCTGGCAGTTCCCGGCCGGGGAGGCCAAGAACCCCCATCCCCACGCGGTGTACACGCGCTACGGCGCCGGCGTGCGCGAGGACATGACCATCGACGAGGTGGGCATCGCGCCCCGGCCGTTCCAGTCGCCCACGCCCCAGCTCTACGGCGGGTTCTCGGCGTCGTTGCGCACGGCCCTGTTCTGGGCCCGGCACAGGGGGCGCCCCATCGTGCTCGCCGGCGACCTCGAGTTCTGCCGCATGCTGTGGTCGAAGTACAAGGAGGAGGCCGAGCGCCACGGCCACACGGTGGTCGAAGGCGAGCAGGCGGCCTGGGGCGGGCTGATGATCTGCGCGCCGACGGACGAGGAGGCCTGGGCGCAGGCCGAGGACATGCTGTGGCTCTGGGACAACTGGTCGGTCTCCTTCGGCCAGCCCCGACCGATGCTGCTCATCGGCAGCCCCGACACGATCAGCCGCCAGATCGAGGAGGCGGCGGAGCGCTTCGCCGTCAAGGACACCTTCCTGATCGTGCCCCAGGGCATCCAGGAGCCGTCCGTGCTGCTCGGTTCGCTGGAGCTGTTCGCCTCGAAGGTGATCCCCCGCTTCTCGGGCTGACGCCGCCCGGCCGGCCGCGAGGTTCCTCGCCGGGCGGGCGACTCGCAACGACGACTGCGCCACGCGGCCAGGTGGACGCTGCACGAAGCTCACCTGACCGCGGCCGACCGGGCCGTCGTCGAGGGCATCCCCATGGTGCGGGTGCCACTCGCCCTGGTACAGGTGGCCGCCAGCGCGTCGGCGCGTCGCCTCGAGGACGCCTTCGACGATGCCGTCTGCCGTCAGCTTGTCACGCTCGATGAGGTGACGGCCGCGTGCCGGCCGGGCCGGGCGGGCGGAGCCCTCGGTCGTCCTGCGCCGCACCGGGCAACATGACCCCCTGGCGCCGGAGCAGCGCCCAACCGAAGCGGACTGGCCGTTGACCGGACCGTAGAGGGTCGACTGCGCCGCCGCCGCAGGCTCAGAGCGCGCCGGCGACGTGGCCGATGACCAGCTCGTCCACGGAGACGTGGGGCGGCTCCTCGGCCAGGCGCACGACGGCCCGGGCCACGTCCGCCGTCGCCAGCATCGACGCCCGCTCCCACTCCCCCGGCACGTCGTCCCACAGGGCAGTGTCCACCGCCCCGGCCAGCACGGCGGTCACCCGGATCCCCCGGGGCCGGAGCTCGGCTCGGATCGACTGGCTGAAGCCCAGCACGCCGAACTTGGCCGCCGAGTAGGCCGACCACTCGGGGAACCCCGTCCGCCCGGCAATCGAGCACAGCAACACCAGCAGCCCGCCCCGCCCGAGGTGCGGCACCGCGTGCTTGCAGCACAGGAACGTGCCGGTGAGCGTGGTGCGCACCGTGGCCTCCCAGTCCTGCACGCTCAGCTCGGTGAAGGGCGCCACCCGGGCCACGCCGGCGGCGCAGACCACGACGTCGAGCGGGCCGGCGTCGTCCATCAGCACCCTGACCTGGGTCTCGTCGGTGACGTCGCAGGTGACGGCACGAGCGGCGGCGGCTCCGGCCGAGCGCGCCTCGCGAGCCGCGTCCTCCAGCTCGGCGACCGAGCGGGCGGCCAGGACGATCTCGTCGCCTCGCGCCCCGAAGGCCACGGCCACGGCCCGGCCGATGCCCCGCCCGGCGCCGGACACCACCACCCGGCTCACGGGTGCTGCGTCACAGGGCCGAGCCGCCGTGGACGAGGCCCAGGAACTCGGCCCTGGTCTTCTCGTCGTCACGGAACACGCCACGCATCGCGCTCGTCACCATGCGGGAGTTCTCCTTGCGCACCCCGCGCATCACCGAGCAGAGGTGGATGCCCTCGACCACGACCGCCACCCCGGCGGGGTCGACGAGCTCTTCGAGCAGGTCGGCGATCTGGACGGTCATCCGTTCCTGCACCTGGAGGCGGCGGGCGAACATCTCGATGATCCGGGGGATCTTCGACAGCCCGATCACCCGCCCCTTGGGCAGGTAGGCGACGTGGGCATGGCCGTAGAAGGGCAAGAGGTGGTGCTCGCACAGGCTGTAGAAGTCGACGTCGCGCACCACCACCATCTCGTCGTAGTCGACGGTGAAGACCGCGCCGTTCACGAGGGCGACGGGGTCGTCGTGATAGCCGGCGGTCAGCTCCTTGTAGGCCCTCGCCACCCGTCCCGGCGTGCCGACGAGCCCTTCGCGCTCGGGGTCCTCGCCGATGCCGAGGAGGATCTCGCGCACGTTGGCCTCGATGCCCGTCTCCGAGCCCGACCCCGTCCCCGTCCCCGTCCCCGTCTGCCGGGCACCGTTTCCCTGCACGCTCACGCTCCACCCCCGTAGTCGAAGACGTTGTTGGGCGTCTCCCAGAGCCTTACCCAGCCCAGCCGCTCGCCCGTGGCGGCGGCGAGACGCTCCCACAGGTAGACGACGATGTTCTCCCCCGTCGAGGGCCGCTCGGCGAAATGGGCCTGCTGGCGGTCGAGGTGGGTGTGGTCGAGCTCCTCGAGCAGCGGCGCGACGGCGGCGTCGAGGTCGGCGAGGTTGACCACCATGCCCGTCTCGGCGTCCACTGGTCCGGCCACGGTGACCTCGAAGCGGTAGTCGTGGCCGTGGCCCGCCGGGTTGTTGCACTTGCCGAAGGTGGCCACGTTCTCCTCGGGGCTGAGGGCCGGGCTGTGGAGGCGGTGCGCGGCGGCGAAGCGGTAGCCCCGGCCGAAGGCGGCCCCGGGCCCGCCGCCGTAGTCGGCGAAGACGTCCGGCGTCTCGTAGAGGCGCAGGTGGGCGAGCCGCACGACTGCCGGCAAGGCCCCGAAGATCAGCTCCCACAGCACGCTGACGATGTTCTCGGTCGTGGGCTGGCGGTCACGGAAGTGCGGGGTGTCCTCGTTGAGGTGCTTGTGGTCGAAGCCCTCGAGCACCCGGCCCACGATCGCCTTGAGGTCGACGAGGTTGATGACCATGCCGGTGTCGGGGTCGACCTCGCCGGCCACCGTCACCTCGAGCACGTAGTTGTGGCCGTGGCCGTGCTCGTTGGTGCACTTGCCGAAGACCTCGAGGTTCCGCTCGGGCGACCACGACGGGTTCCAGTAGCGGTGGGCGGCCGAGAACTCGAACCGGCGTGTGGTGAGGACTTCCATCGCCACCTGCTTCCCGTGGGCGGCTGGGGACGGCGTGGGCGCCGCCGCTCGACCCTCCAACGGTAGGGGGGCGCGAGAGCATGGGTCGAGCTATCCGGGACATGCGGTGCAGCTCGGGCCGCAGGAACCTGGCATCGGGCTGTCAGGGCTCCTCGAGGTGGCCTCCCCATGTTCGGTTGTGCTCCCGGAACCGGACCAGGGCAGCGGCTGACTGGTGCGCCCTGGGCGCCGAGTCGTCACCGCCCCCGTCGAGGACGACGAGGCGCTCGGCCCCGCCCCGGCTGCCGGTCGGGTGCACGCTCCAGGTCCCGTCGGGGTGCAGCGCCACCAAGGGGACGGCGCCCACCGGTACGGCAGCCGCCGACACCGTGCGCACGATCCCACCGGCGGCCAGCGCGGCGTTGAGCGCCTCGTGGGTGGCGCCGGGCCCGAACGGCCGACGGGCCCAGGGTTCGAGCTCGCCCCGGGCGAGGCGGGGCGCGCCCGCGCTCGGGCCCTTCGAGGACAGGAGCCACACGTGCTGGCGGCCGAGCACCGGCACAAGCACGGACAGCGCGGTGAGGTCGGTCTCCTCGTCCCGGGAGGCGACCAACGCGCTGCGCACGTCGGCGAGGAGCCCGGAACCGGGGAGGTCCCGGATGAGTCCCAGGTAGAGCCCGAAGCCGGGCTCGGCGCCTGCCGCCAGGTCCAGGTGGTCACGGGTCGCCACCCGGGTGAGCACGCCCTGGTGGGCGAGCTCGGCGGCCAGGGCCAGCGCCCAGGGCTCGCGGCTCACGACCAGCAGGCCTCGTGGCTCGGGCCGCCGCACGCCGAGGAGGTTGGCGGCGGGGACCGCGCCGAACCCGTAGACGAGGGCCAGGGCCAAGATGACGGTGAAGGTGACGGGCACGAGCATCTCGCTGCCCTTGCCGATGTGCTCGAGGCGCAGGGAGAAGAGGGCCGCGGTGGACGCAGCCACCACGCCCCGAGGCGCCATGCAGGCGAGGAAGGCCCGGTGGCGCCGCGCCACGGAGCGGGACCCGGCCGTGCACAGGGCGACCATGGCCGGGCGGACGACGAGCACGAGGGCCCCCACGAGGACCAGGGCGCCCACCAGGTGCTCGCCGAGCGTGCCCGGTTCGACCTGAGAGGCGAGCACGATGAACAACGACCCGATGAGCAGGGCCACCACGGGCTCGCCGAACTCCGCGAGCCTCGGCACGGGGGCGAGGCGTTGGTTGGCGATGACCAGGCCCATCACCGTCGACGCGAACAGCCCCGCCTCGGGCCGGACGTTCTCGGCCGCGAGGTAGGCGGCCACGACCAGCATTACGGCGACGGCCACGGCGAGGTCGTCGGGGATGAGCACCCAGCGAGAAGCGGCCACGAAGGCCAGTGCCCCCACCACCCCGGCGGCGGCCCCGGCGAGGGCGACGACGACCAGCTCGTCCCAAGCGGCCCTCAGGGACAGGTCCTCGATGAAGGCGGCGTTGAGGCAGAAGAGGGCGAGCGTCGCCCCGATCGGGTCGATGAGCACGCCCTCCCAGCGCAGGATCGTGCCGCTGGGGTCGGTCGGCCGAGCGACGCGCAGCAGCGGGCCGACCACGGTGGGGCCCGACACGACGAGGATGGCCCCGAGCAGGGCCGACACCTCGAGGGACTCCCGGAAGATGAGCCAGACGGCGGCGCTGGCCAGCAGCCACGTGGCCGCGGCGCCGATGGTGACGAGGCGGAGCACGGGCCGGCGCACACCGGCGCCGAGGTCGGCGGCCCGCAACTCCAGCCCGCCCATGAACAGCAGCAGGCCCACGGCGAGGGAGACGACGGGGAAGAGGGCGTCACCGAAGATCTCGTCGGCGTCCACCACCCCGAGACCGGGGCCCACGGCGATCCCGCCGGCCAGCAGCAGGATGATCGAGGGCACGTGCAGCAACCGTGCCGCCCACTGCAGCCCGATGCCGAGGACGACGATCACGCCGATCCCCAGCAGCACATCGCTCTCCACCGGTGCCTCCCCGCGACTGCCCAGCTCGGGGAACCGTATACCGGCCCCAGGGCCGCCGGGGCGGGAGCCAGCCCCTCGTGCCAGGATGGCGCCGTCGCCCGTCGCCCGTCGCCCGCCGCCGCTGGCGCGGCCCGAAGCCACCACCGCTCCCCACTGGAGGCCCGATGCCGAAGATGTCCACCGCCGAGGTGCACGCCTTCCTCGACGAGCCCGCCCACCTCGTGCGCATCGGCACCACCGACGACGACGGCTGGCCCCGGGTGGTGCCGACGTGGTTCCGCCTCCTCGACGACCAGGTCTTCTTCACCCCGCGACACGAGTCGGTGTTCCTGGCCAACCTCCGACTCGACCCGCGCCTCTCCCTCTCCATCGACGAGGACGCGCTGCCCTACCGGAAGGTGACCGTGCAGGGCACGGCTCGCATGGTGCACGACGTCGGCGAGGACGACGACTGGCGGGAGCAGTACCGGGACATCGCCCGTCGCTACATCCCCGAGGACCGGGTGCAAGCCTACGTGGAGGGCACGATCGACCAGCCCCGGGCGCTGCTCTCCGTGCCCCTCGACTCGAGTCGGGTCACGTCCTGGCGGATGCCGGTGGGCGACGAGGACGGCACCGGGATCTGGGCTCGCCGGTACTTCCTGCCCGGCACGAAGCTGGCCGACCGGACCGGCCGCGGCCCGATCGGGTGAGATCGGCCGCGGTCACGCCACCGTCGGGGTCAGCAGCCGGCGACCATCACCAGGCTGGCGGCGATCCCCCCAGGCAGGGTGTCCCCGGCTGCGGAGGTGCCAGCGCGGGTGACGCGTACGGCGTCGTCGACCCCCAGGTGGTCCGACGGCCGGGCGGGCACACCGGACTCGCACAGCAGGTCGACGTCGGCCACGAGCACGTTCGTCTGGGCTGAGCCGCTTACCTTCACGGCCGTGAACAGCACCGGCAGGCTCCACTGCGCGGCCGGCGTCCTCGTCACCGGCCCGGCGACCCGGCCCTGCGCCGTCATCCCCGCCGAGAGCTCGGCCCCGAAGGCGGCCCCGGTGCCGGACGGGCGGTACGCCGTCGTAGTGGTCGTCGGCACGGCGGCGCCGTCGGCCCCTTCGCCCACCGCCGGCGGGGCCTGTTGGCCGTCACCGCCGCCACACGCCGCCGCGACGATCGCCACGAGGAGCAACACGACAGCGCCCGGGCGCGTCGGCAACCGACGGGGTGTCCGTTGCGGCTCGAGGTGCACGTGGGGATCCTACGGAGACTATGGCGCTCCTCGATTCCATCACATCCGTGATCGACCTGCTCGGACAGGCCGGGCGGGCGCGGCCCCGACCACTCAGCGTGCTCGCCCTCTCAGAGGGCGTCGGGGTGGTGGCGGGCGACGTTGTCGGGGTAGCTGCGCACGTAGTAGTTCCACAGCTGCTGGCCGTAGACGCCGGCGCCCGAGCTCCTGGTGCCGTCCACCCCGGCCAACAGCTCGTCCCGCTTGGCCATGAAGCCGGCGTTCGCGTGGCGCTCGCTGGCCGCCACCGCCGCGGCGAACCCCGGGGCGAGGGGCAGCGGGTCGAGCCTGGTGCGCAGGTCAGGACCGTG
Organism: Acidimicrobiia bacterium; assembly: GCA_009377505.1. GTDB lineage: Bacteria > Actinomycetota > Acidimicrobiia > Acidimicrobiales > CAIXPF01 > WHTX01. The sequence goes on from WHTX01000181.1 coordinate 8,545, forward strand.
GAAGTAAGCCGAGGAGAAGCGGGGCTCGGCGGCGACCACCCGGTGGGTGGTGGCCACGAAGTAGTTGCCGGTCATCTCCTGGAGCATCTCGCCCAGGTTGACCACGAAGGCCCCCGGCCTCGGCGCCACGTCGACCCACTGGCCGAGCGCGTTCTGCGCCTGCAGCCCGCCCACCCCGTGCTGGAGGAGGACGGTGAGGAAGCCGGCGTCGTGGTGCTCGTTCACGCCCGCTTCCCCCGGCGGCGTGGGCGGGTAGCTGATGAGCTTGGCCAGGGACAGGGGGCGCTCGCCGAAGACCCGGTCGAGGTGGCCGTCGTCGAGCCCCAGCCCCAGCGACAGCACCGACATCAGCTCGCGGGCCACGGCGCCCATGCGGGCGAAGAACTCCTCCACGAGGGCGTGGAAGCCGGGGAGCACGTCTTCCCCCAGCCACTGGTTCGGCCCGTCGAGGCGCAGGTAGGGAGGCTGGGCTCCGGGCTCGTGAGGCGGGTTCTCCGTCGAGACGTCGAGCTGCTCGCGATGGTCGGCCCGGTTGTTGGTGAGCTCGGCGCCGATGCGCTCCCACCCGCGGAACTGCGGGGAGCGCCCCTTGTCGATGCGGGCCTTCACCTCCTCGGGCAGGGCGAAGAACCGCCGCAGCGCGTCGAAGTAGGCGTCGCAGAAGGCCGCGTCCACGCCGTGGTCGACCAGGTAGAAGAAGCCCACGTGGTGGCAGATGTCGCGCACCTCGTCGGCGAGGGTGGCCCGGTCGCGGCCCGTCCCCCGCCAGCGGGCGAGGCTGACGACGGGGATGCTGGTGAATGCGGGCCTCACGGTGGCCGAGGAGACGTCGACGCTCACCCGCCGAGCGTAGGCGCCGCCCGGGCCGGGGCGGCGGCCTGCCCGGTGGCCGTTGACCGCCAGCGGGAAGGTGTGGAACGGTCCCGGCCCATGCAGCTCGACGCACGTCTGCGCAACGGCATGGCCCACGCGGCCGAGGACGCCAGGGCCGCGGAGGAGGTGGGCTTCGACGGCGCCTGGACCACCGAGAACCAGGCCGACCCGTTCCTGCCCCTGGCCCTCGCCGCCGAGCACACCGAGCGCCTGCTGCTCGGGCCCTCGGTGGCCATCGCCTTCGCCCGCACGCCGATGACCGTCGCCTACCTGGCGAGCGACCTGCAGCGCTACTCCGGCGGCCGCTTCGCGCTGGGCCTCGGCAGCCAGGTCAGGCCGCACGTCGAGAAGCGCTTCTCCATGCCCTGGTCCCGCCCGGCGGCCCGCATGCGCGACTTCGTGCTCGCCCTGCGCGCCATCTGGGGGGCCTGGGAGCAGGGCGAGCCCCTCGCCCACCGCGGCGAGTTCTACACCCACACGCTCATGACGCCGGCGTTCACCCCGCCGGAGAACCCCTACGGCCCACCGCCGGTGCTCGTCGCCGCCGTCGGGCCCCGCATGACCGAGGTGGCCGGCGAGGTGGCCGACGGGCTGCTCGCCCACCCCTTCCTCACCGAGCGCTACCTGCACGACGTGACCGTGCCCGCCCTCGAGGCCGGCCTCGCCCGCCGCGGCGACGGCACCACGCTCGACGACTTCGAGATCGGCCTGTCCGCCTTCGTCGCCCTGGACGAGGCCGACGTCGAGGCCGTGCGCCGCCAGATCTCCTTCTACGGGTCGACGCCCGCCTACCGCCCCGTGCTCGACGCCCACGGTTGGGGCGACCTGCAGACCGAGCTCAACGCCCTGTCCAAGCAGGGACGTTGGGACGAGATGGTGGGCCTCGTCGAGGACGAGGTGCTGC
>WHTX01000182.1 GCA_009377505.1 Acidimicrobiia bacterium
GGTCGCGGCGAGCCGGGCGGGCACATCACGGCCAAGTACTGCGGTGCACTGCTCGGCGGTGCCGTCGGTGACGGGCTGGGTGCACCATTCGAGGGCCACGCCGGGCCGGTGCCCCTCAGGCGCCTCGCAGTCGTCGAGCGAGAGCCGGTGGGCCTGCGGCACACCGACGACACCGCCATGACCATCGCGCTGGCGGAGTCGCTGCTCGAGGTGGGTGACGTCGACGAAGACCACCTCGCCGCCACGTTGGCGCGGCGCTGGAAGCGCGAGCCAGGGCGGGGCTACGCCAGCGGAGCCGCGACGCTCTTCAGCCGCCTCGGAGCCGGCGAGGCCCGGCAGGACGTCGCTCCGAGCCTCTTCGGAGGCGACGGCTCCCTAGGCAACGGCGCCGCCATGCGGGTCGCTCCCGTCGCGCTTCTCGCCGGCGGCGACCCGCACACAGCCGCATGGCTCGGCCGCAGGACGGCACGCGTCACGCACACGCACCCACTAGGCATCGATGGAGCGGCCGTGCAGGCCGCCGCCGTGGCGATCGCCCTGGGGCAGCAGCCATCAGAACGCGTGGACGCCGAGCAGTTCATCGGCATCCTCACGGCAGAGGCCCACGAGCCCGAGCTCGTCCTCAAGCTCCACACCGTTCTCGACCTCCTTCGCTGTTCGAACCCCCGCGTGGTGGCGAGCCGCCTGGGCGCCGGCGTCACGGCGCCCGAAGCGGTCGCCGCCGCGATCTGGTCCTTCCTCCGCCACGCCGGCTCGTACCGCGCCGTCGTACGAGGCGCGATCCGGCTCGGCGGGGACACGGACACCGTCGCCTCGATGGCCGGGGCCCTCGCCGGGGCGCACCTGGGCGAGCACGCCATCCCTGCGAGCTGGCGGCACCGGGCCGAGGCTGCTGACGAGCTATTGGCGCTCGCCCTGCGCTTCGTCGCGCTGGCACCCGGTCCGACAGCGGGCTGACGGCGCAGCCATGACCGTACCCGGCGCGCCGCGTGCCGCGCCCGACCTTCCAGGGGAACGCGAGGGCCCCCGCCGCGCCTCGGCCACACGGACAGCACGTGGCCCGTGCTCGTGGGCGCCGTGGTCATCCAGGTCCTCACCGCCCCCGGGCAGACGATCGGCGTATCGGTCTTCGTCGACCACTTCGTCACGGACCTCTCCATGTCCCGCGCCGGCGTCTCCGCCTCTTACCTGATCGGCACACTGGTGGGGGCGGCGGCCATGCCCCACGTCAGGCGCCTGATCGACCGCCGGGGCCTGCGCTCGGCAACAGCGGCGCTCGGCGTTGCCTTCGGCGTGGCCCTGCTGTCCATGGCCGGTGCGACCGGCGCCGTCACCCTCACCGTGGCCTTCGGCCTTGGCGCACCTTCGGCCAGGGCGCCCTCACGCTCACGGCGTCGACGGCGGTCGCCGTGAACTTCGAGCGCCGACGTGGCTCTGCGCTCGGGATGCTCTCGGCACTCGGGGGCAGCGGCATGGCGCTCGTGCCACTGGTGCTCTCGGCCGTCATCGCGTCCCGCGGCTGGCGAGCCAGTTCCGCCCTGCTCGGCCTCGTCGTCTGCGCGGCGTTGCTGCCCATCGCCCGTTGGCTCGTCCGCGACCCGCGACGCCCCTTTCGCGGCCCCGCAGGACAGCAGCCCCTTGGTGACGCGGCACCGTCGAGCTCCGCAGGCCTGGCCCTGCGGCACCCGGCGTTCTGGCTGGTCACCCTCGCCGTGGGGCTTTCGGCGCTGGTCGGCACGGCCCTGGTCTTCCACCAGATCGCCCTCCTCGGCGAGCGGGGACTGTCACCGGCGCGAGCGGCGGCGAACCTCGTGCCCCAGAGCATCGCCACCGCCGCTGGCGCGCTGCTCGCCGGCCGGCTCGCCGACCGCCTGCCCTCACGCGCCCTCGTGCCACCCACCCTGGCGCTCCTCGCCACCGCCTCGCTGCTGTTGCAGCACGTCGGCCCGAACGCCACGGCCGTCCTGTACGCCGTGGCGCTCGGCACCTCGGGCGGCGCCATCCGCACCCTCGAGGGGTCCTACCTGCCCCGGTGGTTCGGCATCGCCGCCATCGGGCAGCTGCGGGGCATCATCATGTCCGTCGCCGTGGGCGGCAGCGCAGTCGGACCGTTCCTCCTCGCCGCGTCCGCCGACCGCTTCGGCGGCGGGTACGCGCCCATGCTCACCACCTTCGCGGCCGCCGCCACACTGCTCGGCGCCGCGTCGCTCTGGCTCCCGACCCCCGCCGCACACCCGAGCGGCGCTGCGCACGGCACAAGCCCACCGCGCCACTTGGAGGCGCGGGGATGACCGTCGCCGGAGAAGGCCCACCGCTCGGCGGATGCGGACCGCTGCGCGTCCTCCTCTGCGAGCCGTACTTCACCGGGTCGCACCGGGCGTGGGCGGAGGGCCTGGCCCGGCACAGCCGCCACCGCGTACACCTCGTGAGCCACGCCGGCGGCTTCTGGAAATGGCGCATGCAGGGCGCTGCGTTGACCCTCGCTGCGCAGATCGACGAGGTCGTCGCCGAACACGGCCGGCCTCACCTGCTGCTCGTCAGTGACATGGTGCACGTGCCGGCGCTCGTCGGCTTCGCTCGTCGGGCACTGCACGAGGTGCCGGTCGTGCCGTACATGCACGAGAACCAGCTCACCTACCCGGTCCCCCCGGGCGCCACGCCAGACCACACGTATGCGATGACCAACTGGTTGAGCATGGTGGCGGCGGACCGGGTGGTGTTCAACTCCGCGTTCCACCAGGGGCAGCTCCTGCCGAGCTACCCAAGCTGCTGCGCCGCTTCCCCGATCACCGCCATCTCGGGTGGCTCGACGCCGTCGGGGCCAAGTCGACTGTCCTACCGGTCGGCGTCGAGGCCCTCGATGGCGGCCGCCGGCGCACCGACGCCGACGGCGCACCCGTCATCCTCTGGAACCACCGGTGGGACTACGACAAGGGGCCGGGCGAGTTCTTCTGGGCGCTCGAACAGGTTGCCGCCGCGGGCATCGACTTCCGGGTCGCCATCGCTGGCGAGAGCTTCCAGACGGTCCCCGCCGACTTCTCCCGAGCCCGAGCCGCACTGGGCGCCCGGGTCGTCCACTTCGGTACTGCCGCCCGAGATGAGTACCGCGGGCTGCTCGCTGCTGCCGACATCGTCGTCAGCACGGCGATGCACGAGTTCTTCGGCGTGGCGGTGGTGGAAGCCATCGCTGCGGGTGCGCTGCCCCTGCTCCCCGCTCGACTGGCCTACCCCGAGCTCGTCCCCACGAGTTCCCCGTACCTGTACGACCGACCTCAGGACCTCGTCCGGCAGCTCTGCTGGGCGCTCACCCACGGTGATGAGCGGAGAGCTGGGGCGGCCAGAGCCCACACCCACGTGAGGCAGTTCGCGCGGCCCGAGGTCGCGCCGCGCTACGACGCGCTGCTCAGCGAGGTGGCCGACCAGGACGGCCACGGATGAACCGGCCCAACGTCCCGAGTCGCCAGCGTCGGCGGGACACGGGCGAGCTGCCACGGCGCTCACCTCGAGCACCGTAGGGCGGGCGGAGCCCGACAGCGCGCCCAGTGGGGCGCACGTCGACCAGACGGGACTCGTGGAGCCACTCTGCAGAGCCCAGGCCGCGACGCATGCATCTCGCGATCAACCCAATTCCTCCACGCCGGTCGATGCCGACCACCACGACGTCCTCGCGCGAATGGAGGGGACGACGCACCATCCGGAGCTTCGGGCCGTTCGTGTATGCACCGCACATCTCGTCGAGCAACCAACTCCGTCCACGTCCTGCTCCGGTGGGCACCCCACGAGGCCTCCAATCGGCCGCCGCGCCGTCGAGTCAACTCTTCCCTTACGCGAGGGGTAGGGTTTGCCCCGAGGAGCACTCAGACCGGTCTCTCTTCGACGACGGTGCGCTCGCACGTGGGCTGCTGGCAGAACGGACCACGGCATCGCCGAGCGGCACGCCGTCTGACGCTCGCCCGGCACCCAAAGGAAGGGGACCCATGCCACGTACCGGCGCAGTGCACGGCGCGGACGCCCGCCGTGTGACCCGATGGCCGTGATCCTGCCCGCGGATGTGTACCTCGTACGACGCCAGCATGCGTCGGGCCTGGTCGGATGAACGTCGGACGTCCCGGCGGAGGGATCGGTGCGGTACGACGTCGACCACCGCTACCGGCGCGCCCAAAGCTCCCTGTTCCTGCACCGCATGACCGTCGACACGCACACGCCTGTCGCCCGCCGGGAGCACGGGACCACCGTTTCGCCACTGATGGGACCACCCCGGGGTCTGACCTGCGCAGAGTCGGACGGCCGGTGAGTGACGCGTGTTCTGTCTCAAATTGAATCATCCCGAAATCGTCACGGAGAGTGACCGCGATGGCGCCGAAGGCCCGGCCGCGGGCTCTGAAAATCGTCGAGGGGCGCTCCCCGGGGCGTGACTCGGGGGGCCGCGAGGTCGCCGCGGACCCCGGGTTCGCCCGTCTCCCACCGGACGCGCCCGCCTTCCTCCCCGGCGACGCGCTCGACCTCGGGGAGCAGGTCGTCCCGGAGCTGCAGCGCCTCCACCTGACGAAACCGCTCGACCAGCCCGCCCTGACCGCCCTGTGCTTGGCGTGGGGGCGCCTGTGCGACGCGCAGCGGGTCCTGGCGGTGGAGGGGATGACGATCTCGACGCCGAGGGGGCTGGGCCGGCACCCGATGGTGATCGTGGCGGAGCTGGCGTCGAAGGAGCTGCGGGCGTGGTGCGCCGAGTTCGGCCTGTCCCCCTCGTCGGAGGGGCGGTTGTCGCCGCTGGTGGCGAAACCGGAGGGCAGCAACCCGTTCGACTGAGCGGGTCACCCGATGTGGGTGTGGCCGGCGGGTACCTTCACCGGCTATGGCGCTCGAGGAGCTCGACCCGGCCGCCCGCTACGAGCTGCCCGACTTGGACGACCTGCTCGGTCGGCCGCGGTGGCACGCTGACGCGGCGTGCCGGGGCCGTGGCCCGGCCGGGTGGTTCGCTGTGCAGGGCGACGTCGACACGGTGACCGCCGCGAGGGTCGTGTGCGCGTCGTGCCCGGCGCGGGTCGAGTGCTTGTCGTGGGCGCTCGCTGCTGGCCCGTCGCTGGCGGGCGTGTGGGGCGGGACCACGGTGACGGAGCGGGCCGAGCTGCGCCGGGTGAACGTGGTAGTCGGACGGTGTTGGCGTGGAGCGCGTGGGGGGCGCCCATAGCCTGTGCTGGTGGCGGAGATGCTGCACGTTGCCGGCTCGCAGGTGCAGCCGTTCGACATGGTCGAGGGCCTGTTCGTCCGTGAGGTGTACGAGAACGCCCGCGGCTGCATCGTCGTCCTCGGCGAGCTCATGTTCGCCGCCGAGCCGGTCGACGGCCGCTGCGAGCACCGCCCCGTGTGGGACCAGCTGCAGGAACGACGCCGGTCCGGGTTGGTGTCCGTCGTGCGCGGCTTCGCTCACCCCCGCCCCGCAGGCTGCACCTGCAGCTGAACCGTCGCCGAACCGCTGGAGCTGAGGAGGAGGCCGAGCGAGGCCCACGGCGTGGAGCGACCACGAACCTCGTCGAGGGCCACGCTCGGCTGAGGCGAACGCTACGTGTCCAGCAAGTCCTGGCCATCCCCACGATTGGGGACGCTCGCTGTTGGCAGGCCTGGACGACGGGTACGGCCCCCGCACCCCAGCGGGTCAAGGGTGGAGAGGTGCGGGGGCCGAGTGTGGGCGCAGCCAGTTGTTGAAGGCGCGCCTCCGCACGCGAGCTGAGTCCTCGGGCCGGGGAGTCCGTAGCCCGGCCCGAGGCCCCTGTGTCAGGGGTTCCAGCATCGTCGCCCACGCAGGGCGCGATCATCACCACGCTGGGGGAAGGCTCACTCGCCTCCGCTCTGCTTCCGTGCTCGCGACGCTGGGCGGGGTGGACAGCATCGGTTCCGTCCATGCCGCCTTCAAGCGACACGCGGTCGCTTGAAACGTGGGGGGAGCCGTTACTCGCGACTAACGGCTCCGAGATCGAGTCGCCAGCCAACGCAGATCGCACCGAACGCACGTACGCTTCCCGGCATGAAAGGCGCCATGGCCCACCGCATGCTCGTCGACCGTCTCGAGAGCGCAGTCAACCTGCTCTCCGCAGGGCGACCTGCCTGACGTCGCCGAGCGGCTGCTGCGCCGTGTCGTGGCCGACGAGCGTGACCGGCTCATCGACCCCTGAACGCGTGGGCTGATTGGCTGGCAGCGCAGAGTCGGCCCTGCGCAGGGGCCACTCCCGGCGACGTCCTCGCCGAATGGGCGCTGTGGCGGTTCCACGACGGCACCGGCAGCTCCGTCAAAGGTCGCACGCTGCAACCTGACGGGCGAGACACGCTGTCCCAACTAGTCGCCCTGCTGCCGCTTCCGCTCCCGGTAGCGCCGCTGCCGCTCGTAGCCGCCACCGAGCCGGTGTACCGCAGTTCACGCACTGTCGCATCACCCACCCTGTTATGAAACACCGCCGTCGTAGTTCGCGCGAGGCTCCGGCAGCGTGGGGCGCAGCGACGAAGGGGACGAGGAGTACGCCCAGTGGTGGACGAAGATCAGGGCCTCCTGGGCGAACTCCCGAATGCTGACCCCGCGCCAAGCCGCAACGCTGATCGGGGTTCTCCACGAGTGGGCTGACGGGCCGCTTGACTTCTGGCTTGAGGCCCCCAATGAGCCGCTGGCTCGGGTGGGCCCCTTCAAGTACATGGCGCCGGAGACCTTCACGCCCATGGGCAGCCTGCGCAGCTGGGTCATCGAGGCACAGGAGCACTGCCGGTCGGTTGCGGCGGCTATGACGCGGGGTGAGCCTCCGTGCGAGCGTGACAACGCCTGCTACTTCGACGTGATGATCATCGGAGTCGCGTTCCGCGCTGTAGAGCTCGATGGCGACCCGGACAAGGACCTGGACCCACCCCACGGAGGGCTCCCGCCGCGGAGGCTGGTCGACGTACAAGCCGGCGTCCACCCAGACGGCGAGATCTGGCACGACTTGATCGATGAGGACTGGGAGGAAGCCGAGGCCCGCTTCGACGACGCGTCGGACTGGCGCTGGTGGCGGCGGCCACTGTCCCCCTTCGAACCGGCCGAGGTCGAGTGGTTCCTCAGCACACACCACCCGAGGAGCTGGTTCGAGCCGGGCCCTCCAGGGCCTGCAGCTCTGTAGACGCTACCCCTCGTCGCCCTGCTGCCGCTTCCGCTCCCGGTAGCGCTGCATCCGCTCGTAGCCCGATGGCGTGAACCGGGTCTTGGCCGTGCTCACGGTGATGCCGAGCACCTCGGCGATGTCCTTCCACGGCGCTCCAGCGCCCCGGGCCTGCCTCACGGCTTCGCGCACGTGGTCGGTATCACCGAGCCCGTCAGCCCAGGCGAGGCGTAGCAGGGGGTCGGTGGGCGCCTTACGCTCGGCCAGCTCGGCGCCGTCACGCCGACCTTGCTCACGTGCTGCGTCGAGGTCCTCGGCCGGTGGCGTCATCGAGGACCGAGCCTAACCGACGTAGACGCTACGCCTGTTCGGCCTAGACGGCGCATCCGATACGTCGTATGGTCCGCCCGAGTCAGCGCATCAGATACGCCGACGGAGGTAGGAGGCGAAGCCCCATGCGCACGATCCCGGTCGACACATCGGCCATGACCTTGCTCACTGCCGCGATCATCCGCGGCGAGGAGCGCACCCAGCCGGATAACCCGCAGTCGCCGATGCGCCCGAAGTTCGTGACGGACCGGGCCACGGGCGAGCAGCTCGAGGTGTGGCGGGTCCAGTGCTTCGTGAAGACCGACGACCCCGACGTCGAGGACGACGAGGCGGTGCGGGCGGAGCTGCTCGAGGTCGTCTTCAACGGCTCGAAGCCGAAGCTGTCCATGCTCGACCCCGTCGAGTTCGAGGGCCTGGCCGCCCGCATGTGGGAGATGGCCGGCCGCTCAGGCATCAGCTTCTCCGCCCGGGCCGTCGCGAAGACCGGCGCCAAGAACGGGCGTAGCGCCCCGTCGGTGCCTACCGGGAGCGACGCGTCATCAGCCTCGCTGACGCCATCGACGTCGAGATGCCCCGTTGGATGCGCCTCCTGCAGGAGGAGATGGCCGCGGAGGACCAGGCCCGCACCGAGCTGTTGGCCCGCCGGGAACTGGCCGCCGCGCTCGAGCACCTCGACCCCGAGTGGGCCGACCCCGTCAAGGTCAAGGCCCGGCTCGCTGATTTCAACGAGACAGCTACCGCCCTGCTCGACTCGTTCGCTGTCGTGTTCCGCCGGATGCGCGAGCTGGACCTGAAGGGCCTGTACGCGGCGACGGTCGAAGCGGAGGGCGACACGGTCGCCGCGTCGGACCTGTGGCACGCCAGCTACGGCTCCGACCTTGTGACTGCGCTCAACTCAGGTGCCGATCACGCCGCCGTCGGCCTTGCGGATGATCACGGTCGCGGAGCGGGGACGCCCCGGCAGGATCATGATCCGGCCAGCCCGACTCGGCGGTCGGGTCCTCCGGCGTGCCCTCGGTCCCGGGGTGCTGGATGTTGAGGAACATGGTGCGCCGGTCGCCCGTGGTCGTCACGCCGGTCACCTCGCAGCCGGGCACCCCGACGAGGAAGCGGCGAACCTCGTCGGTCCAGGGGTCGGCGCCGAGCATCTGGTTGTTGCACGGGATCGGCTGGGTGCCGTCGGTCTGGATCCAGATCCGACCGTCGGGGTCTGCCCACAGCCCGTCCGGTGAGCCGAAGGCGTCGTCAGCCTCGATACTCGAACCGTCACCCGTACCAGTGCCTGCCCCGGCGAGGATGAAGACCTCCCAGGTGAAGCTGGTGGCGCCGACGTCGCGGTCGGCCTCGACCCAGCGCAGGATGTGGCCGTACGCGTTCTCGACGCGAGGGTTGGCCGCGTCGGGCTCTTCACGTTCGGTGTTGTTGGTAAAGGTCATGAAGATTTCGCGGGTCGGGTGCACCGTGGCCCACTCGGGGCGGTCCATGGGGGTGGCGCCGAGCGCGTCTGCAGCGGCCCGGGTCCTGATCAGGACGTCGCCCTGGTCGGCAAAGGCGTTCTCTGGGGTCAGCGGGCCCTCACCCCAGATCAGGGGCAGCCACTCTCCGGTCCCGTCATCGTCGTAGCGGGCGACGTAGAGGGTGCCTTCGTCGAGCGGACTGCGCCCTTCGGCAAGCAGGTCCCGCCAGCCGCCGGCGGACACGAACTTGTAGACGTACTCGAACCGCTCATCGTCACCCATGTAGACCACGGTCTGCCCGCTCGGGCTGGTCGTGACGACTGCACCTTCGTGCTTCATCCGGCCGAGCGAGGTGCGCTTGATGGGCATCGAGCCCGGCAGCCACGGGTTGACCTCGACGACCCAGCCGAACCGGTTCGGCTCGTTGGGGTTCAAGTCGGCGCGGAAGCGCTCATCGGTGGTGTGCCACAGGTAGCCGCCGCCTTCGTCGTCGATTCCGTAGCGCTCGAAGTCCGGAGTTCCGCAGCTGTTTGAGGGCAAGTGGTGCGGAAGTGGGGGTTGAGCTGGGGGAACGGGCGCGGCGCGGTGTGGGGGCGTGTTACTAGGCGCCACGGTGGGTGCTGGTCTAGGCGGCGGATGTGGCGGTGTCGAGCCGGATGAGTTGGGCTGGTTCGGCAGCGTCGAGGGCGGCGAGGATGCTCTTCTGGCGGGCGGTGAGCTCGGTGCGGCGGCGGACGCTGCCGGCGGGCCCGGTGAAGGTGCCGAGGTGGCAGCGGTCGAGCTCGTGGCGCAGGTTCCGCCAGGTGTCGGTGGTGGCGGTCTCGGCGATGCGGATGAGCAGGAGGGCGAGCCAGCAGAGCAGTACGTGGGCGCGGATGCGGTCCTCGAGGCGGTGGTAGACGGGGCGCAGCTCGAGGGTGGACTTCATGTCCCGCCAGCCGCGTTCGACCTCGAGGAGCTGCTTGTAGCCCAGGGCGACGTCTTCGGCGGTCAGGGTGGGGCCCGAGGTGCGTAGCAGGAACTTGCCGTCCAGGTGGGCGTCGGCCCGCACCGCGGCGCGGTCGACTCGTAGGCGGCCCTTGGGGGTGGCGCGCAGGTAGCGCCGGTAGGCGGGCCGGGCGCGTAGCTCGGCGGCGAGGGACGCCCGGGCGTTGGGGGCGAGCTGGTCGCTGCCCCCGATGGCGTCTTCGAGTTGGGCGAGGAGCTGGTCGCGCACGGCTGCGTCGCGGGCGGCTTGGTCGGGGTTGTGGCACACGACGAACCGGTCCCGCATGGTGCCGTCGTCGATGACGACTTCCTTGACCCGCAGGTTGCCGGCCACGCTGTGGTAGCGGCCCTGGCGGGACAGGGCCGCCCGGGCTTCGACTGAGCCGCCCCGCAGCT
>WHTX01000183.1 GCA_009377505.1 Acidimicrobiia bacterium
GCCCGCCGCGCGCCCCGGGGGCGACGACGGGGGGCGCGGCCGTGGTGACGGGATTCGTCCCCGGCGTGCCGAGGACCTGGCCGACGCCCGTGGAGGTGAGGGGCATCTGGTCGCTGAGCTGGCGAACCGGCCCGCCGCCGCCGCAGCCCACGGCCACGGCGGCGAGGAGCAGGGCGGTCGCCGTCAGTCCCCGCGAGGGCGGGGAGGACCGGTACTCGTCGTCGACTGTCTCGTCAACAGGGCCCATGGCGCGTCAGTCCATCGCTCGTCCGCCCAGGCCACAGACGCGCCATCCTACGCGCTCGGCTGTGGCGAACGGGGGGACCCCTCGTGCCCAGGCCGAGCTCAGGCTCAGGTCATGTGCAAGTCGAGGTCGACTGGTCCCACGCGCAGTTGGCCGACTTGCCCGACAGGTCGATGATGTCGCCCTGGGTCACCCAGTTCTGCAGCTCGGCGTCGTACTGGCCGAACTGCGAGCCCTCCACGAAGTACGCGTCGGCGTTGCCGTTCATGTTGAACTGGATGCCCGGGATGAGGCTCGGGTGGGTCATGTCCATGGCCCGCGCTGCCAGGATCAGGTTGGTCCTCGTCAGCCCGCCGGGTAGGTCGCCGGCGATGCGCAGCGCCTGCACCATGCTCCAACCGAAGTAGATGCCCGAGGTCAGCGAGCCCGAGACCGTGTAGTCCGTGCCGTCGTTGGTGAGTAGCTCACGCGACCACTCGATGAACGGGTCGCCGTCGTTGTCCGGGGAGACGAGGTCCTTGACGCCGCCGCCGACGATCCACCAGCCCGTAGTCGCAGAGCCGTCGCCACCGACCTTCTCCTTGCCCACGAAGCCGCTGCTCTGGCAGACCGAGGACATGAACATGTAGTCGGCGCTCTCCTTGAGGCCGTTCTCCGACGCCTCGGTGATCGACTGCGTGCAGGGCACGCCCGTCGACATCACGATGAAGACGTCGGGGTCCTGGGAAGCGATCGTGGTCAGCGGGTCCTTCACCGTGGGGACCTGGGGCTCGATCAGCTCGGTGACGTACTCGATGCGGTCCTTGTGAGGGGACTGGGCGAGGTAGTCCTTGAAAGCCGCGTCGTAGGACTTGCCGAAGTCGTTGTTCATCACTAGCGCAGCCACCTTCACCGTGCCGCCGTCGGGGGCCAGCTCGTCGAGGCGCTGCTCGATGAAGCCACCCCAGAGCACGGCCTCGGTGTTGTAGGCCATCTGCATGCCCGTCGTCCACGGGTGGTTCACCGGGTCGCCCCACGCCGGGTGGCCGGTCATCTGGAGGATGCCGGGGATGCAGCGCTGGTTCAGCTTGTCGTAGGTCTTCATCGTGTTGGGCGAACCCAGGGTCCACACGTCGAAGACCTTGTCCGAGTCGATCAGCTCGTCGACGAGGGGGATGGTGCGCGCCGGGTCGTAGGCGTCGTCCTTGGTGATGTAGTCGACGGTGCGCGTCTTGCCCTCGGAGTCCGTGAAGGCGCCCTCGGCGCTGTAGTGCGCGAGCAACGGCCGGATGGCGACGGCGAGGTAGCCGTAGTCGGCCGTCGTCCCCGACTGGGACAGCGTGTTGCCGATCTTGATCGTCGTATCGGTCAGGCCCTCGGTGTCGCTCCACCCCGCCGGGCAGGCGGCGAGGTCGACGGTGAAGCCCTCGGGACCGGTGAGGGTGTTGCCGTCGGCGGACTTGCCCCAGCCGTTCTCGGTGATCTCGGCGACGACCGCGGCCCGCTCCTCCGCCCAGAGCGCCTCCCACTCCTCCATGGAGGTGGGCTGGTCGGTGATCTCGGCGGTCGTGGCGGACCCGCTCAGCGCCTGGTCGACCCCTGACTTCACCCCCGAGTCGACCGTCCCGGAGGACGCCGAGCTCGAGTCGTCGCCGCCGCAGGCCGCCGCCACCAGGCACAATGGCAGGAAGCCTGCGAAGGCGCGGGCGCGCAAAGACCCCGTCAAGGAGTACCCCCTTCATCGCCGTGCCTGGGGGGCACGGCTCGGATCCCCGGACCACCGGCCGGGTCGTAGCCCACGCTAGTGACGCGGCGTTACCTGTGTCACGTCGAGGCTGACGATGTGTAGGTAGCCGCTGGGCGCCTGGCCCCCGTGGGATGCTCGTCCCATGCAGATCACGACGCGGCACACCCCCGCCTTCGGCGTCGCCCGCCTCGAGCTCGCGGACGGCGAGGCGGTGCGCATCCAGTCCGGGGCCATGATGGCCATGTCACCGGGGGTGAACATCGAGGCCCGCATGGAGGGCGGCTTCATGCGCTCCCTCAAGCGCGCTGCCCTCGGCGGGGAGTCGTTCTTCCTCACCACCTGCACGGCCCCGTCCGGCGGTGGCTGGGTCGACGTCTCGCCCCAGCTCCCCGGCGACCTCACCGCCCTCGACGTCAGCCCGGGCCAAGGGCTCGTCATCTCCCGGGGGGCGTGGCTCGGCTCACCGCCGGCGGTCGTGATCGACACCAAGTGGGGCGGCTTCAGGAACCTCTTCGGCAGCGAGGGCGGCTTCATCGTGCACGCCAGCGGGACGGGGCCGACCGTCGTGGCCTGCTACGGGGCGCTCGAGACCTGGAACCTCGCCGCCGGGCAGACCGTCACCGTGGACACGGGCCACATGGTCGCCTACGACGACTCGGTCACCATGCAGCTCCGCAAGATCGCCGGGGGCGTCGTCCAGAGCGCGAAGAGCGGCGAGGGCCTGGTCTTCGACTTCACCGGGCCGGGACGCGTCCTCACCCAGACCCGCAACCCGAACGAGCTGCTGGGCTGGATCGCCGCCGCCATCAAGCCCAACACGGCCTGAGCGGGCGCGTCCCCGCCCTGGCCTGCGAGCGGGCCGGGAGCGTGCTGCTCCCGGCCCGCCGACGCCGGTCAGCCGCGGCCGTGGCGCAGGAGCTTGCCCGGGGTCGAGCCCGTGCAGTCCCCGTCGGCGAAGGTCTCCTCGCCGTTGACCAGGATGTGGCGGTAGCCGTTGGCTCGCTGCACCCGGCGCCACTCGCCACCGGGCAGGTCGTATATGGCCTCGCCGATCCACTCGGGGTCGATGGCCAGCTCGTCGAGGTTGTACACGACGACATCGGCCGGGGAGCCCTCCCGCAGTACGCCCCGGTCCTTGAACCCGGCGGCGTGGGCGGCGAGGGCCGACATGCGGTAGTGGGCCTCCTCGAGGGTCAGCTTGCCGGTGTCGCGCACCATCCAGGAGAGGAAGTCCGTGGTCCAGGCGCCACCGGTGAAGAACTTGGTGTGCGCCCCGCCGTCGGACACGCCGGGGATGGTGTAAGGCGACTCGGTGTAGACGCCGGTCATGTTGTCGGCGCTGAAGGTCGGCCCCTCGCCGAGGAACTCGGTGGTGAGGTCGGTCTCGAGGGAGAGGTCGAGCATGACGTCGATGTAGTGGCGGCCTTCGCCGTCGGCGATCTCGCCCAGGCTCCGGCCCTCGTACTTGTCGCTCAGGTCGGGCCGGGTGGCCATGTGCTGCACGACGAGCTTGCGGGGCGGGCCGCCCACCGCGCCCTGGGTCTGGGCGAAGAGCGTGGCCGCCTCGTCCGTCTCCCGGCGCAGGCGCTCCCGAACGCTCGGGTCGCGCATCTTGGCCATCTTCTCCTCGACGGTGCCGGTGGTGGCCTCACGCCAGCCGGGGCTCGAGTCGTAGAGGTTCCAGTTGTCGAGGGAGAAGGCGAAGCCGGTGCGGACCGTCGCCCCCTGCCCGAAGATCCGCAGGCCGGACCGTTGGGCCTTCTCGAGCCACTCGAGGCGCTCCTGGTGGATGCGCGGGTTCTTCTGGCTGACCGGCACCACGTTGTCGATGATCGGGCGCTGGGCCACCTCGGCCAGCCGCAGCTTGAACTCGAGGTCCTCGGGGTTGTTGGGGTCGGGCTGGGTGGCCTGCGTGAGCTGGATGAAGCCCTCGTCGCGTGACCGGAGCACCTCGGCCAGGGCGAAGATGTCGTCGTCGATCATGGTGTCGGTGACCATGGGCGAGCCGTCGAAGTCGGCCTGGGTCGAGTTCGGGCCGAGGCGCTGGATCGAGAAGCCGCAGAGGCCGGCGTCCATGCCTTCGTTCAGCAGCCGCTGCATCTCCTCGCGC
The DNA here is from genome assembly GCA_009377505.1 of Acidimicrobiia bacterium. Lineage (GTDB taxonomy): Bacteria > Actinomycetota > Acidimicrobiia > Acidimicrobiales > CAIXPF01 > WHTX01. Next base: position 4,081 of record WHTX01000183.1, read on the forward strand.
TCGGGCTTCGTGGCCGGGCGGGACTTGGCGGCGTCGAGGCCCATCACGTAGGTCATGAGGGACGCTGTCGGCATGTACTGCAACACGTTCACGCCCTTGGGGGCGCCCTCCAGGCTGTCGAGGTACTCGGGGATCGTCTCCCAGTCCCACGTGGGCAGCATCCCCTGCACCATTGACTCGTAGGGGATGGCCTCGGTGCGCACCATCGTGAGCATGGAGCGGTCGCGGAAGTCGGGCTTGCAGGGGGCGAACCCGAACCCGCAGTTGCCCAGGACAACGGAGGTGACCCCGTGCCAGGAGGAGATGGTGCACCACGGGTCCCAGCGGATCTGGGCGTCGTAGTGGGTGTGCAGGTCGATGAAGCCGGGGGCGACGACGCAGCCCGTGGCGTCGATGACCCGGTCAGCGGTGCCGTTCGGGCGCCCCCCGACCTGGGCGATGCGGCCGTCCTTGATCCAGATGTCGCCCCGGTAGCGCGGCACGCGCGTCCCGTCGACGACCGTCCCCCCTGCGATGTGGACGTCGTAGTTGGCCATGGGCCCCCCTTGCTCGCTTGGTTCGCTCTCTGTCGCTGTGTCGCTGTGTCGCTGTGAAGATCGGGGTAGGTCAGCGCGCGCCGGCGCCGAGGTCGAGGCGCTCGATGGCCGGTGCCAGGTCCTGGAGGACGGGCTTGCACTTCTCGGCGAAGAGGCGCATGTTGCGCTCGGCCTCTTCGGCCGGCATGCCGGCGAAGCGGAACACGCCGACGTAGCCGTCGCCCCCGACCATGTCGGCGAAGGTGGTGATCTTCTCGAGCACCTGGTCGGGCGTGCCCCAGGGCTGGAGCCCGACGTAGAAATCGGTCATCTTCTCCATGCCGCCGGGCTTGGAGAGCCGGTCGTACATCTGGCCGTGGAACTCGTAGCCCGGTGTCGACTTGAGGTGGGGCTTGTCGAACTCGTAGTGCTCGACGACGGAGGCCCAGTACCCGCCGATGTACTTGCGGGCCAGCTCCTCGGCCCGGTCCGCGCTCTCGTCGACGATGGTCCAGCCGGCGATGATGGGCGAGGGGGGCTCCTCGCCGATGGCCTCGCGGTACGTGTCCCGGTAGGTGACGACGTCCTCCTGGACGAGGTGCCAGGGCTTCTGGGGAACGACCAGGACACCCGTGCCGAGCCGGGCCATGATCTCCGCCGATTCGGGCGAGATCGTGGCCGAGTAGGTGCGGCCCTTGAATGACTTGAACGGGCCGGGGTGCAGCTCGGTGCGGGGCTGCTTCACGAACTCGCCGTCGTAGTCCATCACGCCGGTCTCGAGCGCCCCGAAGATGGCCTCGGCCGACTCCTTGAACTGCTGGCGGGCCGTGCCCATGTCGACCCGGAAGCCGTCGAACTCGACCTTGCCGGTGCCCCGGCCGAGGCCGAGGATGAGCCGCCCGTCGGACATGTGGTCGAGCAGCACGATCTGCTCGGCCGCCCGCAACGGGTCGTGCCAGGGCAGGACCAGCACCATGGAGCCGAGCTGCACCTTGGTCGTGCGGCCCGCCATGTAGGTGAGGAACTGCAGGACGTCGGGCACCATCGTGTAGTGCGTGAAGTGGTGCTCGACGCTCCAGATGGACTCGAAGCCGAGCGGTTCGGCCAGATCTGCGAGGGCGAGGTCGGCCTGCCACACCTCGCGATCCGAGAGCTGGCCGCCGAAGCCCTGGAAGATCGAAGCCATGCCGACGTGCATCGCGCGCCCCCTGTGCCGTGTGTCTTGTCGCCCACCGTCGCTGTGCCGCCGGCCCGGCCGACCCAGTGCGACCAGCGAGGTCCAGCGGGCTCGATGAACAGTTGTTCAACGCGAGGCTAGCGCAGCCCGACGCCGCCGTCCCGAGCCGCGTCGGCGAGGAAGGCGCCCTCGAGAGCGGCCAGTCGGAGGGCAGCGGCCACGTCGAGTGCCCGAGGGCCGCGGCGTTCGACGCGTAGGCGCGCCCGCTGGCCGGGGGCGAGGGCGCGCTGGCGCTCGCCGTCGAAGGCGAGGATGCCCGGCCCCCTCCATTCGACGGGCTCGCCGAGCTCGAGGGCCTGGCAGCCGGCGATGCCGACCTCGGCGTACCAGCCGGGGGCGAGGGGTGCCCGCAGGCGGCGCGGCGCCGCGCCGGCCGGGGCCAGGCGCACCAGCAGCCCGGCGTCCTCCTCCGCCCCGCACGGGGAGAGCAGCCCGCCGATGGAGGAGACGCCCACCGCGGCCGGCTCGGCCCGGGTGAGCACGGCGAGGCGCAGGGCGGGCGGGTCGAACAGCGCCCGGGAGCCCACGAAGCGCTCGTCGACGAGCACGGCGTCGACGAGCGCGAGGTCGCCCGCCTCGTCGTCGACCTCCACCTCGACCACCTTGGCGGGCCGGCTCACCGCCTCGAGGGCGATCCGGCCCGAGGCCACGAGCCCGGCGGCTGCACCGGCCAGGGTCGCCTCCACGTGGACGGGGAACACGTTGTTCGTGCCCGTCGAGATGGGGACGACGGGGGCGTCGCGCCAGCCGAGGGCGACAGCGCGGTTGGTGCCGTCGCCGCCGAGGACGACGAGGGCCCCGCAGCCGAGGTCGCGCATGGCCGCCGCCGTGCGCACCGTGTCGGACTCGTCGAAGCGCAAGGCGATGTCGACGTGCCCGTACCGGACGTCGAGGGCCAGCGTCTCGGTGGCCCGGGCGCACAGGCCGTGCGGTTCGCTCAGGAACCAGAAGCGGTCAGCCCCCGCCTCGACGGCGCCGATCACCGCCCGGCGCACGATCGTGTACTTCTCCTGGAGCGTGGACGTGGGCGCGTTGGCCACGAGGCGGCGGATGTCCTTGCCCGAGACGGGGTTGGCGATGATGCCGACGGTGCCGCCCGCTGGCGATCCAGCAGCCCGATGCCCGCTCACCCCCGCACCACCGGCACCTGCCAGCAGCGGCGCCACATCTCCTCGGCGGCCGACCAGTTGAGGTCGGCCTCGTTGAGGACGGACCACGGCAGGAACTCGCCCACGTGGAAGCGCACGGCGTGGCGCAAGAGGCCCCGGAACGTGCCCTCGTCGAGGCCCAGCTGGTGCGGGTTCGAGGCCACCTTGCAGCCGGTCAGCAGCTCGATGGCGCCGTCGGGGTCGGCCACGCCGCCGGCGGACACCCCGTACCAGCCCTGCAGGGTGGCCATGGCCACCGTCCCGAGCCCGACCAGTTCGCCGTAGCGGCGAGGCTGGCCGAGGCGGTGCTCGTAAGCCTGGACGAAGGTGTGCTCGGAGCCGTCGACGAGGCGCCGGTGCCCGGACACGGTGCACGCCTCGCCCAGGTCGGCCAGGAGCCGGGCCAGCAGGTCCAGGCCCTCGCGGCGGGCGTGGGCGATGGCGTCGCGGCCTTCGCCCAGCTCGCGCCGGCAGCGCTGGCCTATCTCGTCGAGCCGGCCGGAGAAGGGCAGGCCCTTGTCGCGAGCGTGGGCCAGCCGCCAGTCCCAGGTGGCGGAGATGGTGGCGATGACGTCGGCCGCGCCGGCCCGGTTGCGCTCCGGGGGGGCGGTGGCGAGGAGGTCGAGGTCGACCACGGTGCGGCCGCCGACGTCGCCCGCCCAGACGGTCTGGCGGCGCACCCGCCGGCCGACCTCGGTGGTGAAGGGGGCGATGCTCGACAGCGCGGTGGGCACGAGCACGAGGGGCAGGCCTCGCTGGAGGGCCACGTACTTGGCCGTGTCGAGGGCGAGCCCGCCGCCGATGCCCACGACCACCTCGGCGTCGCCCACGACGTCGCTGCCGTCGAGTGGCAGGGTGAGTCGCTCGAGGTCCAGCTCCTCGAGCGAGGTGGGCCGCAGGGCGCGGTGCGGGCCGGGGTGGCCGGGCAGGATCGCGGCCCAGGCGCCGGGCTGGGACACGACGACGGCGGCGGGCAGCTCGCCGAGGACGTCGGCGGCGTCCGCGTGCTCGACGGCGGTGTCCATGGAGCTGGGACCCTACTTGAGCGGGTAGCGCCCCCCACCAACCCTGATGTGGCTCGGCGGCCGAGGGGCTGAGGGGCTGAGGGGCTGGGGCGGGGTACCCGGGCGGTCAGGCGGCGAGGCGGTGGTGCACCGCCCTCAGCAGCTCCTGCTGGGCGTGGGGGTTGGCCAAGGAGCCCACGAGCCAGTGCCGGTTGAACTCCTCGCGGGTGTGGGCGTCCGTGGCGACGATGCGGGTCTCGGCCACGAGGAGGGTGGCCGCGCCGCCGTCGACGGGCAGGCAGGTGATGCCGAGGGCCGCCTTGGCGAACCCGGGCTCGGCGAACCGGGCGAACCACGCCGGGTCGTTGCGGGCCGTCTCGGGGGCGACGTGGCGCTCGTAGCGGTTCCAGAAGCGCCCGATGCGGCCGAGGAGGTAGCCGACCGGGCGCTCCTCGGTGAAGAGCCGGAACCCCTGGCGCAGGTAGTTGTCGAGGACGCGGACCTGGGGCCGGCGCTGGCCGTGGCGCACGGCAGTGGGCAGCTCGGCCACCACGAGCTCGCCGATCATCGTGAACACGGCGTCGGGCGGGCGCTCGAGGATGAGCGTGTGCCGGCTCCGCCAGTGCCACGAGGGCATCAGATCCTCGAGGCCGGGACCGTGGCCGCTGGTCATCGGCGGGCGATGCTACCTCGCCTGTCGGGCCTTCAGCAGGGCCGCGGCGGGCGGCGAGCCGGCGGGCCACCGATCGACGCCGCCACCAACTAGGAACGTGACATGGGCCGGACGTGGGTCGTCGTCGGGGCGGGATCGGCCGGCGCCGTCGTCGCCGCCCGGCTGTCCGAGGGCCCCGACACCCACGTCGTGCTCCTCGAGGCCGGCCCCGACCACGACGCCGCCCACACGCCGCCTGCCCTCGCCGGGCAGAACTTCCTCGCCGCCCTCGCCGAGCCGGGCCGCACCTGGGACCTCCTCGCCGAGCGGCGCCCCGGCCAGCCGCGGCGCCCCTACTGGCAGGGCCGCGGCGTGGGCGGCAGCTCGGCCGTCAACGCCCTCGTCGTCCTGCGCGGCCTGCCCGAGGACTACGACACCTGGGCGCGCCTCGGCGCCCGGGGCTGGGCGTGGCGGGACGTCGAGCCGACCTTCGCCGCCCTCGCCACCACCGGGGCTCGCCACCTCCCCGCTCTGGGCACCTGGTCACCGCTCGAGCGGGCCGTGGCCCGGGCGGCTCGGGACCTCGGCTACCCGTGGTGCCCAGACCCCGACGCGGCCGGCGCCGAGGGCATCGGCCCCGCCCCCCTCGCCCTGCGTGGCGGCCGGCGGTCCGCCAGCAACGACGCCTACCTCGAGCCGGCCCGGGCTCGGCCCAACCTCACCATCCGCGGCGACGTGCTCGTCGACCGGGTGCTGGTGGCCAAGGGCCGCGCCACGGGCGTGCGCACCGCGGGCGGAGAGGAGGTGGGGGCCGACGGCGTCGTCCTCTGCTGTGGCGCCGTGCACAGCCCGGCGCTGCTCCTGCGCTCGGGCCTCGACCGTCCCGGGGTCGGCGCCAACCTGGCCGACCACGCCTCGGCCGGGCTCAGCTTGGCGCTGCGCGAGCCGGCCCGCCTGGCCGACGACCGCGCCCGACCCCTCAGCAGCCTGGTGCGCACGAGCAGCGGCACGACGGCCGGCCGCGGCGACCTGCAGGTGCTCACCCTCGGCGCCACCGGCGCAGGGCCGGCCGGGCGGGCCGTCGGTGCCGTGCAGGTCGCCCTCATGCGGGTCTTCTCCCGGGGGCGGGTCACGCTGCGCGACGACGACCCCGCCTCGCCACCCGACGTCCGCTTCGACCTGCTCGCCGACGGGCGCGACCGTGCCCGCCTCAGAGCCGCGGTGCGCCGCCTGCTGGACCTGGTCGAGCACCCCGCCGTCGAGGCGGTCACCGAGCTCGTGGCCTGCGACGACCGCGGCACCCCGGCGGCCGTCTTGCACGACGACCGGGCCCTCGACGCCTGGCTGGAGGGGGCCGTCGGGGACTACGTCCACGCCGCCGGCACCTGCCGCATGGGCCGGCCCGACGACCCGATGGCGGTGGTCGGGCCGGACGGCGCCGTCCTCGGCACCGAGGGCCTCTGGGTCGTCGACGCCTCGGTCATGCCCGACCTGCCCCGCGCCAACACCCACCTGCCCACGGTCATGCTCGCCGAGCGCCTGGCCGCGTGGCTAGTGGTGCCGCCCGCTAGTTCGTCGGTGATTGGTCAGTCCAGGCCGTGGGGTCGTT
>WHTX01000184.1 GCA_009377505.1 Acidimicrobiia bacterium
GGCCCGGCCGCGGGGGCGGGCCCGTCCCCACCACTGGCGCCGTCGTCCATCTCGGGGAGGGACTCGCCGGCGCGCTGCCAGAGCCTTTCGAAGTGGTGCCGGCTCTTCTTGCCCGCGAAGCGACCGAAGCGCTCCTCGCACCGGGCGTAGGCGTTGCGCCCGCCAGCGAGCTGCTGCTCGATGAGTGCTCCCGTGGCCAGGAACTGGGCCGGCGCCGCGCCCCGCTCGATGAGGACGCCCGCCGCCCAACGGGCCTGGTCGACGTGCACGACCGAGTCCTGCATGGCGCCGAGCACCTCCTGGAAGCGCTTGAGGGACGACACGGCGTCGGCGGTCTCCCCGGCGGGGAGCAGCGCCCGAAAGCCCTCGACGAGGTACCGCAGCTTCTTCGCCGCCTTGCGGACCTCGTGCCAGTCCTCCGACGTGGTCGCCCCGCGCCCGAGGCGCACCACCTTGCGGTGCGCCTTGTGGACCCGGCGTTGCACGAAGGCGACGGCATCCTCGTCGGGATCGCCCCACTCGCTGGCCACGAAGCGGCGGGACTCGGCCACGAAGCGGCGGTAGCGCTCGCCCGACAACGCCTCGACGAGCTCGGCGAAGGACTCGGCCCGCCGCAGGGCGAACAGGTCGTGGACCGGGGCGAGGTCGGCGCGCCACGGGTCGAGAGCAGGGTTCGGCCCCTCGAGCTCCTCGATGGTGACGTCGAGGTCGCGCACGGGGGTGGTCTCCTGGCCGAGCCAGCGCAGCTCGTCGGCCAGCCAGGTGCGGCGCTCCTCGGGGATGACGCCCTCCGCGGCTTTGACGATGGACCGCGCCCGGCGCACGGCCACGCGGAAGTCGTGGAGGAACTCGGTGTCGAGGTCGTCGCGCACGCCGCGCTCGTTCACCACCATGATGCGCAACAGTCGCCCGACGAGCAGGCGCACCGCTTCGGCGGCCGAGGCGTCGGCGGGCACGGCGACGGCGAAGCGGCTGGGGTCGACCCCGGGCTCGATGCCCACGGCGGAGGCCGCGGCGACCAGGGGGTCGGGCGCGGGCTGGCTGCCGAGGGAGCGCCCGAGTCGGCTCAGCACGCCGTCGAACTCGGCGTCGTGGCCCCGCACCGGGGCGACGACCAGGGAGGGGGCCAGGGTCACCGTGCTGGCCGCGGCCTCGCGCTCGCCGCGCTCGCCCAGGGCCACCGCCAGGCCGGGCGCCGCGGCCGGGCGCTCCTCGAGCGACGTGGCGACGTCCTGGCCCAGGATGACCCGCAGCACCGTCTTGGCCTCACCGTCGAGTAGGCGGAGGATGCGCACGCTCCCCTCCGCTCTGCAGTGCTCCAGCAGGGCGCGCTTGGCGGCCGGCCCGGCCAAGAGGTCGGCCACCCGGCCAGGCAGGTCCTCGGCGCGCCCGGGCACGCGCTCGAGGGGGACCTCGGCGACGGGGACCAGGTGGCCGAGGCGGCGCACCCGCAGGAAGGCGGGAGGCGCGGGCGGCTCGGCGTCGACCTCCTCGTGCTCGAGGACGAGGCCGGCACGGTAGAGGCGCCAGTCGGCGGTGTCGTACCAGGTGCGACGGAGCCGGCCCTCGGGGCCGGCGGTGAGCCCGAGCTCGTGGTCGAGGTGGCGGGCGATGTCGGCCACGGTCGGGCCGGGGGGCAGGGTGAGGGCGACGGGCTCGTGCATCCTGGTCACAACTCTGCCACGGGCAGGCGAGCAAGCCGCCAGCCGGGGCGCGCATCTGCCCCGGGCCCCGCGGGGATCCGCGCTCCCGCGAGCGCGGATCCTGGTCCCCGCGTGGTTCAGCCCAGGTTCAGCCCAGGGAGCTGCGGAGGTCGGCGGCCACGTCGGCCACGGCCTGCTTGGCCGCGGGCATGACCCCGATCATCGACCAGAAGCCGTGGAGCTGGCCGTCGTACCGCTTGGCGGAAACGGCGACGCCCGCAGCGCGGAGCCGTTCGGCATAGGCCTCGCCCTCGTCCCGCAGCGGGTCGAACTCCGCGGTGAGCACGGTCGCCGCCGGCAGCCCGGCCAGGTCCTCCGCCCGCAACGGGGAGACGAGGGGGTTGGCGCCGTCGGCCGGGGAGGTCACGTAGTGGTCCCAGAACCAGCGCATCATGTCCGTGGTGAGGAAGTAGTCGCTGCCGTTCGCCCGGTAGGAGGCCGTCTCGGTGCCGTAGTCGGTCACGGGGTAGACGAGCACCTGGTGGCGCAGCGCCGGCCCGCCCTCGGCCTTGGCCCGCAGGCACACTGCGGCGCTGAGGTTGCCGCCGGCCGAGTCGCCCCCAACGGCGAGACGAGCCGGGTCGATGCCCAGCTCAGCTGCGTTTCAGCGACCCAGCGAAGAACGGCGAAGCAGTCGTCGAGAGGTGCGGGGAACTTGTGCTCGGGAGCGAGGCGGTAGTCGACGGAGACGATGACGACCCCCGCGGCGTTGCACAGGGCACGGCACACCGAGTCCGTGAGCTCGATGTCGCCGATGACCCAGCCGCCGCCATGGATGTAGACGAGGCCCCCGGAGGGCCCCGCAGCGGTCGCCGTCGAGGGCCCGGCCGGCGTGTACACCCGCACCGGGATGTCGCCGCCCGGCCCGGGCACGCGGCGGTCGGCGATGGCGCCCACGTCCTCCCCTTCGCCGCCGAGCTCGGCCAGCGCGGCTGCGGCGGCACGTGACTCGGTGGGGCTCATCTCGTTGAGGGCGGGCCCTCCAGCGGCGACGAGCTGGTCGATCAGGCCTTGGGCGGCGGGGTCGAGCGGCATGGCGGGTTCCTCCCCAGCGTCGGTCGCCCCGATCCCCGGCACGACGCCTTTCCGTCGGGGCGTGATCACGCCGCCGCAGTCTCCGCCGGGGGCCCGGCGCCGTCAAGGTGCGGGCCCGTCAGCGAGGCCTCCTCCGGCCCGGGACGCGCCACGACCCCCTCGCGGGCGAGGGGGTCGTCTCGGTGGGCGCTTCGGACGGCGGCGGGGCCGGGCCTCGAATCAGGCGTCGACCTCGATGAAGATGCACTCGCCTGGGCACTCCTCGGCCGCCTCGATCACGCTCTCGAGCAGCGGGTCGGGCACCCGGGCCATCCCCTCGGGGCCGCCAGGGTTGGCCTTGCCGTCGAAGAGGACCTGGGTCCCGTAGTGCGACGCCTCTTCCTTCACGTAGTAGAGCCCGTCGTCCTGCCCGAAGAACACGTCGGGGCAGATCTCGGCGCACAGGCCATCACCGGTGCAGAGGTCCTGGTCGATCCAAACCTTGGTCATGGTGGGTCTTTCTGAGCTCGGGGCCGGTCGGCCTTGCGGCCACGATCCTGGGCGATTCTAACGGGCTCGGCCGGGGAAACCCAGGCGGCGCTGGTCCGGGGGGACGGTCGTGGCGCTCCCCGACGAGGGTAGGGCTCAGAGGATCGGTGTCCCGGGCGGGAGGCCGAGGGCGACGCGCCCGTACATCTCGGCGGTGGAGTCGAGGTCGATCGCCGCGTGGTGGACCACGGTGTTGATGTCTCGGAACATCCGCTGCAGGGGGGCGTCGTCGTAGACGGCGTGAGCGCCCGAGGCGGCGTAGAGGCGCTCGACGGCCCGGCGGCACAGCTCGGAGGGGTAGGTCGCGCCCCACTTGAGCTCGGCCCGCTCCTCGAGGGTGGCGGGCCGCCCCGTCTCGGCCAGGGCCTCGAAGCCGCCGCAGGTGCGCTGGAGCAGCAGCTCCGCGCTCACGAGCTCGGCGTGCGCCTCGGCGACGCGGCGCTGCGTGCCCGCGCTGTCCGCCTTGCGCCCCGCCGTGTAGACCTCCTTGCGGACCCGCGTCCGCTCCACGATGGCGTCGTAGGCGGCGCGGGCCATGCCCAGGATCGTGCCTCCGGCCTGGAGGGCGAGCGAGCTGATGACCGGCGCCTTGTAGAGGTTGGTCTCGTGGCGGGCGGCGTGGGGGCTGCGCCCGTCGAACAAGGTGCCGGTGGGCATCGTGCGGTGCTCGGGCACGAAGACGTCCTCGAGCACCAGGTCCTTCGAGCCGGTGGCCCGCATGCCGAGCGTGAACCAGGTGTCGTCGACGAGGGCGTCGGCCAGGGGCAGCACCACGTGCAGGCTGCGGGGCTTGCCGTCGGGCGTATCGCGCTGGAGCGTGCCGACGAGCAGCCAGTCGGCGTGGTCGACCCCGGAGCAGAACTGCCAGCGCCCCTGCACCATCCAGCCCCCCTCGACCTGGCGGGCCGTGCCCTGGGAGGAGAGGGTGCCGGCGATGAGCACGTCCGGGCTGGGCCCGAACACCTCGTCCTGGCACCCGGGGGGGAAGCTGCCGAGCACCCAGGTGTGCGCGCCGAGCACCATCTGCAGCCAGCTCGTGGCCGCGCACCCCTGGGCCACGATGGCCGCCGTGGTCGCCTGGGCGCGCAGGCTCGTCTCCCAGCCGCCATAGAGGCGGGAGCTGAGCAGGCGGAACATGCCCGCCTCCTTCATGGCGGTGATGGACTCGTCGGTGACCCGGCGAGCCGCCTCGGACGCCGCCGTCTGGCCGGCGAGCAGGGGGCGCAGGCGCTCGGCCCGTTCGAGGATCTCGGCGTAGGCGGGGACGCTCGGTGCCATGCGCCACACCGTAGTGGTGCTCGGGAGTGCGGGCGGGGTAGCCCCGGAGCGTCAGATGTCGAGCTCGTCGCGATCCAGGAAGGCGGAGTTGCGCACGATGTAGTCCTTGCGTTCGGGCACGTCGCGGCCCATGAGCACCCGAAAGGCGTCGCTGGCGGCCGCCACCTCGGCGGCGTCGGACATGGTCACCCGGCGCAGCACCCGGGTGGCGGGGTCGAGCGTGGTCACCGCCAGCTCCTCGACGTCCATCTCGCCGAGGCCCTTGTTCCGCCCCACCCGGTACGTCCTGCCCTCACCGTCGAGGCGAGCCTCGAGCTGGGCCAGGTCGGCCTCGTCGTAGGCGAAGTGGGTGGCGCCGCCCTTGCCGCCTTCCTTCACGGTGAACAGCGGCGGCATGGCCACGTAGACGCGGCCGTCCTCGAGGAGGGGCCGCAGGTGGTGGAAGAAGAGGGTCAGCAGCAGGCAGCGGATGTGGGCGCCGTCCACGTCGGCGTCGGCGAGGATGACGACCCGCCCGTAGCGGCAGGCGCCGAGGTCGAACTCGGGGCCCGAGCCGGCGCCGAGGGCGGTGATGATGGCCTCGGCCTCGGCGCTGTCGAGCACCTGGCGCAGGCTGGCCTTGCCGGCGTTGATGATCTTGCCCCGGATGGGCAGCACGGCCTGGAGCTCGCTGTTGCGGCCCTCCTTGGTGGGCCCGGCCGCCGAGTCGCCCTCGACGATGAGCAGCTCGGAGGCGGCCACGTCGGTGGTGCGGCAGTCGGCCAGCTTGTCGGGCAGGCCCGTGGAGGCGAGCGCCGACGCCCGCCGCAGGGTCTCGCGCTGCTGGCGCTGGGTGAGGCGCAGCACGATGGCGTCGATGACCTTGGCCCGCACGGCGTCGACCTGGCCACGCTTGCCGCTCTTCTGCACCCACTCCGTGAGCCCGGCCTTGACGGCGGCGTAGGTGACCGACTGCACCGCCGGGGTGCCGAGCTCGCGCTTGGTCTGGCCCCGGAACTGCGGCTCGGGGACGGTGACCTTCAGCACGGCGACGAGGCCCTCCTGCACGTCGTCGCGCGTGGCGCGGGCGTCGTCGCCGAAGCGCTTCAGCTTCTTGGCCTCGCCGAGGAGGGCGTCGTTCACCACCCAGGTCAGCGCCCGCTCGAACCCGGCCACGTGGGTGCCGCCGTCGGGCGTGGGGATGGTGTTGACGAAGGAGACGAGGGTCGAGTCGTAGCCCTTGACCCAGCGGAAGGCCAGCTCGACCAGGCAGTCCCGGCCGACAGGGCGGACCTTGCCGTCGACCGGCACCGTCTCCTCGTAGGTGCCCGAGCCGCTGACGAGGACGACCTCGCTCAGGGGCTCGCCCACCGAGAGGTGCTCGACGTAGTCGACGATCCCCCGGCCCGATCGGAACGTCTCGGGCTGGGCGCCCCCGGGCCGCTCGTCCCGGAGGGTGATCTCGAGGCCGGGCACGAGGAAGCACATCTGCTCCAGCCGGGACCGCACCGCGGCCGGGGTGATGTCCACGCCGGCCTCGAAGATGTCCCGGTCGGGCCAGAAGCGCACCCGAGTGCCCGAACGCGCCGCCGGCACCTTGGCCACGCGTTCGAGGTCGTGGGACTTGACGAAGGCGCCGCCGTCGTAGCGGCCGGCCTGGCGGTCGCGGAACGTCAAGCGCTGGCGCAGGCCGTCCCGGTCGACCTCGGCCACGAGCTGGCGCGACAGCGCGTTCACCACCGAGGCACCGACGCCGTGGAGGCCGCCCGAGGCCGAATAGGCGCCGCCGCCGAACTTGCCGCCGGCGTGCAGCTCGCTGAAGACGACCTCGAGGGCGGAGACCCGCTTGCGGGAGTGGCGGTCGGTGGGGATGCCCCGGCCGTCGTCGGCCACCTCGTAGGAGTCGTCGGCGTGGAAGGTGACGGTCACGTGGCGAGCGTGGCCGGCCGCGGCCTCGTCGATGGCGTTGTCGATCAGCTCCCAGAGCAGGTGGGCGAGGCCGTCGGCCCCGGTCCCCCCGATGTACATGCCCGGCCGCTTGCGCACGGCCTCGAGGCCGTCGAGCATCTGGATGGCGTCGGCCCCGTAGGCGGCCTTTCGAGCGCGCGCCACGCCGCTCACCACCTCGCCGTTCCCGCCGCGAGCAGCGCCCGGGACGATCGCGTGGGCGGCGCGCCCCGGGGCGTGGCGAGCACGGGCACGGGCTTGGGCTGGGGGTCCTCCCTGGCGGGGTCGTCCTCGCGGGCGAGCAGGCACCACAGCTCGGCCGAGCTGGCCACGACGGCCAGGCGCAGGCCCGCCTCGCCGGAGCGGGCACGGGCCAGCCGCACGCCCGAGCCGCCCCGGCCCTGGGCGGAGAGCTCGGCGTGGGCGGTGAGCTTGACGTCGCCGGCGCCGCCCACGCCGAGCACGACCCCGGTCTCGGTGGCGGGCCCGGCAGCGAGCACACCGGCCCCTTTGCGCAGGCGCATGCCGGCGACGCCCCGGGCGGCGCGGCCCTGGGCACTGATGCTGGCCGCGGTCGTGCGCAGGGCCGAGCCGTCGCTGGCCACGAGGACCACGTCGGCCTCCTCGGGGGCCCGGAAGGCGGCAACGAGGCGGTCGGCGTCGCTCAGCGTGAGGAGGGATGACCCGTCCCGCAGGCCCGCCAGCTCGTCGGGGGCGAGGCGCTTGGCGAGCCCGCCCGCGGTCACCAGCACGAGGGGCTCCTCGCCCGCCCCGAGCAGGGCGACCACCCGCTCGCCCCGCTCGACGCCGAACAGCTCGGACACGGCCGCGCCCCGGGTGCGCCCGGCCACCTCGGGAACCTCGGCGACCGTGATGCTGAGCGCCCGCGCCCGGTCGGTGAGGGCGAGGACCGTGCTGCGGTTGCTGGTGTGCACGGCGTCGGCCAGCAGGTCGTGGCGACCGAGCCTGCCGCGCGTCGGCGGTGCCGCCGCCAGCTCGCGACCCACCCAACCGGACGTGGAGAGCGTCACCGTGCACGCCTCGTCGGCCAGCTCGAAGCTGGTGGGCAGGGAGGCTGCGCTCAGCTTCGGCGCGGCGTCAGCGCCCACGATGCGGGTGCGGCGGGGGCTGTCGAGGCGGCCGGCCAGCTCGGCCAGCTCCTCAGCGACGAGGTCCCGGCGCCGCGCCTCGGAGGCGAGGGTGGCCTCGTAGTCGGCGATGCGGCGGCGCAGCTCGTCGAGCTCGTCGGTGAGCCGGGTGCGCTCGAGGCGGGTGAGGCGGCGGAGCTGCATGTCGAGGATGGCGTTGGCCTGGGCGTCGCTGAGGCCGAACTCTCGCCGCAGCCCCCGGCGGGCCGTGTCGACGTCCTTGGAGCGCCGGATGAGGGCGATGACCCGGTCGAGGTTGTCGAGGGCGACCAGCAGGCCTTCGAGCAGGTGGGCACGGTCGCGGTCCTTGCCCAGGCGGTGGCGGGTCCGGCGCACGACCACGTCGAGGCGGTGCTCGAGGTACAGGCGGCAGAGGTCGTAGAGGCCGAGCGTGGTGGGCACGCCGCGCACGAGGACCACGTTGTTGACGCCGAAGGTCTCCTCCATGGGCGTCAGGCGGTACAGGGCGGTGAGGACGGCGTGGGGGTCTGAACCGGGGCGGCACTCGATCTGCAGGCGCAGGCCGCTCTTGCGGTCGGTCAGGTTCTTGACGTCGGTGATGGCGTCGAGCTTGCCCCCGAGCACCAGCTCCTTGATGCGGGCGAGCACCCGCTCGGGGCCGACGCTGAAGGGCAGCTCGGTGACGATGATGCCCCGGCGGCGCGCGGTGACCTGGGCGACCTCGGCCTTGGCCCGCAGGCGGAGGCCCCCCCGGCCCGAGGTGTAGGCCTCGCGCAAGGTGCCGTCGTCGACCACGATGCCCCCGGTGGGGAAGTCGGGCCCGGGCAGGACCTGGAGCAGCTCGTCCGTACTCGGGGGGTCGTCCGGCCTTCGCAGGACGAGCTCGAGCGCTCGGCAGACCTCGCCCAGGTTGTGGGGCGGGATGTTCGTGGCCATGCCCACGGCGATACCGGAAGAGCCGTTGACCAGCAGGTTCGGCAACCGGGCGGGGAGGTACTCGGGCTCGTCGAGCTCGCCGTCGAAGGTGGGGCGGAACTCGACCGTGTCCTCGTCGAGCTCGCCGAGCAGGTCGACCGCGGCCTCGTGCAGGCGGCACTCGGTGTAGCGGTAGGCGGCGGGCGGGTCGTCGGGGGAGCCGAAGTTGCCGTGGGGGTCGACGAGGGGCACCCGCATGGAGAAGGGCTGGCCCAGCCGGACGAGCGCCTCGTAGACGGAGCCGTCGCCGTGGGGGTGGTACTTGCCGATGACGTCGCCGACGACGGTGGCGCACTTGCGGTGGGGGTTGCCGGGGCGGAGGCCGAGCCGGCTCATCGAGAGCAGGATGCGCCGCTGGACCGGCTTGAGGCCGTCGCGGACGTCGGGCAGGGCACGGGAGGTGATGACCGAGAGCGAGTAGGGCAGGAAGCTCTGGCCCAACTCGTCGGCCGCGCTGATCTCACGGACCTGGCTGGCGATGGCACCGGGGTTGGCGGGGGGCACTCGTCTCCTTCTGGGCCGTCGGTGGCGCTCCCTCCGGCGGGGAGCGCCCCCATCATGATGGCCGGCCTGTGGGCCGGGCCAGCATAGCGAACGCCCGTTCGCTCAGGCGAGGGCGTCGAGGAGCCGAGGCTGGCGGCAGGGGGTGGGCGGCATCGGGTTGGCGGTGGCAAGCGCCTCGGCTCCCGGCGCGCAGGCCGCCGGCAACCAGCGTCTCCCGCTCCCAGAGGCGGGGGGCCGTCGGTTCGGCCGATACCGCTCGGGCAACGGAGCGCAACTCTAGGACCTGGCGCAACCGGTCGAGGCACTGGCCCGGCCGGTTGATGACCGCCCACCAAGTCAGGCGCACCACGAGCCAGCCCTGCGCAGCGAGGGCGAGGTCCCGGGCACGGTCAGCCTCGAAGGCGGCCCGGCGACCGTGGACAGCCCAGCCGTCGACCTCCACGGCAACCGAAGAGCCGGGGACGGCGAAGTCCACCTCGTAGCCGCCGATGAGCTGGTGAAAGACCGGCTCCGGCATGCCGTGCCTGGCGAGCAGCGCCGAGACCACCGTCTCGAACGTCGAGTCCGCGACCTCGCCGCAGCTGACCCAGCGCGCGAGCACGGCCCGCAGCACGCCCACGCCGGTCCGCCTCGGTCGGCTGTGGCGATCGAGCACCGCACGCACCCGGCCAAGGGCACGAGGCGGGAGACGACGAGCTGGTCGAGCGCCGTCTCCACCGCTTCCGGCCCGACGCTCCCGAGGTCGACGAGGACGCGGAGCGGGGTTGTGACGGGTACTCGGCTACGGCGGGTCGGTCGCAGGTCGGCAAGGACGGTCGGACGATGGACGACCACTCCGGGCAGCCTCGGCGACCGGCCCCTGACCGGGACGGTCACCTCAGGGTGCCAGTCGTCGAGGCTGACGGCCCAGAGGTGGGCTGCGGCGGTGTGGGAGGCCATGGCCAGAGGGCCGGCGGCGAGCACCGCGGCGAGGATCCGTTGTTCGTCGCGGACGGGAGAGCTGGCGAACCGGGCCACGCCGGGATGCAGGGTGACGAGCTCGCCGCCGTGGAGCCGACGTCTCCAGGCCGAGGGCGACAAGCCGGCGTCGATCGCCTGCGCCCTGGTCACGAGCCCATGCT
>WHTX01000185.1 GCA_009377505.1 Acidimicrobiia bacterium
GACGAGGTCGCCGAGGAGCCTGCCGACCCCCCGGCCCGAGGCGTTGGCCGACAGCCGCCGGCGCTCGTCCTCGACCACTTCGCCGACGGGCTTGTCGAGCGGCACCCGCCCGAAGGGGCCGCCCTCGTGGGCCGCGGGGTTGAAGGAGTTCTTCTCGTGGGCGAGGAAGGTGCGGTTCACGGCCCACCCACCCCCGACGGCGCCGAGCACGTCCTCGTCGGCCACCCGGGCCTCGTCGAAGAACACCTGGTTGAACCGGGCGTCCCCCGTCATCTGGCGCAGGGGCCGCACCTCGATGCCGGGCTGGTCGCGCTTGATGAGGAAGAACGTGAGGCCGGCGTGCTTGGGCACGTCCCAGTTGGACCTGGCGAGCAGCATGCCGAAGTCGACGACGTCGGCGTTGGAGGTCCAGATCTTGGAGCCGGTGATGACCCACTCGTCGCCGTCCCGCTCGGCCCTGGTCCGGGCGCCGGCGAGGTCCGACCCCGCGTCGGGCTCGGAGAGCATCTGGCAGGTGACGAGCCCCTCCACGGCGATGGCCCACAGGTAGCGGCGGGTCTGGGACTCCTCGCCGTGGGCGAAGAGCATGTGGGACAGCAGGGACGGCCCGATGCCCGAGGGCGGGCCCAGGGCGCCGACGCGGCGCCGCTCCTCGAGCACCACCTTGGCCAGGGGCGTGGGCAGGCCGCGGCCCCACCACTGCTCGGGCCAGCCCGGGTAGGCCCAGCGGGCCTCCATCATGCGGCGGAACCACTCGCCGGTGCGGAGCTGGGGGTCCCAGTTCGCCTCGTACCAGGCTCGCGCCTCGTCGCGCAGCTCGTCTTCCGTCGTCGTCACGGTCCCTCCCGGCTCACGGTGGCCCTCCGGCGCGACCCACCCTCACACATCATGGGCGGCAACGCCGGAACGCGGCCCGCTCGACCTGCGGCTGAGCGGTTCAGCGGGGGATGCGGGTGCGCTTGAGCTCGTTGAGGCGCGTCCAGTCGAGCAGGTCGACGGCACGGCGGAGGTCCTCGACGTTGCCCCGCTCCATGAAGCGGATGAAGGTGGCCTCCTCGCCGGCGATGAAGGTGGGCACCCCGAACACGGCCCACCGCTCGACGGCCTCGGTGTGCTCGGCGGCGAGCGTCTTGAGCGGCCGGCCGCTCCACACCTCTTCCTTCAGCGCGGCGACGTCGAGGCCCACCGACGTCGCCGCCTCGGCGAGCGCCTCCTCGTCGAGCTGGCGGGACTGGTCGTGGCGCAGCGCGAACGCGGCGATGTGGAAGTCGAGGAACTCCTCGGGGAAGGCGTCGCGCGCCGCGATGCCGTAGAGCAGCGCTGTCACCCCGCTCCCCCAGTTCGCCGGGTCGCGCTCCCACACGGCAGGCTCGCCCTCCTCGACGTGCGCCTGGTTGAGCGAGAAGGGCACGAACCGCACGTCGTAGTCCGCCCCCTCCCGCAGTGCGTTGACGACGGCTTCGTGGCCGTTGCGAGCGAAGGGGCAGAGGTAGTCGAACGTCACGGCGAACTGCTGGGCCACGGGTGTCCCCTCAACTTTCAGTGAGTCAGTCGGTGCGACAGACGTCGATCCGTCATCAACCTGAAACCCGATCAGGAAGATCGGCATTCCCCTGGAGGCCCGCTACCTGCCGGCCGCCGGTCGGGGGCTGATCCTAAGATCAGGGCCGATGGACCTCCACATCCGCGAGCAGCTCGAGTCGCTGGCCGAGCGCCTGCACCTGTACCACGGCCCTGGGGAGGAGCGCGCCCGGGAGCTGCACGGCCAGGTGCGAGGCGCCCTCGACACCGACGAGCACGACGGCCTCTCCGACCGCCTCGCCGAGGAGGCGGTCGAGTTCGAGTCAGAGCACCCGGACCTCGCCACCATCCTGCGTCGCGCTGCGGACGCCCTCAGCGCTGGCGGGATCTGATCGACGGCCCGCTCCTACCCCCACGGGCGCTCATGGGGCGTCCGGGCCCGGCTCAATCGACCACCGGCGCGTCGGCCGTCGCCCCCGCCGCGTACAGGGCGGCGATGGCGGCATCGTCGAGGCCGGCCTCGGCCAGCAGCTCCCGGTTGTGCTCGGCGAAGAGCGGGGCGGGGCGGGCGATGCGGGCCGGGGTGCGGGACAGGCGCCAGGGCCACGACGAGGTCGGCTGGACGCCGGTGACGGGGTGCTCGACGGGTAGGTAGAAGCCCCGGTGCCACAGGTGCGGGTCGCTCAGCACCTGCCAGTTCGCCAGCACCGGAGCGGCGGGCACCCCGCGGCGCTGCAGCTCGTGCGCCACCTCGTACTGCTCGAGGCCGACGGTCCAGGCGACGATGGCGGCGTCGAGCTCGTCGTGGCGGGCGGCCCGGCCGGACAGGGTGGCGAGCCCGGGGTCCCGAGCCAGGTCCTCGCGGCCGATGGCGCGGGCCAGCTCCCCCCAATCGGCGTCGTCCCGGGCGGTGACGGCCACCCAGAAGTCCTCCCCGGCGCAGGGGTAGACGCCCTGGGGCGCGACCCGGGCGTCGCGGTTGGCCCGCGGCCCCGGCACCTCGCCCGTCGCCTCGAGCTCGAGGAGGGCCTCGGCGCAGAACGCCGCCCCGCACTCGTCGAGGGAGAGGTCGACCCACTGGCCCTCCCCCGTCGCCCGCCGGTGCTCCAGGGCGGCGAGCACCGCCACCGCGCCGTGCACGCCGCTCACCGGGTCGGCGTAGAAGAGGGTGGTGCGCGACAACACCCCGTCGGGGTAGCCGGTGACGGCGGTCAAGCCCGAGGTCGTCTCGATGTTCGAGCCGTAGGCCAGCCAGTCCCGCCGCGGGCCGCTCGCCCCGTAACCCGACATCGAGACCATGACGAGGCCGGGGTTCAGCTCGCGCAGCGCCGGCCAGTCGAGCCCGAGGTTGGGCATCACCCTGGCGCTGTTGTTCTCGATGAGCACGTCGGCGGAGCGCACCAGCTCGCGCAGCACCTCGCGGCCCTCGGGCAGGGACAGGTCGAGGGCGACGTCGCGCTTGTTACGGTTCATCTCCGCGAAGTACATCGAGCGGTTGAAGCCCTGGCGCTGCTGGTCCTGGGCCGGGCCGGCCCAGAACAGCGCCCGGGTGGAGGGCTTGGCGGGCCACTCCACCTTGACCACGTCGGCGCCGAGGTCGGCGAGGAAGCGCCCGCACAGCGGCCCGGCCCAGTTGTTGGTGACCTCGACCACCCGCAGCCCGGCGAAGGGGGCCTCGCTGCGGGGGGCGGCGGTGGGACGGGGCCGCGGCGTGGGCGGGCCCGCCAGCTCGGCGGCCACCGCCGCGCTGTGCTCCCCCAGGCGTGGGGCGCGCCCTCGCCGCCGGGAGGGGCTGGCCGTGAGTCGGAAGGGCTGGCCGGGGAAGTGCCCCCGGCCGTCGGGGTCGTGCTCCCACCAGTCCCGGGCGGCGAGCTGGGGGTCGGCCCGCACGCCGGCGGGGTCGAGGACGGGGGTGACGGCGATGCGCAGCGCCTGGCCCCGCTCGACGATCTCGGCCACGGTGTGGTCGGCCGCCCACTCGGCGACGGCCTCGAAGATGCGGGGGATGTTCTCGCCCCAGGTGCCGAGGTCGGCGGTGAGGCCCTCCTCGAGCAGGTCGAAGCGGTCGATGAGCACGAACAGGTTGTCGTTGGGCACGATCCGCATGACGTACGCCCAGCCGTCCGCCGCCCTGACCAGGTCGTTCTCCACCCTGGTGAGGGACACGCCGCACGCCGCCCACGAGGACGCCAGCCACGCGTGCGCAGCCAGCGTGGCCTCGAGCTGGCTGACCTCGATGTGCTGGCCGCGGCCACCCCGCCGCCGCTCGTGGAGGCCGGCCAGGGCGGCGAAGGCGGTGTGGGCGCCGGCGTGGAGTTGGGCCTGGCTGCCGGGCAGCCAGAGCGGCTCGCGTCCCGGCGCCCCGGTGAGGGCGAGGTAACCGCCCATGGCCCACACGACGAGGTCGCTCGCCTGCCACCCGGCGTAGGGGCCGCTCCGCCCGAAGGGCGAGACGTCGACCTCGACGAGGTGCTCGGGCCGGGGGCTGGGGAGGCTGGCCTCCCAGGGGGAGGAGCCGTCGAGGAGGACGACGTCGGCCGCCCGGCACAGCCCGGCGAGCAGCTGGCGGGGGCTGTGGGGGCTGCTCGGCCCGGCGCCTGGCTCGGGCACCACGGACTCCTTCGCCCCGGACAGGTGCTCGAAGAGGATGCCGTCGGCCGCCCCCTCGGCCGTGGGGGGCTGGTGGCGCAGGGGCGAGCCGCCCGGGGGCTCGACGATGACGACCCGTGCCCCGAGGTCGGCGAGCAGCTTGCCGGCGTAGGCGCCAGCCACCCCCGTGGTCAGGTCGAGGACGGTGACGGCGCTCAGTGCGTGCCCCTGGCTCACCGCGGCGAAAGCTAGCTCCGCCTGGCGCCCCCGCGTAGCGTGGCCGGGTGGCTGGCTCCTCCGACGTGACCGTGCTCGAGGTCGACGGCAAGGCGGTGCGGGTGTCGCGCCCGGACAAGGTGCTGTTCAGCGAGCGTGCCGAGACCAAGGCCGACCTCATCGAGCACTACCTGCGGGTGCGCGAGCCGCTGCTGCGGGCCATGGGCGGCCGTCCGGCGCTGATGCAGCGCTTCCCCGACGGCGCCAGCGGCAACTCCTTCTTCCAGAAGCGGGTGCCCGACAACGCCCCGGAGTGGCTCGAGACGACGGTGGTGAGCACGCCGAACGGCACGACGTCGCGGGCGCTGGTGATCGCCGACCTCGCCCACGTGGTGTGGGCCGTCAACCTCGGCTGCCTCGGCTTCCACGTCTGGCCGTACCACAGTGACGACCCCGAGCACGTCGACGAGCTGCGGGTCGACCTCGACCCGAGCCCCGGGGTCACCTTCGCCGACATCCGAGCGGCGGCGCATGAGCTGCAGGGGCTGCTCGACGACCTCGGCGTGGTGGGCCACCCGAAGACGACGGGCAACCGCGGGGTGCACGTCTACGTCCGCCTCGAGCCCCACTGGGACGCCTACCAGGTGCGCTCGGCGGCGGTGGCCGTAGCTCGTGAGCTGGAACGGCGCCGGCCGTCGCTCATCACCGCGGCGTGGTGGAAGGAGGAGCGGGGCCAGCGGGTGTTCGTGGACTTCAACCAGAACGCGCCGCACAAGACGGTCTTCGGGGCCTGGTCGGTGCGTGCCCGCCCCGGTGCGCAGGTGTCGACCCCCTTCGCCTGGGACGAGCTCGACGACGTCCACCCCGACGAGCTCACCATCGCCAGCCTGCCCGCCCGCCTGGCGACGAGGCCCGACCCGTGGGCGGACATCTCCCTCGAGCCGCAATCCCTCGAATCGTTGCTGGCATTGCACGAGCGCGACCTGGCCGCCGGCCTCCAGGACGCGCCGTGGCCGCCCGTGTACCCGAAGCAGCCCGGCGAGCCCCCGAGGGTGGCGCCGAGCCGGGCCCGCAAGGGCTGAGCGGCGCCGGCTCAGAGGCTCAGCTGGTGAGGGTCTTCCTGGCGGGGGCGACGGGGGCGATCGGCTCTCGGCTGGTGCCGCTGCTCGTCGCCGAGGGCCACCAGGTCGCGGGCATGACGAGGTCCGCGGCGAAGGCGGGCGTGCTGCGCGCCCAGGGGGCCCAGCCCGTCGTCTGTGACGTCTTCGACGCCGAGGCGCTGGGCGACGCGGTCGTCGCGTTCGGGGCCGAGGTGGTTGTGCACCAGCTCACCGACCTCCCTGACGACGCGGCCCGCATCGTGGAGCTGAGCGCCGCCAACGCCCGCATCCGCCGCGACGGCACCCGCAACCTGTTGGCCGCGGCGCGCGCTGCGGGGACCGGCCGGTTCGTCGCCCAGAGCGTGGCCTGGAAGGTCCCCGGCGACGGCGGCCTCGCCGTGGAGGACCTCGAACGTATGGTCCTCCAGGCCGACGGCGTGGTGGTCCGCTACGGGCAGTTCTACGGCCCCGGCACCTACTTCGAGCACGAACCACCGGGCCCGCCGCGCGTCCACGTCGACGAGGCCGCCCGCCGGACGCTGCCTGCGCTCAGCGCCGCGTCGACCACCTTGACGATCGTCGAGGACTGACGACCGGCGGGCCGCCTCGTCGAACGAGGGGGCGTGTACCCGTCGCGGTCAACGGATGTTGCCAAGTTGGCCCGAAGGGCATGCCCCGCCATGGGCAACGTCACCCGCCACCCTCCCCAGGCGGGGTGAGCCGGCGAAACCAGGCACCCCGAGGGACGTTGCCCTGTGTGCACGAGCACCGCCGAGACCGGGACCCCCCATGCCTGCCCGCACACCGCCGCCCCGCCGCGACAACCCCCACCGCAACAAGCCCCGCCGCAGCGTCCCCCGTCGTACCCAGATCATCGCCGCCACGGTGCTGACCGCGCTGGCCATCGCCTTCCTCGGCGGACGGGCCCTGCTCGCCACGGACACCCCGGCGCCCGAGGACGTGGCCATCTCCGCCGTCCTCGCCGAGGCGGCCGGCGCCTCCACGGCCATCGAGCGGGTGGAGGTCGACGACGATGCGCAGCGGGTGTGGGTCTTCCGCGCCGGCGACGCCGCCGACCGTCCCTCCCTGACGGCCACCTACCCCCTCGGCACCGGCTGGGACCTGGTCGAGCGCCTGGTGGACGAGGGCATCGAGGTCGACACGCAGCTGCGCAGCGCCCCGAGCATGTGGTCCTCGCTGCTGCCCGCCCTCATCCCCGTCCTTTTGCTCCTCGCCTTCCTCTACTACGTGCTCGTCCGCCGCGGGGGCATGGGCGGGGCGGGTGCCGGCCGCCTCGACAAGCGCCGGGCCGGGGCGGTCGACGTGCCCGCCACCCGTTTCGACGACGTCGCCGGGGTCGACGAGGTGGTCGACGAACTGCGCGACATCGCTGCCTTCCTGCACGAGCCCGACCGCTTCGCCGCCACGGGCGCCCGCATGCCCCGCGGCGTGCTGCTCGAGGGCCCTCCCGGCACGGGCAAGACCCTCCTCGCCCGGGCCCTCGCTGGGGAAGCCGGCGTGCCCTTCTTCGCCCTGGCCGGCTCGGACTTCGTCGAGACCTTCGTGGGCGTGGGCGCCAGCCGAGTGCGCCAGCTCTTCGACAAGGCCCGGGAGGCGGGCCGGGCCATCATCTTCATCGACGAGATCGACGCCGTGGGCAAGGCTCGCGCCTCGGGCCCGGGCAACGCCGCCACCGAGGAGCGCGAGGGCACGCTCAACGCCCTGCTCGTGGAGATGGACGGCTTCGTCGGCTCGGGCATCGTGGTGCTCGCCGCCACCAACCGGGCCGACATGCTGGACCCGGCCCTCCTGCGCCCGGGGCGCTTCGACCGCCGGGTCACCGTGCCCGCGCCCGACCTCGGCGGGCGGCGCCGCATCCTCCAGCTCCACCTGCGGGACAAGGCCCTCGGCGAGGACTTGGACGTGGACCTGCTCGCCCGGCGCACCCCGGGCATGACCGGCGCCGAGCTCGAGCAGCTCGTGAACGAGGCCGCGCTCGTCTCGGGCCGGGCCGGCCGCCTCGCCATCGCCGGTGGGGACGTCGAGGAAGCGCTCCAGGTCTCCATGCTCGGTCGAGCCCGGCGCTCGGCGAGCGTCACCGAACGTGACCGTCGCATCACCGCCTGGCACGAGGCGGGCCACGCCGTCGCCGCCCTGCTGCAGCCCGCCGCGCCCGACCCGGTGGCCGTCACCATCGTTCCCCGGGGCATCGCCGGCGGCGTGACCTGGATGGACGGCTCGGACGACCAGTTCCTCACCCGCAGCCAGGCCAACGCCCAGCTCGTGACGCTCATGGCCGGCAGGGCGGCCGAGGAGCGCCTGCTGGACGGGGACTTCACCTCGGGCGCCGCTGGCGACTACCAGGGGGCCACCAGCCTCGCCTACCGGATGGTCACCCAGTTCGGCATGAGCGACCTGGGCGTGGCCTTCCGCCCCGTGGGCGGCCTCGAGGGCGAGCGTGCCGCCCGGGTGGACAGCGCCGTGGACGAGATCCTCGACGGGGCGCTGGCGTCGGCCCGGGCGCTGCTCGACGAGAGCGCCGCACTGCTCGAGGGCGTGGCCGAGCTGCTGCTCCACGAGGGGACCGTGCCGGTCGGCACGATCCGCGGCCTGCTCGCCCCCGCCGCCTGACAGCCGACGGCAGCCCGCCCCCACCGCTGCGGGCGCCGACTGGTGGGTCTGCTCGTTGGTTCGAGTTCGGTGGGGGCCGGGTGGAGCGGCCCCGGTCGAAGCGGGGTGGGGTGCTCGGGCCCCCGGTCCTGGGCGTTGCTCCGGTGATGAACAGCCCCGTGCGGGGACGGCGTGCAGCCCGCGCAGCAGCCTGGCGATGGACGCCAGCGCGGTGTCGGACTGGCTCCAGTCCGCATAGGGCGCCACGGGGACCTCGCCCTCGATGAACACGAGGCGCTCGCGTCCGTCCTCGTCGATGCCGACTGGTGACGAGGCGCCCTCGAATCCGGCGTGTCTCACCGCCCGCAGGAAGGCGTGGATCGAACCCGAGTGCCGGCTGACCCCTGCCGCCGCCTCGTGGTCACCGCCATTGATGACCACCGACCGCTTCCCGTGGTGGCCGCCAGTGGGAAGCCGGTGGCCAGCGGGCAGATCGCGATGGCCACTGACAACCTGCCAAGGATGCCTCGAGGACCAGCGAGGCGGCGGGCCGTCGAGGCAGAGACACCCCTCAACTTGCACCGCTGTCGTTTCAGGCAGGACCGCTAGCCCGCTGACGGCGGCCCGCCCCACCATTGCCGGCGCCGCCTGATGGCAGCGCAACCTGCGGGAACCCGCCCCTCCAGCTGCCAGTTCCGCCTCAACCCGACCATCGCGCAGCCCAGCGAGCAGGAACCCGCCTCCTCACCTGCCAGTCGGCCCGGGCGTCCAGGCCCGACGCAACGGCGAGCCGACCACCGGGCCCGATCTGTCCCCCGAAGGACCTTCGACGGGCCGGGACGGTGCTCAGGCGGCGTAGACGTGCACGGTCCAGAGCACGCCGTCGGCCCAGACGACGCCGACGCCCACGTAGGGCAGGCCGGGGTTCGTCATGTTGGCGAAATGAGGCGGGCTGGCGGCGAGGCCCTGCTCCATCGACTCCACGGTCCAGCCGTAGCTGATGTTCTCGGCCACGGCGCCGTAGGGCCCGAGCAGGGAGTTGATGTTGGAGTGCTGGAGGAGGCCGGTCTGGGCCATCCACACCGCGTGCGCCCTGGCGTAGTTGTCGAGCGCCGGGAGGCGGATGAGCCCACCCACGCCGACAGAGGCCCTGACCTGGTTCGTCAGCGCCAGGAACTGCTCCTCCGCCTGGTGGTTGTACCACATCGCCGCGGGGGCGTAGCTCTCCTCGGCGGCGCCGGCGGCCGCGGGGGAGATCGCTCCCCCAGCCGTCGCGCCCCCCGTCAGGAGACCCGCCACCAACGCCATCGCCGCCATCTTCCTACGCCGCATCGCACGCATCATGCCCTGACTCCAGTCCGTTTGTCGTCTCGGAGTCGTCATGAAGGCGACTCGCAAACTCAAACAAAGGACGGCAGCCCGGTCAGAGGCCTTGAGCCATCGGGTAGGTATTTCCCCCAGCGGGGGGAAGGGCATCGCGGCCGGCGCGTGGCCGTCGGCGTTAGGTAGGACTGCCCAGCGGCGCGATCCCGAAAATGCCGCCTTCGCCCGGGCGCAGGGGCGTGGCGCCGCTCATCGGTCCTTGGAGAAGAGCACGTCGGCGGCCTCGAGTGCGTCGACGGTGGCGTCGTCGTAGCCCAACAGGTCGCGCAGCACGGCACGGTTGTGCTCGCCGAGCATCGCCGTCGGGAGGTCGGGGTCGGGCGGGGCGTCGGAGAACTTGATGGGGAAGCCGGGGATGGCGAACGTGCCGGCGAAGGGGTCGGTGACGTCGCGCACCATGCCCCGCTCCCGGAAGTAGGGGTGCTCGAGGGCGTCGGCGGGGCTCAGCACCGGCCCGCAGGGCACGCGGTGGGCCTCGAGGGCGGCGATGACCTCGTCGTCGGTCTCGAAGGTCGCCATCCACGCCTCGACCAGCGCGGTCAGCTCGTCACGGTGGGCGAGGCGTGCGGCGTTGTTGGCGAAACGTGGGTCCTCGCCGAGCTCGGGCTGGCCCATCGCCGCCCACAGGTAGCCGACCTGGCCCTGGGTGCA
>WHTX01000186.1 GCA_009377505.1 Acidimicrobiia bacterium
CCCGACAGCAGTGCGGCGCGTGCCGTGCGCCGGTTGGCGAGGACGGGGAACAGCTCGAAGCTGGCCTCGATGGCCGGGCGGGGGCCGGCCACCAGCAGGTTCTCCTCCACCGTCAGGTCGGGGAAGATGGCCCGGCCCTGCTCGACGTGGGCGAGGCCCAGGCGCGCTCGGGCGCTGCGAGCCAGGTGGGTGACGTCGGTGCCCGCGAGGGTGACGGTGCCCTTCACGGCGGGCACGACCCCCGAGGCGGCCTCGAGCAGCGTGGTCTTGCCGGCCCCGTTCGCCCCCAGCAGCACGGTCACCTGCCCGGCCGGCGCCACGAGGCTGACGTCGCGCACGACCGGTGAGCCCGAGCGGTGCACCTCGAGGCCCGCCAGCCTGAGCCCGTCGTGGCTCGGTCCCGGCGGAGGCACGGCCAGCCGCCCGTCCCCGTTGCCGGCCGTGTCGGCGGCATGGGCGGCATCGCCCGTGGCGCTCACGGCGACCGCTCCGTCAGGGGCACGTCCAGTTCGGCGGCCCCGTCGGCCCCTTCGGCGGCGCCCCGAGGGGCGGCCGCGGCACGGCCGCCGCCGTGCAGGGTGGCGGCGACGTCCACGTCGGCCCCGAGGTAGGCGGAGGCCACGTTGCGGTCGGCGAGGACCTCGGCGGGGGAACCGGCGGCCAGCACGATCCCGAAGTCGAGGACAGTGACCTCGGCGGAGATCCGGGCCACGAGCTCGACGTCGTGTCGATGAGCACGACCGAGCAGCCGAAGCGGTCGGGCATCTCCCTGATGCGCTCGGCCAGGACGGCGCTCTGGGACTCGCCGAGGCCGGCCGCGGGCTCGTCTAGCAGGGCCACCCTGGGCTTGGCCGCCACGCAGGCCGCCACCTCGAGCACCCGTCGGGTGCCCACGTCGATGAACTCGATGGGCTCGTCCGCCGGGGGCAGCCCGAAGAAGCCGAGGAGGTCGTCGAGCTCGTCGGGGGGCAGGGGTCGAGCCACGTGCACGTTCACGTACTGGCCGACGGTGAGCTCGGGGATGGCGCGGCCCTGCTGGAAGGTGCGCCGCAGGCCGGCCTTGGCCCGGGCGGTGGCGCTGAGCCCGTCGACGGGCTCGCCGCCCAGCAGCACCTGGCCGCGATAGCCCCTCACGAACCCGCAGACCGCGTCGACCAGGGTGGACTTGCCCGCGCCGTTGGGCCCGATGAGCCCGACGATGGCGAGGGGCGGGACGACGAGGTCGACCTCGGAGAGCGCGGCCAGGGCGCCGTAGCGGACCTCGAGGCCGCGGACCTCGAGCACCGGGGCCGCCCCGCGCTCGGGGCGCGACACTTCCCGGAGCGGGGCGGGGGCGGCCGGAGGACGTGCCGTGGAGTGCCGGGGGCGACGCCAGGGGAAGGTGGCCGAGATGCCCCCGCCGCCCTGGGAGAGGGCGTGCACCGCGCCGACGCCGAAGAGGATCTGGGGGTACTCGGTGGACCAGCCGAAGCGCCGGAAGGCCTCGGGGAGCACGGCGGCCAGGAGGCCGGCCAGCACCGCCCCCGAGAGGCTCTGCGCGCCGAGCATCACCGCGGCGGCGACCACGGCCAGCGAGGCCAGGGGCAGGAAGCTCGACGAGCCCAGCGATCCCTTGAGCTGGCCCGTGAAGAGGCCGCCGGCCACGCCGGCGATGGCCGCGCTGACCACGAAGGCCCGAAGCTTCACCGCGGGCACCGACAGCCCGGCGGCGGCAGTGGCCCGCTCGCTCGATCGCACGGCCCGCCAGGCCTGGCCCCCGCGGTGCCGCCCGTAGCGCTCGAGGCCGAGGCCGATGGCCACGAGCACCACTATGCACAGCAGGAAGTACATGCGGTCCGACGTGAACCCCGTGGGCCGGGTGGCTCGCAGCACGGAGTCCTGGGAGCCGGGGAAGGGCTGGCGGGTGAACCAGGCGACCACGGCGGCGGCGAAGGCCATGGTCACGATGGCCAGGTTGACCCCCCGCAGGCGCACGGCGAGCCCGCCCACGAGCAGGCCTGCCGGCACGGCGGCCAGCGCGCCGATGGCGATCGTCAACAGGAAGGGGAGTGGCTGGTTCACGTTCAGCCAGCAGACGACCCAGGCGGCGATCCCGGCGAAGGTCACCTGGCACAGGGAGAGCAGGCCGACCCGGCCGAACAGCATGCCGGCCGAGAGGGCGAGGAGCGCCTGGACGACGGCGGCGATGGCGACGAAGCGCCAGGTGCCGGGGGCCGTCATGCCCACGATCGTCAGCAGGACCAGCAGCACCGTGGGCAATGCCAGGCGGCGCACGTCGGTGGGGCCGGCCAGGCCTCCCCATCGCGCTCGGGCAGGGCGCGCCGCGTTGCCGCCGGCCGCGGTGGCGTTGGGCGTGGCGTCAGCGGGCTTCACCCCAGGTCTCCCTCCGCTGCGACCACAGCAGCGCCATGGTGATGAGCACGAACGAGATGGCGGGGCGGTAGTCCCCGAGCGTGCCCCAGTTCAGCGCCATCGACTCGACCATGCCGATGAGCAGGCCGCCCACCACGGTGAGGGAGAAGCTCTTCATGGCGCCGAAGACGGCGGCGGCGAGGCCGGGGATCACGAGCAGGGCCAGGTTCGGGATGTTGCGGCGGCTCGGCGCCACGAGCACGAGCGCCGCGGTGGTGAGCGCCCCGGCCACGGCCCACACCAGCACCACCAGCCGGGTCGTCCGCACGCCCATCAGCTCGGCCGTCGTCGGCCGGGAGGACACGGCCCGCAGGATCACGCCGAGGCGGGTCTTGGTGAGGGCCAGCCACAGCGCCAGGCTGATGCCGATGGCGCCGACGAGCGACGCCATCACCGCGCCGGTCACCACCACGTCGCCGATCGTGACCTTGACCGAGCTGAACAGGCTCGGGAAGTTCCGCAGGGTGTCGTGGAAGATGCGCACCGTGATGCCGAAGAGGCTGATGGCCATGCCGATCGTCACCGTCGAGCGGACCAGCACGCTGGCGTCGCTGAACAGCTTGGCCATGATCCAGCCCTGCGCCCCGGCCAGGGCGGCACCGAAGAGGATGGCCACGCCGATGGCGAGCCACAGGTTCCAGTCCTTGTCGTACAGCTCGCTCATGACGAACACGGCGAGGGTGGCGGCGAAGGTCTGGGAGAAGTTCACGACGGCGCCGACCCGGTAGGAGAGGACGAGGCACACCCCGATGAGGGCGTAGACCCCCCCTCCTGCCAGGCCGGCGACTCCGAGGTTCAGCACGACAGCACCTTTGTGGTGGCCGGGACCGCGGTCAGGAGGGCGGGAACTTGAGCCAGCCGGACACGGTCACGAACTTGCCGTCCTCGATCTGGACGATCTGGGACGAGCGGTTGGGCTGGGGCCCGAACTCGAAGGGCGCTCCCAGCAGCGGTGTCGTGTAGGTGATGTTCTGGAACGCCTCGCCCACCGACTCGCGGGTGATGTCGCCCTCGATCGACCTGAGCGCCTCGATGGCGATGTTGGCGGAGATGTAGCCGCCCTGGGCGAAGCTCGTGAGCTCGAGGTCGCTCGCCTCCATGAGCTCTTTGAAGTCGACGAGCTCGGGCGTCGTGTCCTCGTCGTCCGTGTAGGGCAGGAACTCGGAGTTGGTCACCGTCCCCTCGGCGGTGTTGCCGACCTTGTCCAACACGTTGAGCGAGTAGCCCGACGTCAGCATGGAGTACTGCAGGTCGCCCACCAGGCCCTGAGCGTCGGCGATCTGGTAGTAGGCGATGTAGTTGGGCTCGGTGTAGGCCAACAGCACGCCGTCGCACCCGTCGGTCTTGGCCTTGGTCACCGCCGCGGTGAGGTCCTCGTTCGGCTCGCTGATGATCATGCTGTGCAGCTTGTAACCGGTGACCTGCTCCCACTCGGGGACGGTGGCGTTCTTGAAGATGTCGGTGAGGGGCACGTTGAGGCCCGAGAAGCACACGTTCTCGACGCCCATCTCCTCGATCATGTAGCTGAGCGTCACCTGGGTACCGATGAAGGGCCCTGTGTTGATGGAGGCCACGTGGGTGACGTCGGGCGTGCAGGCGTTGACACCGGCCAGGTCGTACACGTCCTGCTCGGCGTAGTACTTGGCGTTGGTGGTGCAGTCCACGATGGAGCCGCCGCCGACCATGCCCAGCACGTTGCGGTCCTCGACGAGCCGCTTGGCCGCCGTCGCCGCCTGCTCGGCGGTGTTGCCGTCGTCCTCGACGAGGTACTCGACGGGCCGCCCGTCGAGGCCTCCCTCGGCGTTGAAGCGGTCGAACACCGCCTGCGCCGCCGCCGGCGACTCGGGGAAGATGTCCACGCCCGAGAGGCTGGCGACCGCCCCCAGCACGATGGGCTCTCCAGAGGCGGCGTTCCCGCCCGCCGTGGCCGCCGACCCCTCGGCTGACGACGGGTCGTCGTCGTCCCCGCCGCAGGCGGCCATGACCATGGCCCCGACGACGGCGAGTGACACCACTCTGCGGAACATCGTCCCCCCCTCTGTGCCCTCTGTCGCACGCTCTGGCGACCAGTCGTCCTCCCGCCCCTCGTCCTCCGTGCCTCGTGCCGGACAGCCGGGAGAGCGGCTGGTCGAGGCACCGGTCCCCCCCAGGACCGAGCCTCGTGACGGACGTTACACGGCGCCCGCGGCGTGTTCAAACAACCATTTGCTCGCGACTGGTGCCACGGGTCACGCCGGGGCGGTACGGTCTGACACACCCCGCCCGAGGGGGGCGCTCACCACGGCGTCCGAACCCGATCCGACAACGCAGCGCGGAGGTCCTGATGAAGCGGAGCACGCAACGGATCCTGACGACCCACGTCGGCAGCCTCGCCCGGCCCCACCCCCTGCTCGACACGATGCGGGAGAAGGAGCACGGCCGGCCCTACGACCCCGACCTGTTCGCCCGCCAGGTCCGCGAGGCGGTGGCCGAGGTGGTCCGCCGCCAGGCCGAGGCCGGCATCGACGTCGTGACCGACGGCGAGATGGGCAAGGTCAACTTCATCACCTACGTGAAGGACCGCCTCGCCGGCTTCACCCCTGACGAGGGCCCGTCGCGCATGGCCCCGTCGTGGCAGAAGGAGGTAGACGACTTCCCGGAGTACTACGCCCAGTACTTCAAGAAGTACGCCTCGACCGTGTCGCCGCTGCGCCGGTTGATCTGCGACGGGTCGATCAGCTACGTCGGCGAGGAGGCGCTCGCGACGGACATCGCCAACCTGAAGGCGGCCGTGGCCGGGCTCGACGTCGAGGAGGTGTTCATGCCCTCGACCGGCCCCAGCGGGTTCGGCGCCAACGCGCACTACGCCTCCGATGACGAGTACCTCGAGGCCGTGGCCGAGGCGATGCGCCAGGAGTACCTGGGCATCGTCGAGGCCGGGCTCGTCCTCCAGGTCGATGACCCGTGGCTTATCGACACGCTGAGCGACCCGACCATGGAGCCCGAGGCCCGCCAGCGCACGGCCGCCCGCCACGTCGAGGTGCTCAACCACGCTTTGCGGGGCATCCCGTCCGAGAACATCCGCCACCACACGTGCTACGGGCTCAACCACGGGCCCCGGATGAACGACATCCCGATGCGCGAGGTCGTGGGGCTCATGTTGAGCATCAACGCCGGCGCCCACTCCTTCGAGGTCGCCAACCCCCGCCACTACCACGAGTGGGCGCTCTGGCAGGACGTCAAGCTGCCCGAGGGCAAGATCCTCGTCCCCGGCTTCCTCGGCCACGCCAACAACTACGTCGAGCACCCCGAGATGATCGCCGAGTACATCGTGCGCTACGCCGAGCTCGTCGGCCGGGAGAACGTCATCGCCGGGGCGGACTGCGGGTTCTCCTCGCGAGCCTCCTACGCGCCCGAGGTGCACCCCACCGTCGTCTGGCCCAAGTTCCACGCGCTGGCCGAAGGCGCGGCGCTGGCCACCAAGCAGCTCTGGGGCTAGGGATGCCCGGTCGCACCCCGCCGGGCACGGCGTTGCCCTACGCCTCCGTCGCCGGGTTCCGGGCTTTGCACGCCCTGCGGGTCAAGGGCTTCGCGACCGTCGAGGCGCTGGCACCGGTGGCCGCCCTCCCGCCGGACGAGCTGGCCGACCACCTCGCCTCATTCCAGGCCCGCGAGCTGGCCCTCTACCGAGAGGCGCGGGGCCTGTGGCAGCTGACCCCCGCCGGTCGCGACGCCCACGAGGCGGCGCTGGCCGAGGACGTCGGCCGCCCCCACGTGGGCGAGGGCCTCCACGGGCCCTACGAGGCCTTCCTCGAGCTGAACACCGCGTTCAAGGCGCTGTGCAGCGATTGGCAGCTGCGCGACGGCGCCCCCAACGACCACGCCGACGAGGCCTACGACCAGGCGGTGGTCGAACGCCTCGTGGCCCACGACCGCGCCACGCAGCCGGTTGTGTCGGTCCTGGGAGAGGTGCTCCTGCGGATGGCGCCCTACGCCGAGCGGCTGGCTTCGGCGTGCGTGGACGTGGCCGGGGGGCGGGCCGAGCGCTTCACCGGCGTGATGTGCGCCTCGTACCACGACATCTGGATGGAGCTGCACGAGGACCTGATCGTGAGCCAGGGCATCGACCGGGCGCGGGAGGGCTCGTTCTGAGCGCGGCCACGGCGGTGCCGGGGGGGCGGGGGGAAGGGCTCGTCTTCCCCTTCGACCACCCCCACGCGTCGCCGCCCAGGGAGCTGGCCGCCCTCCTCGGGGGCAAGGGCGCGAACCTGGCCGAGATGACGAGGACGCTGGGGCTGCCCGTGCCGCCCGGCTTCACCATCACCACGCAGGCCTGCCGGCGCTACCTCGAGTCGGGCTGGCCCGCCGAGCTGGACCGGTCCCTCGAGGAGGCGCTGGCCGGGCTCGAGGCCGCGGCGGGGCGGCGCCTCGGCGACCCCTCGGCGCCGCTGCTGCTGAGCGTCCGCTCGGGGGCACCGGTGTCCATGCCGGGGATGATGGACACCGTCCTCGACGTGGGGCTCGACGCCGGCGTCGTCGAGGGCCTCGCCGCGGTGAGCGGCGACCGGGCCTTCGCCCTGGACTGCGACCGACGGCTGCGGGTGATGTACCGCGACGTGGTCGGCGCCGAGCTCCCGGCCGGCCCCCGCGAACAGCTCCGGGCGTCGATCGAGGCGGTCTTCCGGTCCTGGGACGGCGAGCGCGCTCGGGCCTACCGGCGGGCCGAGGGTATCGACGACGCGCTCGGCACCGCCGTGGTGGTCCAGGCCATGGTCTTCGTCAACCTCGGCGCAGAGGGGGCCACCGGCGTGTGCTTCAGTCGCGACCCGGCGACGGGGGAGCGCCGCCTCTATGGCGACGTCCTGTTCGGCGCCCAGGGCGAGGACGTCGTGGACGGCACGCACGACACCGCCCCCCTCGCCGAGCTCGACCGGCGCCTCCCCGAAGCCGGCGCCGAGCTGCGCCGCCTGGCCGAGCTGCTCGAACGCCACTTCGCCGACCTCGTCGACATCGAGTTCACCGTGGAGCGGGGCCGCCTGTGGCTACTGCAGGTGCGGGTGGGCAAGCGCAGCCCGGCGGCCGCCGTGCGCATCGCCCACGACATGGCGCTCGACGCCGAGTTCCCCCTCGGCCGGGTGGAGGCGGTGGCCCGCGTGCGCCACCTGCTCGACCAGCCGCCTCGTTCGTTGCGGGCCGAGGCCGGGGCGACGCCGGTGGCGCAGGGCCTCGGGGCCTCCCCGGGCCTGGTCGCCGGCGTGGTGGTCGTCACCGCCGAGGCGGCGGTCGAGCACGGGGTGGAGGGGGTCGACGCCATCCTGGTGCGGCCCGAGACGTCACCGGCGGATGTGGCCGGCATGGCCGAGGCCGTGGGGCTGCTCACCGCCCGTGGGGGGCTGGCCAGCCACGCCGCCGTGGTGGCCCGGGGGTGGGGCAAGCCGGCCGTGGTGGGCACCGAGGCCCTCGTCGTCGGCGAGGACCACGTCCGCTTCGGGGACCGCAGGGTCGAAGCCGGCGAGGAGATCACCATCGACGGCGCCACCGGTGCCGTGTACCTGGGCCGCGTCCAGGACACCGGGACGGCCCTGCCCGAGGTGTCGGCCCTACTCGCCTGGGCGGCCGAGCGGGCCACTTAGTGTCCTGGAGGCCGACGACCGAGGAGGAGCGCGCCGTGACCGCACTGAACATGACCCCCGCCCAGCACCTCGCCGAGGTGCAGGCCAGCCTCGCCGGCGGCCAGGACGCCCGGCTCGTCGAGGTGCTGGGGGCGGCGGTGCGCCACCTGCACGCCTTCGTGGAGGAGGTGGGGCTCACCCGGGAGGAGTGGCTGGCCGGTGTGCAGTTCCTGACCGCCGTCGGCCAGCGCTGCGACGACCTGCGCCAGGAGTTCATCTTGCTCTCCGACACGCTGGGCGTCTCGATGCTGGTGGAGATGGTCGCCCAGGCCCAGCTCGACGGCGCCACCGAGCCCACCGTGCTCGGGCCCTTCCACGTGCCGGGCGCGCCGCGGCGGGCCAACGGCTCCTCGATCGTGGACAGCGAGCTCGGGGGTGAGCCGCTGCTCGTGCACGGGGCGGTGCGCACCCTGCGCGGCGAGCCGATCGGCGGGGCCACGCTCGACGTGTGGCAGACCGCCCCCAACGGGCTCTACGACGTGCAGGACGAGGCCAACCAGGCCCCCATGAACCTGCGGGGCGTGTTCAGCACCACGGACGACGGCCGCTACGACTTCCGCACCGTCCGCCCCGTCGACTACCAGGTCCCCAAGGACGGGCCGGTGGGGCGGCTGCTCGCCGCCGCGGGCCGGGAGGCCTGGCGACCGGCGCACGTCCACTTCGTCGTCGCCGCGCCCGGCTACAAGACGCTCACCACCCACGCCTTCGACGCCGGCAGCGCCCACCTCGACAGCGACGCCGTGTTCGGCGTGCGCTCGTCCCTGGTCGTCGACATGGGCGGCGGCGAGGCCACCTTCGACGTCGTCCTCGAGCCTGGGCCCTAGCGGGTGGTCAAGGAACCAGCAGCTCAGAACGCAGGTCTCCGCATCCCTGGCTGCAAGTCCCGCCCCGCCCCGCCGCCATCCGAGGGAACTACCAGCGGCGCCCCAGCTCGACCTGGACCTCTCGGGGGCCCGGTTCGACGACCGTCGCCTCGCCCGTTCCCCCGTCGCGCCCGAGGAAGGCTTCGTGGAGCTCGACGGCGAGGACGGCGAGCTTGGTCGCATCGCTCGGCACGGCGCCCCTCGGTAGCGAGCCTGCGTGCTCCTGGAGGTAAGCCGCGGCCGCCCTGACGGCGTCGTGGCGGGCCTGGTCGGCCCGGGTGGGGTGGCTGAACCGCCAACGCCGTGCCCGTCGAGCGATGAGGGGCTTGTCGTCGTCGACGCCGAGCCCGGCGGCGGGGAAGACCCGGCAGTCATAGGTGCGACAGGCCCGGGGGCGGTGCTCGTAGATCGAGCACGTGTCGTCGACCAGCATGGGGCAGCGCCCGTGCTCGTCGTAGCCGAGCAGGACGTGGCCACGGGGCAGCCGGGGCGCGGGGAACAACAGCGCCGCGGGTACGTGGGACAGCGTGTCGGCCTCGTCGGGGCCGATGTGGACGAACTGCGACGAGGTGCAGCAGGCGGTACAGCCACCGCAGGGCACGTCGGCCCCGTGCTCGCCGCGGAGCGCGCCACGCATCTCGGTCATCCACGCCGAGAAGTCGCCGGCCGGCAGGTCTCCCTCGTCGTGCCTCCCGCCGTCGGGCATCAGCTGCGCAGCTCGGGGGGTGAGGCGGCGGCCGTGGCCCGGGCCAACACCTCGTCGTGGAGGTGCCCGTTGGTGAACAGCGCGGTGCGGGTGTCGAGCCGGCGGCCGCCGTAGAGGTCGCTGAAGCGCCCTCCGGCTTCTTCGACGATGGTCACCCCGGCGGCGATGTCCCACGGCCCGCCGGCGAGGTGCACGGCGGCGTCGGCTTCGCCGGTGGCGACCCGCAGGGCGCTGTGGCCGAAGGCGCTGGCCCGCACGCCGCCGCGCTCCACCGCCGAGGCCATCGCCTGCTGCCAGCCTGAGCACCGGTCGGCGGGGGGGATGGCCACGACCGTCGCGCCCTCGAGGGCGCCCGTGGCCGACGAGCTCAGCCGCTCGGCCGCGCCGAGCCCGCCGCGGCCGAGCGTCGCCGACGAGCTCAGCC
>WHTX01000187.1 GCA_009377505.1 Acidimicrobiia bacterium
GGACGGCCGAAGCGGCCGCCGGGCTCGAGCGGAGGGTCCCGGGGGCGAGCTGGGCCGAGCCGACCCGCCCGGCGAGCGCCTCGGCGTTCGGCCGGCGCGCCCAGGCCGAGGCCGAACAGCAGGCCGGTGACGTCGACGCGGGGGACGCACAGCCCTCGGCCGAGGCACGACGGGCGCGCCTCGACCGCTTCAGCGCCGGCCGGGCGACGGCCGAGGCGCTGATCGAGCTGGGCCAGGACGACCCCGAGGACGGACGGGACGAGGAGCGGGCATGAGCGACGACTGCAGCACGAGCCCCGAGGCCGAGAACTTCAACTGGCTGCTGGGCGCCTTCGTCGAAGACACCCCGGGCGTCCTGTACACCATCGCCGTGTCCTCGGACGGGCTGCTGGTCGCCAACTCGGGCGGCCTCGAGCGGGCCAGTGCCGAGCAGCTCGGTGCCGTCGTGTCAGGCCTCGTCAGCCTGGCCCAGGGTGCGGACCGCTGCCTCGAGGGCGACGGCGTCGAGCAGATGATCATCGAGTTCGGCAACGGCTTCCTGTTCGTGACCTCGCTCGGCGCCTCGGCGGCGCTGGCCGTACTCGCCGACAAGGACGGAGAGATCGGCCTCATCGCCTACGAGATGACCCTGCTCGTGGCGCGAGCCGGCCCCGTCCTCACGCCCGACGTCATCGCCGAGCTGAAGACGCTCGCCCGGGTCTGACCCACCCGGCCAGCACACGTTGGCCGGGTACACGTTGGCCCTGCACGTGCCCGGCCCCGTCTCAGCCTCCTGCTGGGGCCAGCGGGGCGCCGGCCAGGTAGCTGTCCACCAGGCCCGAGAGCACCTCGCCGAACTCGGCCACCGTGCGCTCGATGATCTCCGCCACGGGCAGGACCTCCTCGATGCGGCCCGCCGCCTGGCCCGAAAGGGCGATCGAGGCCTCCATGTCGCCGCCGAAGTAGAGGTCGAGGGCGTTGCCGAGCAGCGCCATGGCGTTGCCCTCGCTGGCGAACTCGAGGGACTCGCTGCGCTCGGTCCGCAGGGCGCGCAACGCCGGGGAGGTGTGGCGGTTGAGCATGACCGTGTCCGTCTCCGCAGCGGCGACGATGGCGCGCTTCCAGTTCTCGTGCACCGGCGACTCGGCGGCCGACACCATGCGGGTGCCCATCTGCACCCCTTCGGCGCCGAGAGCGAACGCCGCCGCCATCGAAGCGCCGTCGACGATCCCCCCCGCCCCGATGATGGGCACCTCGACCCGCGACCGGACGAGGGGCAGCAGCACCATCGTGGCTACGTCGCGGGGGTTCTTGAACCCGCCGCCCTCACCGCCTTCGACCACGAGGCCGTCGACGCCGGCCTCCACTGCCTTGAGCGCGCCGTGCAGGGTGGGCACCACGTGGAAGACGGTGAGGCCGGCCTCCTTGAGCGGCGCGGTGTACCTGGTCGGCGACCCCGCCGAGGTGGTGACGAAGCGGACGCCCTGGTCGACGACGAACTCGACGATGTTCGGGTCGCGCACGAAGGCCTGGGCGATGTTCACGCCGAAGGGCTTGTCGGTCAGGTCGCGCATGGCGCGGATCTCGTCCTTGATCTCGTCGAGCGCGCCCGACGAGGTCTCGATGATGCCGAGGGCCCCGGCCTCGGACACGGCCGACGCCAACTGGGCCCGGGCGATCCAGCCCATGGGGGCCTGCACGATGGGGACGTCCACGCCCAGGAGGCGGGTGACCCGGTTGTCGAAGCGCATGGCGGCACGGTAGCTGGCGGCCCGGCGCCCAGCGGCGTGGGGCGCCTGGGGGCGGTGCGGCGGGGCGCGGCCCGCTGGCGCCGGCGGTAACGTCGGGCGCCGGACGGCCCGAAGGACCTGGTCGATCGGCCGGAAAGCCTGGTCGACAGAAGGAGGGGGACACATGGGGGAGGGGCCGCTCGCCGGGGTGCGCGTGCTCGACCTGAGCGACGAGCTGGGCCGCTTCGCCGGCAAGCTGCTGGCCGAGTCGGGGGCCGACGTCGTCCGGCTCCGGCCGGGCGAGGCGGGCCCAGCCATGGCCGACGTGCCCGGCGGCCTGCTCGACTGGTGGTACGACGGGGGCACCACCGCCGCCCCCCTCGACCTCGACACCGCCGCCGGGCGCGAGGCGTTCGTCGGGCTCGTGGCCGTCGCCGACATCCTCCTCGAGGGCGAGCCCCCGGGTCGGCTCGAGTCGCTCGGGCTCGGGCCCGACGCCCTCGCCGAGCGCAACCCCGCCCTCGTGCACGTGTCGCTCACCCCCTTCGGCGCGTCCGGGCCCCGGGCCGCGTGGCAGGCCAGCGACCTGGTGGCCACTGCGGCGGGCGGGATCCTGTCCGTGAACGGCTTCCCCGACGAGCCGGTGGCCATCTGGGGGCGCCAGATGGGCAACGCCGGCGGCTTCTACGCCGCCATCTGCGCCCTCGCCGGCCTGGCCAGGGTGCGGGCGGGAGGGCCGGGGCTGCACGCCGACCTGTCCCTGCAGCAGGTGGTGGCGTCCTGCTCGGAGCACCTGCTCATGTTCTGGTGGTTCCCCGAGGTGCTCGCCGGGCTCGGCGCCCCGGTGGCGGCGCGCCAGGGGTCGTTGCACTGGGTCAAGGCCTATGAGGTCGTCGAGTGCGCCCGGGGCTGGTGCATGGTCTCCCCGAGCGCCGGGGGCGTGCCCGAGCTGATCGCCTGGATGCAGGAGCATGGCCTGCTCACCGACCTGCCGGCGGACACCCCAGGCGACCTGGCCCTCATCCCCCGGCTCATGGAAGCGCTGCACGAGTTCGCCCTCGGCTCCGACGCCACCGAGCTCTTCGAAGGTGGCCAGGCGCGTCACGTGCCCTTCGGCGAGGTGCTGACCGTGCCCCAGGTGGCCGAGTGCCCCCAGCACCTGCACCGTGGCTTCTTCCGGCCGGTGGCGGGCGCGCCCCCCGAGGTGCGGCTGCCGGGGCCGCTCGCCCGCTTCGCAGGCACTCCCTGCCCGCCGCCCGCCCCGCCGCCCGCCGCCCCGGTCGCCGCTTCCGAGGTGCTCGAACGCTGGGGCTCAGCGGCTCGCCCCGCCGCTGGGGGCCCGGGGGCAACAGGACCGGGCGGGCCGGGTCGTCCGGGCCGGCCGCTCGAGGGGCTGCGGGTGATCGACTTCACCCACGTGCTCGCCGGCCCGTTCGCCACCCGGGCCCTGGCCGACCTGGGCGCGGACGTGGTCAAGGTGCAGACGGAGGTGCGGGCCGCGGGCGCCCACGCCAACGACTTCCCCTACTTCCCCATGTGGAACCGGTCGAAGCGGTCCCTCTGCCTGGACATGTCCCGGCCCGGGGCGGCCGACGTGCTCCGTCGCCTGGTGGAACAGGCCGACGTGGTGATCGAGAACTTCTCCGCCGGCGTGCTCGACCGCTGGGGGGCGGGGTGGGACCAGCTGTCGGCCTGGAACTCCCGGCTCATCTACGTGGCCATGCAGGGGGCGGGGACGGACGGGCCGTGGCGGAACTACGTGACCTTCGCCCCGACCGTGCACGCCCTGTGCGGGCTCACGGCGCTGACCGGCCCCGAGGGTCGGCTCGACTGTGGCACGGGGGTGGCGCTCAACGACCACGCCAGCGGCCTGGCCGGCGCGTTCGCCGTGCTGGCCGCGGTCGAGGCTCGTCGCCACAGTGGCGTCGGCCAGTTCATCGACCTCTCCCAGCTCGAGGTGGGCAGCTACCTCGTCGGTCCTGCGCTGCTCGACTGGCTGGCCAACGGGCGCGAAGCGGTGGCCGCGGGGACGCGGGACGCGTTCTCCGACCCGGTGCCCAACGACGTGGTGCGCACGGGCGACGACCGCTGGCTGGCGGTGACCGCTCGGGACGACGCCGAGTGGTCCAGCTTGGCCGGCGTGCTGGGCGTCGCGGAGCCGGGCCTGGGCACCGTGCAGCAGCGTCGGGCGCGACGGCCCGAGGTCGGCCGCCTGCTCACCGCCTGGGCCGCGAGCCAAGGCGCGGAGGAGGC
Organism: Acidimicrobiia bacterium; assembly: GCA_009377505.1. GTDB lineage: Bacteria > Actinomycetota > Acidimicrobiia > Acidimicrobiales > CAIXPF01 > WHTX01. The sequence continues at coordinate 3,963 of WHTX01000187.1, forward strand.
AGCCATGGCGCTGCAGGAGGTCGGCGTGCCCGCCTACCCGGTGCAGGACGCCGCCCACCTCACCAGCCAGGACCCCCAGTTGGCCCAGCGTGACTGGATCGTCGAGATGGAGAGCCCGATCTGGGGGAGCCAGCAGACCGATCGCTTCCCCGCCGTCCTACGGGACGGGAGCGGGCCCATCGAGCTCGCCTACGTGCACTCGCCGTACCTGGGCGAGCACACCTTCGAGGTGGCGGGCGAGCTGTTGGGCCTCGAGGAGGCCGAGGTGGCCGAGCGCATCGGCGAGGGTCTCTTCAGCTGATTCGCCGGGCCTGTCACAAACGGGCCTCGCCCGACGTCGACAAGGCATGGCCACCAACCACGACCTCGCCACCTCCCCGGCCGACGAGCACGTCGACGTCGCCGTCGTCGGTGCCGGTCTCGCCGGGCTCACCGCCGCCGCCACCGCGGCGAGACAGGGCGACCGCGTCGCCGTACTCTCCCACGGCCCGCCCGGCGGCCGCGCCCACACCACCGAGCGTGACGGGTACCGCTTCAACCAGGGGCCGCACGCCCTCTACACGGGCGGGGCGGGGATGGCCGTCCTCCGCGAGCTCGGCATCGAGCCCACCGGCGGGCCGCCCAGCACCGGCGAGGGGCGCCTCCTCGTCGACGGGGAGCTCCGCCAGCTGCCGGCCAGCGCCGCCTCGCTCGCCAGCTCGAGGTGGCTGTCACTGCGCTCCCGCGGGCAGCTCGCCACCGTCCTGGGACGTCTCGGCAAGTGGGACCTCGAGGAGCTGGGCCATCGGTCCGGAGCCGACTGGCTCGACGACCTCGGGCTCCGCCCCGACGCCGACGCCGTCCTCCGCACGCTGGCCCGGGTGACCACCTACGCGGACGACATGGCGTCGATCAGCGCAGATGTCGTCGTCGGCCAGCTGCGCCAGCCCAACGTGCGCTATCTCGACGGGGGCTGGCAGCAGCTGGTCGACGCCCTGTCCGGCGGGCTCCAGCCCAGGACCGCCCGGGCCACGGGGCTCAGCCGGGACGGACAGGGCTGGCTCGTGACCACGGACGCCGGTGGCGTCGGGGCGGTGCGCGCTTCGGCCGTGGTCCTCGCCGCCGGAAGCCCGGCCGCCTGCCGGGCGCTGCTGCCCACGGACCCAGGCTGGGGCGAGCTCGGGCCTGCCTCGACCGCGGCCTGCCTCGACCTCGGGCTCCGGCGGGCCCCTGAGCCGCCGATCATCTTCGGGGCCGACGAGCCGCTGTACCTCTCGACGCACTGCCCGCCCGCCGACCTGGCCCCCGCCGGTGGGGCGGTCGTGCAGGTGATGCGCTACGGCGCCCGCTCGGCGGAGCTCGACCGCCCGGCGCTGCACGAGCTCGCCCGGCGCGCCGGCATCACCGACGACGACGTCGCCACGCAGCGCTTCCTGGCCGGCATGGTGACCTGCAGCGCCGTGGCCACGCCCGCCCGGGGCGGGCTCGCCGGGAGGCCCGGCATGGCGGCGACGGGGGCCGAGGGCGTCTACCTCGCCGGGGACTGGGTCGGGCCTGTCGGCCACCTGGCCGATGCCAGCCTGGCCAGCGGGCGGGCCGCCGGCGCCGCGGCGGCGGACCTCGCCAGCAGGGCGCAGGCCCTAGCCCCGATCTTGCATTCGAGCTCGTTCGAGCTGCTCAGCCAGTCGGCCGCATCACTCAACCGACCAGGTGCCGTCCAGGCCAGCGGCATGGCCACGAGCCTCATGAAAGATCAGGCCTAGCGTGAGAGCCATGTCCCTCGGCGCCCCTGTCGGGGTCGGCCCCTTCGAGGCGGAGCGGCCTCGCCTCCTCGGCATCGCCTACCGGGTCGTCGGCACGTTCGCCGATGCCGAGGACGTCGTGCAGGAGGTGTGGCTGCGCTGGCAGGCGGCCGACCAGGCGGCGATCGAGCGGCCGGCTGCGTGGCTGACGACGGTCACCAGCCGGGCGGCGCTCGACCGGCTGCGAGCGCAGCAGCGGCGGCGCGAGGAGTACGTGGGCCCCTGGCTGCCCGAGCCGATCCGCGTCGACGCCCCGGGCCCGGAGGAGGCGGCGGAGCTCGCCGAGTCCCTCACCCTCGGCTTCCTCGCCGTCCTCGAGCGACTCGAGCCCGTCGAGCGGGTCGTGTTCCTGCTCGCTGACGTGTTCGGCGAGCCGTTCGCCGGCATCGCCATTGCTGTCGACCGCTCCGAGGTGGCGTGCCGCCAGATCGCCAGTCGGGCACGAAAGCGGGTGCGCGACGAGCGCCGGGCGCGACCCAGCCCCCACGACCAGGACATCGTGGCCGAGCTCGTCGCCGCCGTCGGCGCCGGTGACGTCGACCGCACGATCGGCCTGCTCGATCCCGATGTCGTCCTCACCAGCGACGGCGGGCCACGACACCGGGCGGCCCGGAACCCGGTCGTGACCGCGCCCCGGGTGGCTCGCTTCCTCGTGAACCTCGTCCGTCGCACCCCCGTCGGCACCGAGGTGCACCAGGCCCTGGTGAACGGCCACGCCGCCATCGTGATCGGCTCGCTGCACGAGCCGCGCTTCGCCGTCGTCTTCGAGACGCGGCCGGGCGCGGTGACCGCCATCGACATCGTCGTCAATCCCGACAAGCTCGGCCACCTCGCCGAGCCCGTTCGCCACGTCTGACGCCGGCGCCGTCCGCCCGGCTCAGGCCCCCTTGGCGGCGATCTGGTCGGCCCGGTCCATGGTCACCTGGAAGATGCGGGCCGTGGCCGCGTCGATCATCATGCCGTCGAGGCTGGCTGCGCCGTCGCCGCGGGCCTCGGCCTCCCGCACGGCGTCGATGGCCTCCCGGGCCTTGGACACCTCGTCCCCGGACGGGGCGAACACGTCGTTGGCGATCTCGATCTGGCTCGGGTGGATGCACCACTTGCCGACGGCGCCCAGCGTCGTCGCCCACATGCACTCCTTGCGGTACGCGTCCCCGTTGCGGAAGTTGGCGTAGGGGCCGTCGATGGCGTCGATGCCGGCGGCGCGACAGGAAACGATCATCCGGTTGCGGGCGTAATGCCACATGTCCCCGGGGTAGCGGTCCCCGTCGCCGCCGCCGATGTGGCCGGCCCGGATGCCCTGGCTGGCCGAGAGGTCGCCGACGCCCAGGATCAGGGCCTCGAGGCGGTCCGAGCAGCGGGCGATGTCCTCCACGCAGGCCAGGGCTTCGGTCTCCTCGACGAGGGCCTCGAGCCCGATGCGGTGGGGGAGGCGCAGCTTGGCCTCGAGCTGGGCCAGGAGGGTGTCGACGAACCAGATGTCCCGGGGCGCCTTGACCTTGGGGATGATGATGACGTCGAGGTTGGCGCCGGCCTGGGTGACGACCTCGATGATGTCGTCGTGGCACCAGGTGGTGTGGGTGCCGTTGACGCGCACGGCCCGCACCCGGTTCCCCCAGGCGAGCCCGTTCAGGCCCTCGATCACCGGGGCCCGGGCGGCTTCCTTCTCCTGGGGGGCGACGGCGTCCTCGAGGTCGAGGAAGATGAGGTCGGCATCCGACGTGGCGCTCTTGGCGATCATCTTCGCCGAGGTGCCCGGGACGGAGAGCTCGGAGCGGCGCAGGCGGTTGGGGCGGGTGGCGGTGGTGGCCATGCTGGTCAGATCCTCTTCTCGGGACAGACGAGGTCGGCTGGGGTGGCCGTCACCGGGCTCCCCAGTGGGAGCGGCGCTTGAGCAGCACGGTGCGCTCGCCCTCGAAGACGAGCTTCTCCTCGCCACCCCCCTCGGGGGTCTTCATGCCCAAGTGCTTGAAGCGGACGATGCCGGCGTCGTCCCGGTCGGGGGCGTCGCCCGTCTCGAGCACCTCGCTGAAGGCCCAGATCGTGTCGCCGTGGAAGACCGGGGAGACGAAGCGCAGCCCGGTGAGGCCGAGCTCGGCGAGCGCGTTCTCGGCGCAGTCCTGGGTGGCCAGACCGATGGTGAGCGAGCCGGTGACGAGGCCGAAGACGAGGCGGGTGCCCCACGGGCTGCGGGCCATCGCCGCCTCGTTGAAGTGGCTGTGGGCCGTGTTCATGACCAGGTTCGTGATGATCTGGTTGTCGAACTCGCCCACGGTCTTGCCCCGGGCGTGGCGGATCTTCTGGCCGACCTCGAAGTCCTCGAAGTAGTTGCCGGTCCCCGTGTAGCTGGCGAGCGTCCGCCCCGTGGTCTCGGTCACAACGGGGACCTTAGCCAGCACGGCAGGAAGACCTCAGCCGAGCGGGCTCCGCGGCAGGAGGCGGTCGGAGATGATCTTCAGCTGGATCTGGCTGGTGCCCTCGAAGATCGTGGTCAGCCGGGCGTCGCGCCAGTGCCGCTCGACGGCGCGCTCGGTGGTGTAGCCGTTCCCACCGTGCACCTGGATGCCGTCGCCCGTCACCCGCACGGCCATCTCGGTGGCCATCAGCTTGCACATGGCCGCCTCCCGTTCGCAGGGGTACCCGTCGTCGATCATCTGGGCGACCTGGTGGTAGAAGGCCCGGCACGTCTCCACCTGCGCCGCCATCTCGGCGATCTTGAAGCGGATGGCCTGGAAGTCGCTGATGGGGTGCTCGAACTGCACCCGCTCCTGGGCGTACGCGATGCAGTCCTCGACCGCTGCCCGGGCCAGGCCCACCGCCCGGGACGCGGTGTGCACCCGGGCCACGTTGAGCCCCTGCTCGACCGCCTTGAACGCCCGGCCCTCACCGCCGGCCATCGTGTAGGCGCCGCTCGTGCTCTCGGGGCCCTTCGAGGCCGCCGCACTGGCCCGGCCGCCGAGGACGTTCTCCTTGGGCACCTTCACCCCGTCGAAGGTGAGGTTCCAGGTGAGGAAGCCGTGGTAGCCGATCTTGTCGATCACCACGCCCGTCAGCCCCGCAGGGAACGAGCCGCGTTCCTTCTCCAACAGCAGGGTGGACAGCCCGCGGCTACGGGACTCTCCAGGCTCGGGGTCGCGGGTGCGGCACAGCACCTGGACGAAGTCGGCCCGCAGGGCGTTGCCGCACCAGCGCTTCTCGCCGTAGAGAGCCCAGTGGTCGCCCTCGTCGACGGCGCGGGTGGCCACGCTGGCCAGGTCCGAGCCCGAACCGGGCTCGGACAGCGCGGCGGCGCCGATCCACTCGCCCCGCACCTGGCGGCGTGACAGCTCGGCCCGGCGCTCGGGGTCCTCGACGCCGACGCCCATCCCGTTGGCCCGGGCGATGATCGACGCCGCCGACATCCACGCCCGGGCGATCTCCTCCGAGATGATGCAGTACTCGAACACGCCCAGGCCCATGCCCCCGTAGTCCGCCGGGGTCATGATCCCGAAGTAGCCCCGCGCTGCCAGGTCCTGGAGGAAGGCGTCGGGGAACTCGCCCTTCACCTTGTCGAGCTCGTCGGCGAGGGGTAGGACGACGGTCATGGCGAAGTCGCGCGCCGCCGCCTGCAGCTCGATCCGGTCGGGGGTCAGGTAGCGCGTCCCCGCCGGCTCGCCCCACGCCGCTGGCCCGCTCATGACGCCCCCCGTCCCGACCCGCTGGAGCCGTCAGCGCGTGGGCTCCCCCGCTTGGCGGACAGGTTCGTCCTCGTGTAGCTCAGCACCAGCTCGTCGCGCTGGTTGAAGACATCGGTCTGCCAGGTGACGATGCCCTCCTTGGGCCGTGACGCCGACTCCCGCATGGCCAGCACCGTCGACCGGCACGAGATCGTGTCGCCCGGGTAGACGGCCCGGTGGAACTGGCAGTCGTTGACCCCGAGGAACGGCCCGCCCGCCTCGGACAGGTCCTCCACCGACATGCCCACCGCCGTGCAGAGCACCAGCATCGGGTTGACCGCCTCGCTCGGGTGGCCGAGCGCCTGGGCGTACGCGGCGTTGAAGTACAGCGGGTTGAAGTGCAGCATCGCCGCCGAGAACAGCGAGTTGTCGCCGGCGTTGATGGTCCGGCCCCAATGGTGCTCGAGCACCTGGCCCTCGCTGAAGTCCTCGAACTGGTTGCCCTTCGGCCACGGCGTGAAGTCCTGCGGGTCGAACGTGCTCACGGCGATGCTGGCCCCCTCCTCGGCGCCGGCCGCCACGGGCCGGCGCCCGCACGGTAGCCTCCGCGACCTCCGGCAGGGGAAGGGGTGCGACGTGG
>WHTX01000188.1 GCA_009377505.1 Acidimicrobiia bacterium
ACAAGCGAAGCAAGCGTTCCCCGGCGGAGGCCTCTGTGATGGAAGGTAAACCCATCAGCGGAGCGAACCGCCCGAGCGGCCACGAGAACGGCCTGCTGTCCGGGGACCGCTGGCTGGCACAGGCCGAGCTCCAGCGACGGGTGGGCCTCGCCGCCGGCGGCTTCGACGCGCTCGGCGTCGAGCCGGGCCAGTGCGTGGCGCTCATGCTGCGCAACGACCCGGTCTTCGTAGAGGTCACCCTGGCCACGGCCACCCTCGGCGGCATCCCCACCCCGGTCAACTGGCACTGGCGGGACGACGAGGTCAGCTACCTGTTGGGCGACTGCGGCGCCCGGGTGCTCGTCATCCACGCCGACCTGCTGGCCGAGGTGGCCGACGCCGTCCCCGCAGGGGTCACGACCCTGGTCGTGGACACACCGCCCGAGCTGGCCGAGGCGTACCGGGTGCCCGCTGACGACGCCGCCGCCCCGGCCGAGGCCACCCGCTACGAGGACTGGCTCGCCGCCCAGGCGCCCTACGCCAGCCCGCCCCGCCCCAGCCCGGGCTCGATGATCTACACGTCGGGCACGACGGGCCGCCCCAAGGGCGTCGAGCGCCGCTCGCCCAGCGCGGATCAGACGGCCAAGCAGCGCTGGATGCTCGAGACGGTCTTCGGGCTCGTCCCGGGCGTGCGCACCGTGGTGCCCGCGCCCATGTACCACTCGGCGCCCAATGCCTACGCCGTCACCGCCGCCGCACTCGGCACCTTCACGGTCCTCATGCCTCGCTTCGACCCGACAGAACTGCTCGAGCTCATCGAGGCACACCAGATCAGCCACGTGCAGATGGTGCCCACCATGTTCGTGCGCTTGCTGGCCCTGCCCGAGGAGGTGCGGCGGCGCTACGACCTGTCCTCGCTGCGCTTCGTCGTGCACGCCGCCGCCCCGTGCCCGGCCCACGTCAAGCGGGAGATGATCGAGTGGTTCGGCCCGGTCATCTGGGAGTACTACGGCTGCACCGAGTCGGGCGCCGTCGTGCTGTGCTCCTCCGATGAGTGGCTCGCCCACCCGGGCACGGTCGGCAAGGCCCTCGACGGCGCCGTCGTGAAGGTCTACGGGGACGACGGCGACGAACTGCCGCCCTTCGCCTCGGGCGAGGTCTTCACGCGCATGGTCGGCGGGCCGGACTTCACCTACCGCAACGACCCGGCCAAGCGGGCCGGCGCGGGCAAGGGCGAGCTCATCACCTGCGGTGACATCGGCTACCTCGACGACGACGGCTACCTCTACCTCAACGACCGGCGCAACGACATGGTCATCTCCGGCGGGGTGAACATCTACCCGGCCGAGATCGAGGCCGCCCTCGTCGGCATGGCCGGCGTGGCCGATTGCGCCGTGTTCGGCATCCCCGACGAGGAGTTCGGCGAGGCCCTCGCCGCCTACATCGAGCCCGACGGCGGGGCGACGGTGAGCCCGGACGCGGTGCGCGCCTTCGTGCGGGAGCACCTTGCCGGCTACAAGGTCCCCCGGGTGGTGGAGATCGTCGACGCCCTGCCCCGGGAGGACTCGGGCAAGATCTTCAAGCGCCGCCTTCGTGACCCCTACTGGGCGGGGCGGGACACCCGGATCTGAGCGGGCCGGGCGGCGCCGGGCCCGGGCGGCGGGCCGCGGCCGCGCTGGCTACCCTGACCCGCGCAAGAGGCTCGTTACCCGGGAGTAACCCAATGGCGTTCACGGTCGACCCCACCTCGTTCCGCTACGACGAGCCGCTCGGCGCGGGCGTGGCCGGCAAGCGGGTGCTCATCACGGGGGCCGGCAAGGACGGCGGTCTCGGGCAGTCATTCGCCCTGGCCGCAGGGCTGAACGGGGCGGCCGCGGTCGGGGTGCACTTCCACCGCTCCTACAAGGACGGCTTCGACCTCGTGGCCGCCCTCGAAGCCCAGGGCGTGGCCGCCTTCCCGCTCCAGGCGGACGTGACCAACATGGGCGACCTGTGGTCGACGCGCAGCTACGTCATCGAGCAGTTCGGCGGCCTGCCCCCCAACCTGGTCATCTGCAACTCGGGGCTCACCGAGAAGGGCTACTCCTTCGGCCGGGCGCTCAAGGAGGTCGAGGGCGAGTCGATGGCCCAGCGCCGCGCCCGGGTCCGCCAGCACTTCATCGACAACCTCGAGGAGTCCCGCCTCGTCCTCGACACCAAGATCGACGGCTTCCTGGCCATGACCCACCTGTGGGCGGGCGAGGCCGTCTACCACGAGGAGCCTCTCCAGCTCGTCTACATCTCGTCGCGCCAGGCCATCGACCCGGGGGTGAGCGTGCCCGGCTACGCCCTCAGCAACTGGGCGGTCCTGCAGCTGCCCGAGGTGCTCGCCGTCAACCTCGGCCGCTCGGCCCCCCTGGTCAGCGCGTACTCGGTCATGTACCCGTTCGTGCGCACGGGCATGACCGGCGAGTACGCTGAGAACGAGCGGGTGTTCGGCCGCTGGCAGCCCCGCATGCTCGAGACCTACGAGGCGGCCGAGGCCTTCCTCCAGCTGCTCGCCCGGCCGAGCGAGGAGACGAACCGGGCGATGTTCGAGCTGCTCGTCGACAAGTCCGGGGACGAGGCCGTGGCGGTGACGTGGAAGCGGGTCCACTTCGACCAGCGCGAGGAGCAGCTGGCCTGGAGCGCGGGCGCGCCGCTGCGCTACGGCAGCTGACACCCCGGGGCGGCGCGGCCTTGGGGCCACGAGGCGACCAGGCCGTCAGGGGAGCTGCTCAGGCGGCCATCCAGACCTCGGTGCTCCCGTCGGGGTGGAGCCACAGGACGTCGTCCCGGGCGTCGCCGTTGATGTCGCCGACGACGGGCTCGCTCTCTGGGGTCGAGATCCACCGGTCGACCCTGGGGAGCACCCGGTCGGCGCTGCCGTAGTAATGGACGACGGCGCCGTCGGCGCGCGAGAGCAGGATGTCGTGCTTTCCGCCGCCGGTCATGTCCGCCGTCGCCGCCTCGAAGGGGCCGGCGACGGGCAGCGAGGTGGCGGTGGCGAAGTTCTGCCACCAGATCGTCGTCCCCCCGGGCCCGGTGAGCAGCAGGTCCTCGGTGCTGTCACCGTCGAAGTCCCCGACCGTCGCCGCCAGGCCCGGCGGGAACGCGGCTTCCACCGCCCTGAAGCCGAGTCGTCCCGTCGAGATCCACACCTCGTGGGTGTGGGTGCCCGAGCGGTACCAGAGGATGTCGTCCTGGGTGTCGCCGTCATGGTCCACGACGATGGCCTCGGCATCGGGCTCGGTGCGCTCCTCGCGCTCCCGGAAGCCGTTGGGGCCGAGGCTCGTCCACACCGAGGCCGAGCCGCTGTCGGGGTCGTACCAGACGATGTCGTCGTCGCCGTCACCGTCGCCGTCGAAGACGACCGGCACCCGGTCCCCGCTCACCGGTTGGGCCCGCAGGTTCGGCCAACCGCTCTGCTGGCCCATCCAGATGGCGTCGTGGTCGCCGTCCGCCGTCCACCAGTAGACGTCGGTGGTCCCGTCGCCGTCGAAGTCGCCGAGGAACGGCTCGAGGGCGGGGTCGGCGGCGATCACCTGGGTGGCGAAGCTGCCCGAGGATTGCCCGTACCAGAGCACCTTGTCCTGTTCCCCGGCCTGCTCCCACAACACGTCCATGCGGCCGTCGCCGTTGAAGTCCCCGGCGAGGGGCTCGGCGCCGGTTGGGCCGGCGGGCCCGTCCCCGGGGACGACGTCGGTCCCGCCCACCATGGCGGCGTAGCGGGCGACGACCTCGGCCCGCACGGCGTCGAGGAGGCCACGCAGCAATGCCGGGCAGCCGGTGGCGTTGAGGTCGCCGTGCCCGACGACGCGAGGCAGCCCCACGAGCGTGCCCGCGGGGTAGAGGTCCGTGCTGCGGGCGATGACCCGTGCCCCCGTCATCGGGTCGGAGCCGCTGAGGAACAGCTTCCAGGCGATGACGTGGGAGAGGGCGGAGACCATGGTGGCGTCGCCGCCCACGGCCGAGAAGTCTCCGAGGACGGCAACGCCGACGCTCCCTGTGTTGAACCCGCTGGCGTGGGCGCCGATGACGGGCTTGGAGAGGCCGCCGTCGCGGGCCTCCCAGATGCGGCCGAAGCGGTCGACGACGAAGTTGTAGCCGATGTCCCCCCAGCCCAGGGCGTCCAGGTGGTAGGCCTGGATGGAGCGGAGGATGGCGGGGACGTCCTCGGCGGCGTAGCCGTAGGGGCCGACGTCGGCGGTGTGGTGCACGACCGCCAGCTCGACGTCGTCGGTGGCGTCCCAGCCGCGGGGCGCGGGGCGCGCACCCCAACCGGCGCGTTCGATGATCGGCGGCGGGCCGACGCGGCCCGAGGAGAGCGGCGGCTCCGTCGAGGCCGGGATGCCGGCAGCACGGAGCGAGGGTGTGCCGGCCGAGGCCGCGCCGGGTACGGGCGCGGCGGGGCCGGCCGGGGCGTCGCCGGGGGCGAGGCGTACGAGGTGCACGGTCAGCGCGGCGGGAGCGGCACCCTCGGTGGCCAGCTCGTAGCCCACCGCCGCGCCCGCCCACAGGGGCTCGCTGGCCCCCTGGCCCTGTCCTTCGGACGGCTCGCCGGGCTCGGCGGCCGGGTCGGGCCCGGCGCCGGCGCCGTGGGCCAGCTCCTGCCAATCGGACCACGTCCCGTCGGGACGCAGGAGCCGCACCGCGGCGTGGGCCTCGTCGCCGCCTTGCCAACTCGCCCCGAGGAGGCTGAAGCGCTCGAGCCCCTCGGCGCGCTCGACGACCTGCATCGTGGTGGGGCCAGGGGTAGCGGCGGCGGCGGCGCCACCGCCCGGGTCGCCGGCCAGCGCTACGGGGCCGAGCTCGGCCGAGCCCGGGGTGGCGGCGTCGGCCTCCAAGGCCACCTCGACGACGCCGAGGGGTGCCGTCGCGTCCACGGGCCGGCTCTCCGTCATCGCCTCGCCGGTCCGGTCCGCGCTGCTGAGAGGGGATGGGACCGGTGCCAGGCTGGGGGTCGGCGCACCGCCTGCCGGCGGGCTCAACGGGGCAGCCAGTAGCAGGGGGACCAGGGCAGCACCGAACCAATGCCCGGGGCGCCGACCTCGGCCGGTGCCCCGTCGTCCACGACGGCGGGGACCAGGCCCGCCTCTCGCCATCTGCACGCCCGCTCCTCTCCGACGTGTCCCGGATGGGGCGCGCCGGCCACGACTCGGCCGCCCGCCGCCGTCACCCTATCGGCGGACGTGGCCCCGGTCCGCGTCGCGCCCGGGGGTGTCGCGCCCGCGGGTGTGGCGCCCGGGGGTGTGGCGCCGCAGCCAGCCGACCTCGCTCTGCCCGCGCCGGCCGGCGGACCGGGCACTGGCAGCGGGGGATGCAGGTTGGCGCGCTCGTGGCTGCAAGATCGGCCCTGCCAGGTCGAGCGCGCCGGGCGCTGGCACCGGGAAGCCTGGGTCGGCGCTGGCTCCGCCGCCCGCCGCCCTCGCTGCAGGCCCGCCATCGCCCCCGGTCGGCCGCCGGGACCGGTCGAGCCGGCGGGGTCAGCGGGCTACGAAGTACTTGGCCTGGGGGTGGTGGCAGATGATGGCCGAGGTGGTCTGCTCGGGCTGGTACTGGAACGAGGTGTCCTCGTTGCAGGTGACGCCGATCCGGTCGGCGTCGAGCAGCTCGGCGACCTTCTGGTTGTCCTCGAGGTCCGGGCACGCCGGGTAGCCCCACGAGTACCGGCCGCCACGGAACTCCTGGCGGAACAGGCCGAGCAGGCCCGCCTTGTCCTCGTCGCCGAAGCCCCACTCGGCGCGGACCCGGCCGTGCCAGTACTCGGCAAGGGCCTCGGCCAGCTCCACGCCGATGCCGTGGAGCAGGAGGTACTCCTGGTAGTGGCTGGCAGCGAACAGCTCGGCGGTCCGCTCGGACACGGTGTGGCCCATGCTCACGATGTGGAATGCGGCGTAGTCCGGCTGGCCCGACTCGACGGTGCGGAAGAAGTCAGAGATGCAGAGGAAGGGCTCTTTCGTCTGGCGGGGGAACCCGAAGCGCATCCACTCCGCCGAGCGGTCGTCGTCCTTCCACACGACGATCTCGTCGCCCTCGGCGTTCACCGGGAAGTAGCCGTAGACGACCTGGGGCACGAGCACCCCCGACTCCTTGGCCAGGGCGAGCTGCTCGCGGAAGATCGGCCGGATGCGGGTCTTGAACTCCTCGTCGCTCTCGGTGCTGTCGCCGGTGGACTCGGGGCGGAACTGCCACTGGTTGCGGAACAGAGCCGTCTCGTTCACCCACCCGGCGATCTCGTCGATGGCCAGGCCCTTGACCACCTTGGAACCCAGGAAGGGCGGCACGAAGAGCGGGTTGTCGTTGGCGACGACGGGGGAGCGGTCGGGCAGCTCGAGCGTCAAGGGGTCGACCCGCTCCCGCCTGGGGATCACCCGGCCTGTGGGCACCCGTCCGAACTCGGGGTCGTCCACGCCCGTGCGGCGCATCTCACCGAGCTTGTCCATCACGCGGAGGCCCTCGAACGCGTCCTTGCCGTAGAAGACCCGCCCGGTGTACACGTCGCGCAGGTCGCGCTCCACGTAGCTGCGGGTCAACGCGGCGCCGCCGAGCAGTACGGGGATGTGCTCGAGCCCCCGGCTGTTCAGCTCTTCGAGGTTGTCCTTCATGATGAGCGTCGACTTCACGAGTAGGCCGGACATGCCGATGGCGTCCGCCTTCACCTCGAGGGCCTTCTCCACCATCTCGGCGATCGACACCTTGATCCCGATGTTGTGGACGTCATAGCCGTTGTTCGTGAGGATGATGTCGACGAGGTTCTTGCCGATGTCGTGCACGTCGCCCTTGACGGTGGCGAGCACGAGGCGGCCCTTCGACGTCGAACCCTCGACCTTCTCGAGGTGGGGCTCGAGGTGCGCGACGGACATCTTCATGGTCTCGGCCGACTGCAGCACGAAGGGCAGCTGCATCTCGCCGGAGGCGAACAGCTGGCCCACCGTCTTCATGCCGTCGAGGAGCACGTCGTTGATGATGCCGAGAGCGGGGATGCCCTGGGCCAGGGCAGCGTCGAGGTCCCCCGTGAGGCCCTCGCGGTCGCCGTCGATGATGCGCTGGGACAGGCGCTTCTCGAGCGGCCAGTCCGTGCGGTCCTCCTTGACGGCGGTCGCCACCTTCACGTCGGCGAACACCTCGAGCAGCTTCTGCAGCGGGTCATAAGCCGGGGCGCCCGTGGCGGGTTCCGCCGGGCGGCGCCGGTCGTAGACGAGGTCGAGGCAGACCTCGCGCTGCTCGTCGGGGATGCGGGCGAGGGGGAGGATCTTGCTGGCGTGGACGATGGCCGCGTCGAGGCCGTTCTGCACGCACTCGTGGAGGAACACCGAGTTGAGCACGTGGCGGGCGGCGGGGGACAGCCCGAAGGAGACGTTGGACAGGCCGAGCACGGTGAAGGTGCCGGGCAGTTCGGACTTGATGCGGCGGATGGCCTCGATGGTGGCCATGGCGTCGCCCCGCAGGTCGTCGTCGCCGGTGGACAGCGGGAAGGTCAGCGCGTCGAAGATCAGGTCGCCGGGCTCGAGGCCGTAGCGCTCCGTGGCGATGTCGTGGATGCGGTGCGCCACCCGCAGCTTCCAGTCGACGTCGCGGGCCTGGCCCTCCTCGTCGATGAGCAGGCAGATGACGGCGGCGCCGTACTCCTTGGCCAGGCTGAACACCCGGTCGAGGCGGGAGCCGGGGGCCTCGCCGTCCTCGAGGTTGCCCGAGTTGAGGATGGCCCGGCCGCCGATCCACTGGAGCCCGGCCTCCATGACCTGGGGCTCGGTGGAGTCGAGCACCAGGGGCACCGCCGACTGGGTGCAGAAGCGCTGGGCGATCTCGTCCATGTCCTGTGCGCCGTCGCGGCCCACGTAGTCCACGCAGACGTCGAGGACGTGCGCGCCCCCCTTGACCTGGTCCTTGGCCATGGCCACGCAGGTGTCGAGGTCGGCGGCCAGCATCGCCTCGCGGAACTTCTTCGACCCGTTGGCGTTGGTGCGCTCGCCGATCATCAGGAACGCGCTGTCCTGCGCGAAGGGCGTGAAGGAGTAGATGGAGGTGGCACCAGCCTCGTGGCTGACCGTCCGCTCGGCCGGGGTGAGCGCCCTGACCCGCTCGCAGAGCTGGCGGATGTAGTCGGGGGTCGTGCCGCAGCACCCGCCGACGACCCGGACGCCGAACTCGGTGATGAAGCGGGCGTGGTACTCGGCCAGCTCCGGGGCGGTCAGGTCGTAGTGCATGTGCCCGTCCACCACCGAGGGGAGGCCGGCGTTGGGCAGGCAGGACAACGGCACCCGGGAGTGCTGGGAGAGGTAGCGGAGGTGCTCGCCCATCTCCGCGGGGCCGGTGGCGCAGTTGATGCCGAGGATGTCGGGCCGCAGCGGGTCGATGGCGGCGAGGGCAGCGCCGATCTCGGTGCCGGGCAGCATGCGCCCGGTGAGCTCCATGGTGACCTGGGCCTGGATGGGCACATCGCGGCCGACGGCCCGCATGGCCCGGCGGGCCCCGTTCATCGCCGCCTTGAGGCCCAGCAAGTCGAACTGCGTCTCGATGAGGATGACGTCCACGCCGCCGTCGAGCAGCGCCCGGCACTGCACCTCGTAGGCGTCGCGCAGCTCCGCGTAACGGATGTTGCCCAGGGTGGCGAACTTGGTGCCCGGGCCGACGGAGCCGGCGACGAAGCGCGGCCGGGAGGGGTCGAGGGCGGTGACCTCGTCGGCGACCTCGCGGGCCAGGGCGGCCGACGTCGCCGACAGCTCGTAGGCCCGCTCGGAGATGCCGTACTCGCCGAGGGGGATGGCGAAGCCCCCGAACGTGTTCGTCTCGACGATGTCGGCCCCGGCGTCGAAGTAGTCCCGGTGCATCTGGCGGACCACGTCGGGACGGGTGACGCTCAACATCTCGTTGCAGCCCTCGAACACGGGCCCGCCGAAGTCCTCCGCCGTGAGGTGCTTGGCCTGCATGTAGGTGCCGGTCGCCCCGTCGTAGACGACGACTCCGCGTTCGACCAGCTCCAGGAAGTCAGCCATAGGCCCACGCTATCGGCAGCCCGGTAGGCGCTACGTAGGCGAAATTGGGTGAGATCCACCGTGGGTAACGTGGCGCCGTGAAGGTCTACACGCGCAAGGGCGACGACGGCACCACCGGCCTGCTGTACGGCGGCCGGGCGCCCAAGGACTCGCCCCTGCCGTGGGCCTATGGCACCGTTGACGAGGCGCAGGCCACCCTGGGCATGGCCCGGGCGACGTGCGAGCGCGGGGGCGAGCTGGACCGGCTGCTCACCCGGCTGTGCGGCGAGCTGTGGGTGCTCATGGCCGAGCTCGCCACCCTGCCCGAGAACCGTGCCAAGCTGACGCCGGGCCAGACCCTGGTCACCGCCGACATGGTCGCCGGGCTCGAGGCGCTGATCGACGAGGCGAGCGAGCGCTTCGAGCCGCCCAAGGAGTTCGTCGTGCCCGGCCAGAACCTGGTGGCCGCGCACCTCGACCTGGCCCGCACGGTCGTCAGGCGCGCCGAGCGCCTGGCGGTACGGGCCGCCCCGCCCCCCTCCGAAGTGGTGCCCTACCTCAACCGCCTGTCGGACCTGTGCTGGACGCTGGCCCGCTGGCAGGAGGGCGAGTCCCTCCGCACCCGCACGGTGTGACGCCCGACAGCGTGGCGGGCGCGCTGGCCGGGCCATACCGTGTCCCGCGTGCCCGCCTCCGTCACCCACGCCGACCACCTCCCTGACGATGCCCGAGCTGGCGGGCTCGGTGCTGTGGTCGTGCCCATCCCCGCTGGGCGGCTGGCCGACAGCGGCCTCGACGTCGACCTGCTCGGCCGGCTCGGCTTCGAGGCCAAGGCCGACCAGGTGCAGGTCGTCGCCCCTGACGATGGGGGGCCACTGGTGGTCGCGGTTGGCCTCGGGCCCGACGACACCCTGGGGCCGACCAGCCTGCGCCGGGCGGCGGCCGTCGCCGCCCGTGCCTGCAAGCGCCACGGAGCGGTGGCCGTGCGCCTCGACGCCCTGGGCGAGGGCCTGGCGCCCCGAGTGGCCGCCCAGGCCGTCACCGAGGGCGTG
>WHTX01000189.1 GCA_009377505.1 Acidimicrobiia bacterium
AGCGCTGAGTCGAGAAGGACCCGGATCAGTGAGTCCGGGGTGTAGTAGCTGCCGGTCGTCTTGCGCTCGTTCCCCGCCGCCGTCGCCAGGGTGAATGTGCGAGCGTCGACGTCGACCTGGGCGTGCAGCTCGAGCAGCGACTCGTAGACCGAGCCCAGCTCTTCCGCCCCGAGGTTCCGGTAGTCGACCGCCCTCGGCACCTTGGCGTCCTTGTCGTACACCAGGCACAGGTGGCGCACGGCGGTGAGCAGGTGGTGGTTGTCGAGCGACGCTCCGGCCAGCGCGGCGATCGCCTCCGGCGACCAGAGAAAGCTCCCCAACGGCTTCAGGCCGATGGCTGGCGCGCCGGTCGCCGCCAGCGCGTCCATGGTCACCGTCAACGACGCCCACAGGTCGTCGTGCGGCGTGCCCCGCCGACGTGCCGCCAGCGCCCGAATTCGCTGGACCGAGTAGAAGCGGTGGTAGCGGATCTTCGCCGTCTCGCTCGCCTCGGGGTCGAGGAGCAGGTCGCGGCTCTCGGCCACGAGCAGGAACAACAGTCGGTAGACGACCCGGAGCAGCTGACGCTGCAGCTCTTCGGTCGACACCTCGCCGCTGCGCAACGCCTGGCGCAGCTTTCCGTTGTCGCGGTGGGCGACGAACCCCTCGCCCAGGGCCACGATCGCCTGCTCGACGCCTTCTCGCAGCTTGTCCAGCGCCCGGGTGCCCGCCGACGCCGCCTCGGCGCTCCACTGCTCGAGCAGGCACTTCTCGGGTGGCTCACCGTCGAAGCGGGTGCGGTGGCACGTCAGCCACAGCAGCACGAAGTCGCTGTACGCCTCACCATCGAACATCGCTTCGAGGTCGAACTCGACGTAGGCCTGGCGGGTGAGCGAGGCGTTGTCCCGGAGGATGCGCAGCACCAAGCCGTTCGAGACGATGCCCCACAGGCACGACTCCGACCGATTGAGGTACTCCTGCACCAGCCCGTGGGGGGAGCTGCGGGCGGCGCCTCGGACGCCGCGGGATGCCCGGTCGATCGCCACCCGGGCACCTGGCAGGTGGATGGGCACCGTGCTGCCCCAGTGGTGGCTGATCGGGTAGTCCTTGCCGTCGACGTGCAGCCCTCGGGCGAGCGGCAGGCCGGCGAAGCCGAGCTCGTCGAACAGCGGGCGAAGCCACCGCTCCCGCGTCACCGACGTCGCCGTCTGCTCCGACGGCGGCAGCAAGGCCTCGGCCCGCCGGAACGACGCCCACACGCCCCGCAGGCGGTTCCACGACCGGGTGATGGCGTCGTTCAACCGTTCGCCAGGCGCCAGGCCGTAGTCGGTCGGTCCCGTCCCCGGCACGGTCTGGTCACCGCTGGTGACCCGGTCGAGCAGGTCACGGGGGAGGAGCCCCCCGACGCTGACGAGCGTGATGGCGCTCATGCCGAACCTCCCGGGAGGAACAGGTAGATGCCGACCACGTCGACCGGCAGCTGCGGGCTGACCCGCACCCGCCGGGCGCTCCCCGGCGGCGGTCGGCCTCACGGACGCGTGCGTGCGCCTCGGCGACGGCGGCCGCCCGTGCATGCGCCTCGGCCTCGAGCTGGCCCCGCCATGCGGGCTCGGCGGCGAGCACCTCGGCGACCAGGTCTCGCGCCGCGTCGGGGCCGACGTTGGCGGACGGTGTGGCGGTCAGCAGCTGCTCGGCCGCAGCCAGGGGCAGCCAGGCTGGCGACTCCGGCGGCCCGGCGAAGGCCAACAGGGCGGCGTCCTCGGCCAGCATCGGCTGCTCGCCGAGCTTCGTCTCGGCCACGAGGTTGACCCTGAACCGGCACAGCAGCAGGGTGGTGCGCCGCTCGACGGCTCGGGTCCGCATCACGCCGCAGCGGGCCGCTCGCCCGTCGAGCTTCGGGTCGAGGGCGGTGTCGAGCACGTGGCCGGCGAGCCCGGCCACCGCGGGGTGGGTGCGGGAGAGCGCGGTCACGCCGTCGGGCACGGGGAGCTCGAAACGGGCCCGGAGCGTGCTCGGGTCGCCGGGGAGGGCGAGTGCGTCCCGCACGCTGCGGGGTGCCTCGGCGAGGTCGATGGCGACCCCGCTGCCGTCGGGCCCGACGACCGCGCCGTGGGCGGTGAGGGCCTGGGTGACGAAGGCGGCGACATCGGCCCCCGACCCGATGGCCTCGCGCATGGCCAGCAGCTCGGCGGCGACCTCGGTGGGGTCGATCGTGTTCTGGGCGAACAGCGAGCGGCTGCGCTGCTCCCGCTCCTTGGCCGAGTCCCACTCGAGGTGCAGCTGCTCGGTGGCCGGGCGGAGGAAGTCGTCGAAGCCGGGGAGGCGCTGCTCGATCGGCCCGTCAGAGCGCAGGAGCACGTTCTCGGCCAGGGCGTTGATGACGTCGTTGGTGTTGCCCGGGATGGGGATGGAGATGCCGAGCGCCCCGCGGATGGCCCGGTGCTTGCGGAGCAGCACCTCGAGCACCGTCTCGTCGATCTGGTTGTCGGCCCCGTAATACGTGACCACCCGCACCTCGGGTGCCCGCTGCCCGAAGCGGTCCACCCGGCCCTCCCGCTGCTCCAGACGGGTCGGGTTCCAGGGCAGGTCGTAGTGGACCACGGCCGAGAAGCGGTCCTGGAGGTTGACGCCTTCGCTGAGGCAGTCCGTGGCCACCAGCACCCGCGTGTCGTGCTCGCCCAGGGCGTCGATGCGCGCCACCCGCTCGGCGGCGGGCAGCCGGCCGGTGACGGCGTCGACCTCGACGCCGAGCCGCTTGGGCAACCGGGCCCGCAGCTCGGTGGCCACGTAGTCGGCGGTGTTGATGAACCGGCAGAAGACGATGGGGTGGAAGCCGTCCTTCACCATCCGGGCGACCATGTCGACGAGGCCGAGCAGCTTGGCGTCGTTGTCCCCGCCCAGCGCGTCCGCCTGGTCGGCCAGGGTGCGCAGCCGCCGGGCCAGCGTCGACTCGGCGCTCTCGGTCTGGCTGCCGGGGACGACGTCGACGGCGTCCTCCGCCTCGTCGAGGTCGAGCACCGACTGGCGGCCCAGCTCGTCGACGGCAGCGTCGCTGTCGGCATCCGAGGTCGTGGCCCGGGTGCGCATGGTCGCCGCCGCCGCCGCAGGGCTGGAGGCGAGGGCGCGGAGCAGCCCCAGGGCGGACCACCAGCGCACCCGCTGCTGGCGGGCACCTGTCGTGGTGTCGCGCACGGTCTGGCGGGCGTACGCGAGAACCTGGTCGAACAACGCCCGGTAGGCGCCCGACAGGTGGTAGGTGACCTCGGAGTCCTTGCGGTCGGCGAAGGCGGTGTCGGCGTCGAGGTAGTGGCGGATGTCGGAGCGGCGGCGCTGGACGAGCTGCTGGGCCAGGCGGTCGCGGTGGCCGCGGTTGGCCTCCCCAGACAGGTTGTCGGGCAGGTCGGCGAAGGCCGGGTCGAGCAGCGAGAGCAGCGACCGGAAGCCGCCCTCCTTGCCGGAGTGCGGGGTGGCCGTCACCAGGATCAGGTGCCGTTCGGCCTTCTTGGCCAGCGCACTCACCAGCGAGTGCCGCTGGTGACGAGCGGCCGAGCCGTCACCGGAGTCGGCGCAGGTGTGGGCCTCGTCGACGATGACCAGGTCGGGGCTCGCCCGGATGAAGTCGTCGCGGCGCCGATCGGACTTGATGAAGTCGACGGACACGATGACGTGGTCGTAGACATCGAAGATCGACTGGCCCACGGCCAGGCCCCGTTCCAGACGGGCGGCGGTCGAGGCGAGGACGAGCTCGGCGTCGATGTGAAACTTGGAGGCCAGCTCGGCCTGCCACTGCTCGGCCAGGTGCGGCGGGCACAGCACGGCGAGCTTGTCGGCGTCGCCCTGCTCCAACAGCTCCTTGGCGACGAGGGACGCCTCGATCGTCTTGCCGATGCCCACGTCGTCGGCGATGAGCAGCCGGACGGGGTCGAGCTTGAGGGCCATGAGCAGGGGGACGAGCTGGTAGGGGCGGGGCTCGACGGCGATCTTGGCCACCGAGCGGAAGGGTCCGGCGCTGGAGCGGAACCCCAGGCGCAGCGCGTCGCGCAGCATCCGGGCCGAGCGGTAGTCGCCGAGCTGGCCCGGGTCGGGCAGGGCGAAGCTGGCTGCGGTCACGCTCTCGAGTGCGCTGAGGATGCCGGTGGCCTCGTCGGCGGTGCCGCCCAAGGGCCGGACCATGACCAGTTCGTCGTCCGACTCGGGCAGCACCACCCACTCACGCCCCCTGGCGTTGACGAGCGAACCGGGTGCGAAGCTCATGAGGTCCCTTCTCCGAAGGCTGTCCCGTCCCCGAAGACGGAGCGGTAGGTGTCCACGAGCTGGGCCCAGTCGTCGCGGTGGCCGAAGCGGATGACGCGGTAGCCGGCGTCGCGTATGGCCTCCTCCTGGCCCCGGTCACGTTGCTGGCGGTCGGGGTGATCGTGGTGGGGCCCGTCGACGTAGATGACGGCGCAGGCGGCGTCGTAGACGAAGTCGGGGCGGGTGCCGGCGGCGGGGAACAGCACCTGGCTGCGGTCGGGGAGGCGGTAGCCGCCGGCCCTCAGGTACTCGAGGAAGGCCGCTTCGAGGGGCGAGTCGACCCCGGCGTCGAGCGCGGCCGACTTGGTCGTGGCGGTGGCCTCGGCCAGGGTGCTGCGGGCCAGCTCGCCGAGGAGGGGGGCGACGCGGGACCGGTCGAGGAGCTGGTGGTCGATCTGGTTGCGGTAGGAGAGGTGGCAGTCGTAACACGCCGCCTCGCAGGCCTTGACCTCGCCGACCTGGACGTCTTCGAGCGTGTCGGGGTCGTAGTGGCAGCGGCGGAGCGCTTCGATGGCGACCGCCCGCCACAGCTCGGGCTCGTCGACCAGCCGGCGCAGCACCCCGGCACCGCCCTCGGCCGATTCGTAGAACAGCAGCACGTTGCGGCGGTCGAGCCCCGGTAGCGGCTCGCTGGCCAGCTCGTCCTCCTCGAGCTGGAACACCACCTGGATGGCCACCTTCAGCGCCGCTTCGAGCGAGGCCATGGTCTCGGCGTCGAGGGGATAGGCGGGGGTGATGAGCAGGGCGTTGCGCCGGTCCTCGACGTAGGGGATCACGCGCTGCGTGCGCTTGGACATCGGGTCCTGGGGGTCGTCGGCCTCGGCGTCGTCCGAGGTCCCCCAGTAGCCCCGCTCGACGTCGAGCACGAAACCGAGCTGCTGCTTGACCTTGCGGCGGCGCCAGCCGAGGTTCACCCGCCAGATCGTGGTGGTGTCGCCGTAGGCCAGGTGCAGGACCGGTGCGTCGTCGACGCTGACCGTCGCTTCGTCGACCGAGAGCCGGCCCTCGCGGCGGGCGAAGTGCACACCGGAGATGAGCTCGTAACCCTTGCGCTGTCGCTCCTCCTCGTCCGACGTGATCCGGTCGCGCCGAACGGTCGAGACGTTCTGGAGCCGGAACAGGTTGCTGAGAGCAGCGGGAAGCTCGACGCCGCACTGCTCGCACAGGTCGGGCCCGGGGGCCGCGGGGATCGGGTGGAGGTAGCCGCAGGCCTCGCACCGCTTGGCCTGGGTGGTGAGCAGGCTGCCGTCGTCGCCTTCGAGGTCACCGACAGGGAGGATGACCCGGTTGATCCGATACCTGGCCCCCTCGTGGTAGATGAGGCTCTGGGGGCCGAACTCGCTGATGGCCAGGAAGCGGGGGCGTTGGACGAACTCGGGCGCGTCGTGGCGGCCCCGCCGGCCGGGGATGAAGGCCGAGAGGGGCAGGCGGGGGAACGAGTATCCGGGCAGGAACCCCTCGGCGGCGAAGTACCGGTAGGTGTTGAAGTCGGACTGGCGGCCGCTGCCCGATTCGGCGCGCAGCAGCTCCAGCTGGTTCTCCGCTTCCCGTCGCAGTCGGTCGGCCTGGCGGCGGTCGCTCGCCGAGCGGCTGGCGGAGAGCTTGATCCGCTGCTGTTCCTGCGCCTGCTGCAGCGCTGCCCGGTACAGCGAGCGCCACCGGTCGAGGGACTGGTCGAAGCGCACCGGGATGGCGGCGAGCGTCTCGTCGACCCAGCTGGCAGACCACCAGGGAGCCAGGGTGAGCCGGGGGTCGAGGTCGACGAGGACCCGCTCGGCGTGCTGCTTCGCCTTGGCTCGGGAGGCTCCGTCTTGCAGGTGGGCGGCGACGGACGGGAGCAGCTCGGGCTCGGCCACGTCGTCGACCAGGTCGAGCACGTCGCGCATGGAACTGCCCAGGTCGAGGCCGCTCTCCGCCAGCCACACGGCGTGGACGTGGGCGCGCAGCAGGTCCTCGTTGGCCAGGTCCAGCCGCGGCGCCTCCACCTGGCCGGCGACCATCAGCTCAGGAGCGCGGAAGAAGTGCTGGTCGTGGCTGCTCCCCGCCGAGCAGTAGGTGAACACCAGCGCCGGCTGGCCGCTACGCCCGGCCCGCCCCGAGCGCTGCGCGTAGTTGGCCGGGGTGGGCGGCACGTTGCGCATGTTCACCACGTTGAGCTGGGAGATGTCCACACCCAGCTCCATGGTGGGCGAGCAGTAGAGGACGGGCAGCTCGGCCGTCCGGAAGCGGGCTTCGCGGTCGACGCGCTCGTCGTAGGGCACCTGGGCGGTGTGCTCCCGGGCCTCGACACCGTGCAGGTCCTCGCCCACGCTGCGGTACAGCTCGACGAAGAACGGGTTCGTCTGCATGACCTCCGTGGGTGCGTTGGGCATGCGGATGTGGTCCTGGTAGGGACGGGTGCCGTCACCTGACGTCCAGCGCATGGCCGACGCGGGGAGCTGGAAGTGCTTCCGGCCGTCGGCGTCGGTGCTGAGCTCACGGACCAGGCCGTAGACCCGAAGGCACTCGAAGAGCTGGTCGATGATCTCGGTCGTCTCGTCCAAGCTGATCTTCCCGTAGCCGCCGAGCGCCTTGGGGCGGCGCAGGAAGTTGCCGTAACCGCCGCGTGGGCCGACAGGGAAGAGGTTGCGCTGGTCGTTGCGGGCCCGGGGGCGGGTGACGACCTCGGCGGCGTACTCGAGCCGCTCCTCCTCCAGCGCCCAGGGGCCGAACAGCGACTGGGTCGCCCGTCGCTCGAGGCCCTCCTGGTGGCCCTGGTCGAACACGTCGACGTCGATGGCCAGCTCGCGGCGGATCGTGTCGAGCAGGACCCGCAGGATGAACTCCCGCGTGGACGGTGTCGCCTCGGCCAGGGCGGGGTGGCAGCCGGCCCACCGGGGCTCGTCGTTGGCCAGCTCGGTGAGGGACTCGTATTCGATGGTGAGCAGGCCGCACTGCTCGAGGTTGGGCTGCGTGAGGCGCCAGCCCCGGGCGAGGTCGCGGTACAGCCGGTAGCTCAGCACCTCGCGCAGGACCTTGTCCGTGGCGTTGCGGCCGGCGGCGACCAGGTCGGGTTCGCGGGCGTAGGCGGCGAAGGGCAGGCCGAGCGCGTCGAAGACCTGCTGGGGGACCTCGTCGTGGCTGAGGCCGTTGGGGCCGGCCGCGTCGACGGCCCGCCACAGTGCCGCCCGCAGCAGCGTGACCTGGACAAAGTCGTTGAAGTGGCCGGCCTGGAGCGAAGCGTCCTGGCGGTTGTCGGTGAAGGACAGCAGCTTCTTCGCCTGATCGGCCAGGTCGGGCTCGCCCCGCAGGTAGCGGATGGCGGCGAGGGACATGATCGTCGTCGCCGTCGAGCGGCCCTCGGTGCCGAGCGTGGTCAGCCGGGTGAAGTCGCGCCCGAGGCGGCCGGCGTAGGACACCCCGCAGGCCATGCAGAAGCTGAAGGGCGTCGGCGTCCACCAGCCCACCGCGGAGCCTGCCGGGCTGCCGCCGCGAGGTCGAGGGTGCCGTCGGGCCGGACGACCTGGCGCCTCGGGAGCTGGTCACGCCGGTTCGGCCGGAGCTTGCCGGCGTCGTCGGACCACTCCTCGGGCAGCCGGGCGAAGACGGTCGCCTCGTCGTCGGGCCAGGGTTGGTCGTCGCTCAGGTAGATGAAGCCGGGGACGTCGCCTTGCTCGCCGGTCTGGTCGCCGAGGTCACGAGGGACCAGCCCCGTGCCGTCACCCGAGGGCCGGCGGCTGACCACGTAGTAGTCCTGTCCGCAGGCGCGGCAGAAGGCCAACGGCAGTAGCACCTTGCCCCGGTCCCCGGGGGAGAAGCGCTGGCGGTTGAGGGTGAGGTAGCGGTGTTTGGGCGCTTCGGGGGAGGCGTAGACGGTGTCGCCCCGGCTGAGGAACTGGTGCAGCCGGAAGGCGAAGACGGGGAAGCCCGTCGTCGGGTTGAGCACGTCGTACCCGGCCAGCAGCTGCCGCTCGACGGCGTCCCGGCAGGTCGCGAGGTCGAGCTTCGTCGCCTCGGCGAGCTGTTCCGCCCCGGCGCCTGTCCCGTCGAGCGCGAGGGGTGTGGCCCGGACGAGCCGCTCGTCGTCGAACCGGAGGCCGAACAGGGCCTCGATCCAGACCGACAGCGGGTCGTCCACGAACTCGGCGAAGCTGGCCGGTGGCGGGGCGCCCGACGCCACCCGGGCGGTGAGCCGGGAGACGAACACCGGGTCGGTGATGTCGCCTTCGGGCGTGGCCCGCTCGAGCGTCTCGCTGATGACCTCGCTCGGGCGCACCGTGGCCCCGAACAGCAGCGAGGCCACCTCGGCCACCTTCGCCTGGCGGTCCTCGTGGCTGCCCTCTGTCGAGAGCGTGGCCGACGTGCCGACACAGAGCAGGTGCGGCGACCCCGACGCCTCACGCAGCCGTCGGACGAGGAGGGCCACGTCCGCGCCCTGGCGGCCCCGGTAGGTGTGCAGCTCGTCGAGGACCAGGAAGCGCAGCTGGTCGAGGTGGCGCACCAGGCGGCGGTCCCGGTAGCGGGTGAGGATCAGCTCGAGCATCACGTAGTTCGTGAGCACGATGTCGGGCGGGTTCGTCAGGATCCGTTGGCGGGCCTCGTCGTCCTCCTGGCCCGTGTAGCGGGCATAGGTGACGGGTGGCCGATGGCCCCAGGGCCCGCGCTTGAGGAACTTGTCGAGCTCTTCGAGCTGGCTGTTGGCCAGCGCGTTCATGGGGTAGACGACCAGGGCTTTGACGCCGCTGCCCGACCGGGTGCGCAGTACGTGGTCGACGATGGGGACCATGTAACTGAGGCTCTTGCCCGAGCCCGTGCCGGTGGTGAGCACATGGTCGTGCCCGTCGCGGGCCGCTCGGATGGCGTCGAGCTGGTGCTGGTGCAGCGTCATCGGCCGGCCGACGGCGTCGCTCTTGGCCTTGTCCTTTCGGAAGACGGGGGCCACGTCGGGGTGGAGCAGCCCGTCGGCGACGAGCTGGTCGATGGTGCCGCCGGCGTGGAAGGCGGGGTTGAGGCCGATCTGCGGGTCCGGCCAGAGCCGGCCTTCGGTCAGCGCCTCGGTGACTCGCTCGTAGATGCGCTGGTCGCGGATACGCATGAAGCTCGTGGCGTAGTCGCGATAGCGCTCGATGAGGTCGTTGCGCAGCTTGAAGACGTCCACGTCATGCTCCCTGCGGCTCGCTGCGCGGTGCCTTGCTCCGCACGCTCACGTGCTCTCTCGTTCGAAGCGGTCGAGCCCGCCGGCGAGCGCCTCCGAGATGTCGCCGTCGTAGAGAAGGACGAGTAGGTCCCGAGCTCGGGTCATGGCGACGAACAGCTGGGACAGCGCTAGGTCGTTCGCCTCGGCCGCCTCGTCCACGCTGTCGGTATCGCGCGGCGGGCGAGGGTAGACGCCTTTCGACAGCCCGGGCAGGAACACGGCCTTGAACTCGAGCCCTTTGCCGCGGTGGTAGGTGCCGACCTTCACCCGCTGCGTCGGCCGCCCGTCGTACCGATCGAGCTCCTGCACGTCGAGCCCATCGGCCTTCAACCGGGCGACGACCTGGTTCACCATGCGGTTCGTCGGCACGAGTACGCCGATGTCCCCTGGTCCCATCGAATCGTGCTCGATGAGCGTGGCGATCCGTCGGGCGACCTCGTCGAGGCAGCCGACATGGATGACCAGCTTGACCCCGTGGCGGCCGGCGTCGGCGGGCGCGTCACCCCGGCGGAACTCCTCCCCGAGGTCCTCCACCTCGGCGCCGCCGGCGACGGCCATGGCCGTACCGATGATC
>WHTX01000190.1 GCA_009377505.1 Acidimicrobiia bacterium
GTGCCGAGGGCTCCGGGGCCATCGCCGGCGTTGCCGCGGGCGTCTCGGGGCCGGGGACGGGGCCAGCGGGCGGCTCGGCCGGTGCCGGGCGGCCCTCGTTGAGGCGGCTCAGCCGGTCGACGAGGGCGGCGTAGTCGCGGTTGCCCTCGCTGCCGCTGTCCTCGATGGCGTTCAGCATCTCCCGGAGGGCGTCGGCCAGGGAGAGCAGGGCGCTCGCCATCTCGGGGCTCAGGTGCAGCGCCCGGTCGCGGAGCTTGGAGAGGAGGTTCTCGCCCACGTGGGCGACGGACTCGAGCTTGCCGAACCCCAGGAAGCCGCAGGTGCCCTTGATCGTGTGCACCGTGCGGAACACGCTCGAGAGCGTGTCGACCGAGTCGGGGTGCTCCTCGAGCGCCAGGAGGTCACGCTCGAGCTGGTCGAGGTTCTCGTAGCTCTCTACCAGGAATTCCTGTACGACCTCGTCCAGCTCGCCCATCACCCGTCGTCTCCTCGCGGGCCACGTGTCCGTGGCCCTGACGTGAGGGACTATCGGCGGTGACGAACAGCGGCTGTAGCCGCATCTGCCCGGGTGGGCGCCCCCAACCGGGCCATGGATCAGATGACGGGGCGCTCCACGTAACGGCCGAAGACGTCGGCCAGGGCGGCCATTATCTCGCCCTCGGTGGCGTAGGTGCGCACCGCGGTGACGAGCTGGGGCATGAGGTTCACGAGCGGGTCGGCGGCCTGGCGGCGGAGCTCGTCGAGCTCTCGGGCCACGGCCTCGTCGTCGCGGTCGGCCCGCACGGCCTGGAGCCGCTTGATCTGGGCCATCTCCTGCTCGCCGCTGATCTGGAGCAGGTCGGGCTGCGCGTCGCCGTTGCCCTCGGTGAAGGCGTTGACCCCGACGAGGGTGCGCCGGCCCCGGTTGAGCTTCTGCTCGAACTGGTAGGAGGCGTCGGCGATCTCGGACTGGAAGTAGCCGTTCTCGATGCCGGCGTAGGCGCCCTCGAGCATGGAACCGTCGCCGAGCTCGTCGATGTGGGCGAAGATCTCCTCGGCCTGGCGCTCCATCTCGTCGGTCATGGCCTCGACGAACCACGAGCCGCCGAGGGGGTCGGCCACGTTGGTGACGCCGGTCTCGTAGGCCACCACCTGCTGGGTGCGCAGGGCGATGCGCGCCGCCTTCTCGGTGGGCAGGGCCAGCGCCTCGTCGAAGGAGTTCGTGTGGAGGCTCTGGGTGCCGCCGAGCACGCCGGCGAGCGCCTCGATGGCCGTGCGGGCGATGTTGACCTCGGGCTGCTGGGCGGTGAGGGACACGCCCGCCGTCTGGGTGTGGAAGCGCATCGTGGCCGACTTGGGGTTCTTGGCCTGGTAGCGCTCGGTCATCCAACGCGCCCAGATGCGCCGGGCGGCGCGGTACTTGGCGATCTCCTCGAAGAAGTCGATGTGGGCGTTGAAGAAGAAGCTCAGCCGAGGGGCGAAGTCGTCCACGTCGAGCCCGCGCTCCCTGCCCAGCTCGACGTAGGCGAATCCGTTGGCCAACGTGAAGGCCAGCTCCTGGGCCGCCGTCGACCCCGCCTCGCGGATGTGGTAGCCGGAGATGGAGATCGAGTTCCACCGGGGCATCTCGGCCGTGGCGAAGTCGATCGTGTCCCGCACCAGGCGCATGGAAGGCCGCGGTGGGAAAACGAACTCCTTCTGCGCCTGGTACTCCTTCAGGATGTCGTTCTGCAGCGTGCCGCCGAGCTGGGATCGCGGTGTGCCGGCCTTCTCGCCGGTGGCCACGTACATGGCGAAGAGGACGGCGGCCGGCGAGTTGATCGTCATCGACGTGGTGGTCTTGCCGAGGTCGATGTCGGCGTAGAGGTCCTCCACGTCGGCGAGGGTGTCGACGGCGACGCCGCACTTGCCCACCTCGCCCTCGGAGAGGGGGTCGTCGGAGTCACGCCCCATGAGCGTGGGCAGGTCGAAGGCGGTGGAGAGGCCGTCGCCCCCGTGGGCGAGGATCGCTTTGAAGCGCTCGTTCGTGTCCTCGGGCGTGCCGAAGCCGGCGAACATCCGCATCGTCCACAGCCTCGAGCGGTACATCGAGGCGTGCACGCCGCGGGTGTAGGGGTGGTCGCCCGGGTACTCGGCCCCAGCGCCGTCCGGGCCGGCGCCATCGGGCCCCGGGGCCCCGGGGCCGTACACCGGCTCGAGCGGGACCCCCGACATCGTCTCGAAGTCCACGTCCCGCTTCGGCGCCTTGTCGAACGCCTCCTGCCAGGTTGCCTTGCTCACGATGCGGTCCCCTCGGCCAGTGGATGCCTCAGGGCGAGGCTACCCAGTGCTGCGTCGCCGGTCATGCGGGAGCGACGGCAGCCGCGGCAGCGGCGGCTGGGCCGGCGGCGGGGGCCCGGGTGCGCTTGGTACCGGTGGCCGGGCTCGGGTGCACCCGGAGCGAGCGGTGTCGTGCGGTGGGCCGCAGGGGCCGGCGGCCGGGCGTCTGGGTGCGCTTGTCGCCCCCGCTCACCGGGACTTGGCGCACCCAGACCCAGCCTGTGGGGGCGC
The DNA here is from genome assembly GCA_009377505.1 of Acidimicrobiia bacterium. Taxonomy (GTDB): domain Bacteria; phylum Actinomycetota; class Acidimicrobiia; order Acidimicrobiales; family CAIXPF01; genus WHTX01. Next base: position 2,530 of record WHTX01000190.1, read on the forward strand.
ACGCGGGCGTCCGGGTGCGCTGGATGCCGCCTGACGGGGGCACGAACGCACCCAGACCGGAGGGCGCCGAGCCTGACGGCCCGCACGAGCCTGACGGCCGCACGAGCCTGACGGCCCGCACGTGCCTGGCTGGTAAGTTGCGTGATGCAACGGGAAGGTGGGCCCATGAGCAGCCCGGACCTCGCCGACATTGCCTCCCTGACCGGCCTCGAGCAGTTGCGCCGGGCCCTCGCCGGCGAGCCCGGCCAGCTCCGGCGCCCTGGGATCGGCGCCCTCATCGGCATGGACGTCGACACCCTCGAGGAGGGCCGCGTGGCCTTCACCTTGCGGCCCGGAGAGGCGCACACGAACCCCATGGGGATGGTCCACGGCGGCATTGCTGCCACGATGCTCGACTCGGCCATGGGCTGCGCCCTGCTCACGACGCTCGAAGCGGGCTGGGGCTTCACCACGCTCGACCTCAACGTCCACTTCACGCGCGGCGTGGCACCGGGGTCGGGCCTGCTCCGCGCGGATGGCACGGTGGTGCACCGCGGGCGACGGGTGGCGACGGGCGAGGGACGAGTCACCGACGAGCATGGCCGCCTCGTCGCCCACGCCACGACGACCTGCATGCTGCTCCCCACCGCCGGCTGACCAGCCCGCGACACCGCCACCTTCCACGAGCGAACAGGCCGGGCAGCCCCCGACGCCCAGACCGGCCCTCCCCGCTGCCGCTTCCCGCGAGCCAACAGGCCCGGGAGGTGAGCATCGCCAACTTTGGCGAACACCGCATTGGCCAAGCATTAACCCCAATCCTTCATTCGAGCTCGCTCGAGCTGGTCAGCCAGTCGCGAGCATGGCTCGCCCTACCAGCTGCCGTCCTGGTCAGGGGCCTGGCCGCGAGCCTCATGAAGGATCAGGGTTAGCGTCCCCACGAGGACAAGGGGGGTGCCACATGTTCGAGCCGGTCATCATCGAGGCGGCCATCAACGGGGTCACGACCAAGGACCGGAACCCGAACGTGCCCCGCTCCTCGCCCGAGATCGCCGCCGACGCGCTGGCGTGCTTCGAGGCCGGCGCCGCCATCGTGCACAACCACGTGGACACGGTCGCCGTGCCCGGGGACGTCTCCGCCGAGGCCTACCTCGAGGCCTGGCGCGAGATCGTGGCCGAGCGGCCCGACGCCCTGCTCTACCCGACGGTCAACTTCGGGCGGGGCGGGGTGAACGGCTACGACCACATCGCACCCCTGGCGGCGAGCGGCGTCCTGCGCGTGAGCCTGTGCGACCCGGGCTCGGTGAACCTCGGCCGCACCCGCGACGGGCTGCCCGCGGGTGGCTACGTCTACCGCAACAGCTTCGACGACGCCGCCGCCCAGCTCGCCCTCTGCCACGAGCACGGCCTGGGCGCCAGCATCGCCATCTACGAGCCGGGCTGGCTGCGCACCGTGCTGGCGTGGCATCGCGCCGGGAAGCTGCCACCGTCGCTCGTCAAGCTCTACCTGTGCGCCGAGGGGGGGATCACCGGCACGCCCTTCGGGCTGCCCCCCACTCCCGCTGCGCTCGAGGCCTACCTCGACCTGCTGGGCGACTCGGGCCTCGTGTGGGCGGTGTCAGTGGTGGGCGGGGACGTGGTCCGCAGTGGCATGGCCGAGCTCGCCATAGAGGCCGGCGGTCACCTCCACCTGGGGCTCGAGTTCTACGGGGGGCCACGCACGCCGACGAACGTGGAGCTCCTGCACGAGGCGGTGACCCTGCTCGAGCAACTCGGCCGCCGCCCGGCGACGCCCGACGAGGCGGCGGCCATGCTCGGCATCGCCCCCCGTTCCCTGGCCGCCGGGCCCGCAACCCCGACGCCCAGCGCCCCGGGCTGAGCGCGCCCAGCAGGGGTCAGCAAAGCGGCCCGGTCATCGACAGCGGCGACGGTCGTCGACCGGCGTCAGGACACGCGCGTCTCGCTGATCTCGATGAGCAACGTGGCGAACTCCTGCGGCCGGTTGCTGGCGACCATGTGGTTCGTTTCGATCTCGTGGTAGCGCCAGTGGCTCGATGCTCGCGCGCGCTCCGCCGCATCCCAGAAAGCGTTGCCGCCGGGAGCGTCTCGTGAGTCGGCTGTCGCCCTGATGTAGGTGAGACCGAAGCCGTACTGCTCGACCGGCTGCGACAGGTGGACGCGCTCGGTGAAGCATCGCACCGGGTGCGGCACCCGACGGGCATTCTGCCAAGCGGCCTCGTTCGGGTCGTCGTACCGGCGCGCGGGGGGGATGGGACGAGCCATTCCTCATCGAGCCCCATGACCGTGGACCGGACTCGTCCCGATCGACCGGAGACGGCGTCACCGTCGGCAGGTACGAATGCGTCGAGATAGACCAGCTCACGGACCCGGTCGTGCACATGTGCAAGCGCGGCGGTGACGACCGCGCCCCCGTACGAGTACCCGACGAGGACGATGTCCTGAAGGTCCTCGAAGAGGACCTCGTTGACGACGTCTTGGACGTGAGTGCAGAGACCGATCTGCGGGCTGACAAGGTGGACGCGCTCTCCGATCCCGGTCAGGCTCGGCGTGAACACTTCATGACCGGCCCCGGCAAGCGACCTGCGCACAGCCCGCCACCCGTGCGCTCCGCTCCAGGCGCCGTGGACCAGCACGAAGGTCGACATGGGCTGAGCCTTCCACGCCCACCTCCCACGTGCCGGTCTGTGACCCACTCGGATGCGGGCGTCGGCTGCGGCAAGCACGCTGCGTGGCCAGGTGGCCGGCGACCGGGCCGGGCCGAGCGCGGGATTCGGCACGGCGGCTCGATCGGCCGGGCCGCCCCCCGCCCACCGCCGAGCGCGCAAGAGGTCAGCAAGGCGGCCCGGTCATCGACGGCGGCGACGTTCGGGTCCGAGCGAAGCGAAAGTCCCGGGAGCCGCCGGCGATCGGCTGGGCCGCCCCCCGCCGGCCGCCGAAGAGGCTCGCGAGCACGACGACGGCCTGGTGCGCGCCGCAGAATCGCTCAAGGGAACGTGTCGAACGCCGACAGGTAGTCGGTGCGGATGACCACCACCGTCCCTGGCCTGCTCGCCCTCGCCCTCGCCCTCGGCTCCCTCGTGGGCTGCTCGGGTGACGACGACGCCCCGCAGATCACCACCACCACGATCGACGAGGCCGCGTTCGCCCGCGAGCAGATGTGCGAGTCGCTCACGGCGTACACCGACCAGGAGGACCAGGGCGAGCCCCGCCTGCCGTCGACGAACCTCGACCAGGCCGGGCCGACCACCACCGCCGCCCCCCGGGTCGACCCCCGCCTCACCCTCATCGAGCGGCTCGAGGCCAACCTCACCGAGGACGTGCCCGCCGACGCTCGGGCGGCCCTCGAGGAGATGAAGGAGTTGCGCTCCGAGCCCCTCGACGACAGCAAGGCGCCCGTGGCCGACGCCCCGACGGTGGACGTCGTGCTGCCCACGCTGTTCGACTACCTCGACCCGATCTGCGGCAGCGTGAACGGCCGCGACCCCTCCTCGCCGACGACCACCACCCGCGGCCCCGGCGTCATCCCCACCACGGCCCCGACGCCGACCACAGCGGGCGCGCCGACCACCACCACCACCGCCGCCTGAGGCGCGCCCGGGAAGGCCGTCGCGGGACCGCTCCACGCCGCGAGGCTGCTCAGGGGCCGTCGACCTGGGGCGCCAGCCAGCGCTCGAGGCGGTCGCCGAAGGCCTCGAGGGAGAAGGCGGCCTCGGCATGGCGACGGCACGTGGCCCGGTCGAGCTCCCCGACGCGCTCGATGCCGGCGACGAGGGCGGGCACCGAGCCCGCCTCCACGACGAAGCCGGTCTCCCCGTCAGCTACCAGCTCGGCCGGCCCCCCCCGCCCGTAGGTGACGACGGGCACGCCGCAGGCCAGGGCCTCGGCCACGACGTTGCCGAAGGCCTCGTCCCAGCGGGGGGTGACGAGCAGGGCCTGGCACCGGCCCAGCTCGGCCTGCAGGCGCTCGGTGGGCAGGAAGCCCTCGTAGGAGACCACCGCGCCCGGGTAGCGGCGGCGCGCCGCCTCCCAATAGGGCTCGTCGTCCACCACCCCGAAGACCCGCAGCGGCAGGCCGACGCGGGCGGCGGCAGCGAGTGCGTCCTCGAGGCCCTTCTCGGGCGAGATGCGGGCCACCCAGGCCAGGGCCTCCTCGGGCTCCAGGCCCACCTCGTAGTGGGCGAGGTCGAGGCCGTTGCCCACCACGTGGAGGCCGTCGCCGAAGGCGAACGTGGCCGCCTGGGCGTGGGTGTGGCAGGCGGCGCGGCCCGGCAGGTCGCGGACCACGGCCCCGAGCGCGGCGTCGACGGTGTCGAGCAGCGAGCCCATGCTCACCACGTGGGCCAGCGGGGTGCTGAAGAACGGCGTCAGGTAGAAGCCCAGCCAGTCGTAGGCGAAGTTGACGAGCACGTCGTGGTCGTCTTGGCGCTGCCGGGCCAGGGAGAACATGTTGGCCAGCAGGCTGTCGGGGGGGATGCGCGTGGGAGCGTCGCGCCCCTCGCGCTGGGCCGAGGGGGGCGGCGCGCCGCCCACTTCGTGCAGGGCCGCGCCGTCGGCGCGCGAGCCGGCCGGCGCCACGACCTCGACGTGGTGCCCGCGCCCGCCGAGCGCCCGGGCCACGTTGGCGATGGTCAGCTCCACCCCGCCGCCGAGGCCCGTGCCCAGCGCGCCGATGGGGGTGGAGACGAGCAGCACACGCCAGGGGGCCACCCCGGCACTCTGCCCAGCCGGCCGGCGCAGGGCAAGGAAGGCGCACCGGCCCGGGGGCTAACCTGACGCCGTCGTCGACTCGGTGCCGCCGCACCAGGCGGCGCGCAGGAGAGTGGGGAGCCCTGATGAAGCTGGCCACGGGAGCCGGGTACTGGAGCGCCGGCCCACCGGCCGGCGCCCTCGACGCCATGCTCGAAGCCGAGCGCCTGGGCTACGACTCGTTCTGGACGGCCGAGGCCTACGGCTCGGACGCCCTCACCCCCCTCGCCTGGTGGGGGTCCCGCAGCAGCCGCATCAAGCTGGGCACGGGCATCGTCCAGCTCTCGGCCCGGACGCCGACGGCCACGGCCATGGCCGCCATCACGCTCGACCACCTGTCCGGGGGACGGTTCATCCTCGGCCTCGGCGTGTCCGGCCCCCAGGTCGTCGAGGGCTGGTACGGCCAGCCCTACCCCCGCCCCTTGGCCCGCACCCGCGAGTACGTCGAGGTCATCCGCCAGGTCGTCGCCCGGGAGAAGCCGGTCGAGCACCACGGCGACTTCTACGACCTGCCGGCGCGTGAGGGCCTCGGGCTCGGCAAGGCGCTCAAGCCCACCGTGCACCCCTTCCGCGCCGACCTGCCCATCTACCTGGGCGCCGAGGGCCCCAGGAACGTCGCCCTCGCCGCCGAGGTCTGCGACGGCTGGCTGCCCCTGTTCTTCTCCCCCAAGGACGAGGTCAACGGCTTCTACGAGGCCTCCCTGGGCGACGGGTTCGCCCGGGCGGGCGCCCGGCGCACGAAGGACGACTTCGAGGTGGTGTGCCCCGTCACCGTCGTGCCCGTCGACGACCTCGAGGCGGCGGCCGACCTGGTCCGGCCGAACCTCGCCCTCTACATCGGGGGCATGGGCGCCCGGGGCGCCAACTTCCACTTCGAGGTCTTCGCCCGCATGGGCTACGAGGACCTCTGCCTGCGCATCCAGGAGCTCTACCTGGCCGGGCGGAAGGACGAGGCGGCCGCGCTCGTCTCCCTCGAGATGTGCCAGGACGTCGCCCTCCTCGGCCCCAAGGAGAAGATCCGCGACGACCTCGCCCGCTGGGAGGCCTCCTGTGTGACCACGCTCATGGTCTCCGGCTCGCCCCAGGTCATGCGCCTCATGGCGGAGCTCTGCCTCTGAGCCCGCGGCTGCGCGCCCGCGCCGCCCGTCCCGCCCCAGCCCGAACCCCCCGACCGCCCCAATCGCCCCAACCGAACATGCAAGCCCCCAAGGAGCACGCGCCATGGCAGCGATCGATCCTCGAACCCCGGTCCTCGTCGGTGTCGGCCAGCTCGTCCAGAAGCCGGCCGAGCCCACCGACGCGCTCGAGCCTGCGGCGATGATGGCCGAGGTCGTCGAGCGCGCCGCCGCCGATGCCGGGGCCGCGTCGCTCCTGTCCAAGGTGGACGCCATCCGCGTCGTCAAGGGCGCCTGGCCCTACCAGGACGTGGGGCGCATCGTGGCCGGGCGCATCGGCGCCGACCCCGCCCAGACCGCGGTCTCGACCGACGGTGGCAACACGCCCCAGTCCCTGGTCAACAAGACCTGCCTCGACATCCAAGCCGGCCGGCTCGACGTCGCCGTCATCGTGGGGGCCGAGGGCATCTGGAGCCGGCGCCGCGCCCGCAGGGCGGGACAGAAGATCCCCTACACAGACGACAGCGGCTCGCCCGCGGCCGAGGTGATCGGCAAGGAGCTCCCGATGAACTCCAAGCTCGAGGCCGAGCGCGGCGTCGAGATGCCGGTGAACCTCTACCCGATGTTCGAGAACGCCCTACGAGCCTCGAAGGGCGAGCCCATCGAGGACCACACCGTGCGCATCTCCGAGCTGTGGGCCGACTTCAACGCCGTGGCCGTGGACAACCCCTACGCCTGGGTGCGCACCCCCCTCACCGCCGAGCAGATCCGCACCCCCACGCCGCAGAACCGCATGGTGGGCTGGCCCTACACCAAGTCGATGAACTCGAACTGGGACCTCGACCAGGCCGCCGCCCTCATCCTGTGCTCCGCGGGCACAGCCGAGGCGCTGGGCATCGCCCGCGAGCGGTGGGTCTTCCCCTGGGCGGGCACGGACGCGCACGACACGATGCTCGTGTCCAACCGCGACAACCTCTACTCCTCCCCCGCCATCCGCACCGCCGGGCGCCGGTGCTTCGAGCTCGCCGGGGTCGGCCCCGACGACGTCGCCCACGCCGACATCTACTCCTGTTTCCCCTCGGCCGTACAGATCTCCGCCGGCGAGCTGGGCCTGGGCACCGAGCGCCGGCTCACGGTGACCGGCGGGCTGCCCTTCGCCGGGGGACCGCTGAACAACTACGTCACCCACGGCATCGCCGCTATGGCCGAGGTGCTGCGGGCCGACCCGGGCGCCGTCGGGCTGAACTCGGCGAACGGGGGCTACGTCACCAAGCACGCCATCGGCATCTACTCGACCGAGCCGCCGGCCCAGCCCTTCCGCCATGCCGACGTGCAGGAGGAGGTGGACCGCTTCCCGACCAGGGAGGTCATCGCCACCCACGTCGGCCCGGCCACCATCGAGGCGTACACGGTGATGCACGGCCACGAGGGGCCCGAGGTGGCGCTCGTCGCCGCGCTGACCCCCGAGGGGCGCCGTACCTGGGCCCGCTCCACCGATGCCGCCACCATGGCGGCGATGATGCGCGAGGAGCACGTCGGGCGGCCCGCGGAGATCGACGCCGACGCTGTCGCGCACCTCTGACCGGCATCGTCGCCCGCCACGCATAGGCGGTGTCGCGCCG
>WHTX01000191.1 GCA_009377505.1 Acidimicrobiia bacterium
CCTTCCCCGAGCCCGGTGGGGCGGGCGAGCCGACCGTCCGGCTGGTCGACAAGGGCCCCCCGATCGAGGGCCGGATCGTCGACCTCCAGGGGCGGCCCGTCGCCGGCGCCGTGGTGGCCGGCGCCTTCGTGGCCAGGGCGGCCCTCGTCGCCCTGCACGGCCTGGCCCGGCGCTGGCTGGTCTTCGTGCCCGCCGGCTTCGTGCTCGCCGACCGGGCGGTGCTCGGCGAGCCGGTCCTGTTCCCCCGCACCGCCGTCGCCGCCATCGGCCCTGCCAAAGCGGGCACCACCGCCCTCGACCTCACCGCCCGGGCCGTCGGCCTCGTCGTCGAGGTGCGCCTCGCCGGGCCCGAGACGCTGCCGGTCCGCACCGGTCGGGCGAGCACGGAGAACCGACGGGCGTCGGCCTTCCTCATCGCCCCGGTGCGGCCCGGCGCACTGCTGCGCCATGCCGCCTCGGCCCGCCTCCCCGTCCGCTGAGCCCGCCCCTGCGCACCCCTGGCTCCCCGCACCGGCGAGACGGCCTCACTGGCCCTCGTCGCCTGCCGCCTCGCCTCCCTCAGCGCCGTCGGCGGCCTCGCCGGAAGCCCGGCCCTCAGGCCACGGCGACGGCGCCGCCCACGACCTCGTCGCCCTCGTAGAGCACGACGGCCTGCCCGGGCGCGACCCGACGACTCGGAGCTGACCAGGTCAACCGGTCCCCGCGCACGGTGGCCGGGCGCGGCGTGCCATGGGCGCTGCACTGGGCGAGGAGCGGCCCCTCCACGGGGCCCGAGCACCAGCGCAGGTCCCCGAGGTCTACGCCGTCGACCACCAGGCGCGCCGGGTCGCCCACCCGCACCGTCGAGGTGGCGGTGTCCACCCCGACCACATAGCGGGGCGCCCCTCCGCCGGCGAGCCCGAGCCCACGGCGCTGGCCCACGGTGACGAGCTCCACGGCGTCCACCCTGCCGAGGTCCTCGCCCGAGGCGGCGTCGACCACACGGCCGGGGTGGAGCGCCATCCGTGACCCGAGGAACGCCCGCCGGCCCGTGGTCGAGGGGATGAAGCACACGTCCTGGCTCTCGGCCTTGGCCGCCGTGCGCAACCCCCGCCTCGCCGCCAGCCTGCGCACCTCCGCCTTGGTGAGCTCGCCCACCGGGAACAGCGCCTGGGCCAGGGTGGCCTGGTCCAGCATGTGCAGAACGTAGGACTGGTCCTTGGCCGGGTCCGCCCCCCGGGCCACCCGACGGGTGCCGTCGCCGCGGCGCACGACTCGGGCGTGATGGCCCGTGGCGACGGCGTCGAAGCCCAGCACCCGGGCGCGGCGGACCAACCGGTCGAACTTCAGGTGCCGGTTGCACTCGATGCAGGGGTTCGGCGTGCGGCCCTCGCCGTGGGCCTCGACGTAGTGGCCGACGACCTTCGCCTCGAAGTCCTCGGCGAAGTTGAAGACGTGGTGGTCGATGCCCAGGTGGTCGGCGACGCGACGGGCGTCCTCCACGTCGGACACCGAGCAACAGCCCCGGTCGCCCGCCCCGCCCCACAGCTTCATCGTCACCCCGACGACGTGGTGCCCGGCGTCGTGGAGCAGGGCCGCGGCCAGCGAGGAGTCCACGCCGCCCGACATGGCGACGAGCACCTTCAGGGCGCCCTCGCCCTGCGTCACCGCGCCGCTGCGCCCCTCGTCGCCCGCCCGTGCGCCGACGGCTACCTCCCCGCCCTCGCCCGCTACGGCGCCGCGCTCCTGCGTCACGCTGCCCGCTGCAGGCGCGCGACGGCGACGGGCAGGGCGGCGAGGGCGGCGTCGACATCGGCCTCGGTGGAGGCGTAGCCCAGGCTGAGGCGCAGGGCGCCCCGGCCCAGCTCCTCGGGCACGCCCATGGCCACGAGGACGTGCGAGAGCTGGGTAGCGCCTGACGAGCACGACGACCCCGCTGCCGCGTACACCCCGGCCTCCTCGAGCAGGAACAGCAGTGCCTCGCTCTCGGCCCCGGGCACGCACACGTGGGCGATGCCTGGGGACACCTCGGCCGCGGCGCGGTCCACGGTCTCGCACAACCCGGGCAGGGCAGCGCGCAAGCCCCCCACCAGCCGCGAGCGCAACGCGCCCACCCGGGCCACGGTCTCGGCTCGGGTGCGCACCGTCTCCTCGGCGGCGGCGGCCATGGCGACGATGCCGGCAACGTTCTGGGTGCCCGAGCGACGATCCCGCTCCTGCCCACCGCCGACGATGCGGGCGCGCAGCTCGACGCCGGGGCGCACCACCAGAGCGCCCGTGCCCTTCGGCCCGCCGAACTTGTGGGCCGAGACGGAGACGAGGTCGGCGCCGGCTGCGGCCGAAGCCACGTCGAGCCAGGTGAGCGCCTGCACGGCGTCCGTGTGCAGCAGGGCACGGGGCGCGCGCCGGCGGACGACCTCGGCCACCGCCTCGAGGGGTTGCACGGTGCCGACCTCGTTGTTCACCAGCATGACGCTGACCAGGCGGACCTCCTCGTCGAGCAGGTCGGCGAGGGCGTCGAGGTCGACCCGGCCCTGCCGGTCGACCGGCGCGACCCGGCCGCCCACCTCCTCGACGGCGTGCAGCACGGCGTGGTGCTCGACCGCGCTGCACACCACCGCGCCCCGCTCTCCCCCCGCCGCGGCCAGCGTGCCGAAGATGGCGAGGTTGTCCGCCTCGGTGCCCCCGGCGGTGAAGACGACGTCGCCAGGCTGGGCGCCGAGCGCATCGGCCATCACGTCCCGGGCGTCGTCGAGGGCGCGGCGGGCGTCGCGGGCGGCCCGGTGGGCGCCCGAGGGGTTGCCGTAGCGCTCGGTCAGGAAGGGGAGGAGGACCTCGATCGCCCCGGGCCGCACCGGCGTCGTGGCTGCGTGGTCGAGGTAGGTGGCCACGACGGCCAGGCTAGCCGTGATGTTTCGGGCCGGCAGTGGTCGTCGCCCTGGGCGCCTTCCCGCCGAGGCCGACGGGGTCGCCTGCGCCCGGCGACACGGCCGACAACACGGTAAGTAGGGTTACCGGCGCAAAACGTGATGACGAGTCAGGATCGCTCTACTTTCTTTAGGCAGTGGGGCAGATACGTCGAAGTGTGACGGACGGCACCAAATTTGACTGCACTTGACGCCGGGGAGCGACATGGTGGGTGAGGCTGAGGACAAGGGGCCACCGGCTCGCAAGAAGCGGCTGCCGCTGGTGACGCCCGAGCAGGCGGTGCAAGCGGCGTACGACCTCGTCGCCGCCGAAGGGCCCGCCGGCCTCTCGATGCGCAAGCTGGCGGCCGCGCTCCACGTCTCCCTCCCGACCGTCTACACGGCCATCCACAACAAGGAACGCCTGATCTCCCAGATCCAGGACCGGCTCTTCACCGACATCACCGAGGCTGTGCAGGCGGACGCCGGCCCCGACGCCCGCGACCAGCTCTTGGCCATGGGGCGAGCGCTGTTCGCCTGGGCCGACGAGCACCCCCGCCTGGCCGAGTTCCTCCTCGCCGAGGACGCGTCGGCCGAGACGAGCGCCAGGGCGGCGGGCACGGCCTCCGAGCCCGGCCGGTCGGTCGTGCGCCAGCTCGTCACCGACCTGCTCGGTGAGGCCGGCGCCGCCAAGGTCGACCCCGTCACCGGCGTGCTCTTCGCCACGGCCATCAGCCGGGCGCTGCTCGGCCTGGCCCGCTCGCGCCGGCCCGTCGAGCGGGACCTGTGGCTCCAGGTCTGGGCCGACACCATCACCGACGGCCTCCACCGCCTGGCCCAGCCCGACGCCGTCGGTTCGCGTCGGCGAGCGCGTTGAGCAGGCGGGACGAGGACGCCGCCAGGGTCGGCCGCGACGAGAGGGCGCGGTGGGAGGGCGTTGGCTCCTCCCCCATCCCCGGCAGGGACCGGGGCTAGGCTGCTCTGACCGTGGAGGGCTACGGGCCGGCGTCCTACGGCGATGCCTTCGCCGACATCTACGACGACTGGTACCCGCCGACCCTCCAGACCCGAGCGGCGGTGGACGCGCTGGCGCGCCTGGCCGGCGGGAGCCCGGTGCTCGAGCTGGGCTGTGGGACGGGGCGACTCTGCCTGCCCCTGCTCGAGCGGGGCCTCGAGGTCGACGGGCTCGACGCGAGCGAGGCCATGCTCGCCCAGCTGCGCGCCAAGCCCCAGGCTGCGGCCTTGCGCGCCCATCACGGGGACATGGCCCGCTTCGACCTCGGGAGGGCTCGCTTCGGGCTGGTGTTCGCTGCGTTCAACACCCTCTTCAACCTGGGCAGCGCGGCCGAGCAGGCTGCGTGCTTCGCCAGGGTTGCCCGGCACCTCCGCCCTGGCGGACGCTTCGTGATCGAATGCTTCCTGCCCGCCGGCGCCGCGGCCGACGCGGAGGCCGGCGCCGACAGCCACAACGGCGGGCCCGGCGGCGCGCCGACCACCGACGCCATCGAGCTGCGGGACCTGACCGCCGACCGGGTGGTGCTGCGGATCAGCCGCCAGGACCACGCCGCCCAGACCGTGAGCGGCCAGCACGTCGAGCTCTCCGAGGCGGGGGTCCGCCTCCGTCCCTGGCACCTGCGCTACGCCTCCCCGGCCGAGCTCGACACGCTCGCCGGCCAGGTGGGCCTGGTCCTCGAGGAGCGCTGGTCGGACTGGTCCGGGGCGCCGTTCGACGAGCACGCCGACCAGCACGTCAGCGTCTACCGCCACGACGCCGCCCCGTCACCGCCGGGGGGCCTGTGACCACCGCGACCGGCCCGAGCGGCCGAGAGCGGGAGGGCCGCCCGAGCGGCCGAGAGCGGCAGCGCCGATGAGCGAGCTGCGCTGGAACCCGCTCACCCGGCGCTGGGTGACCATCACGGCCGAGCGCCGGCTCCGCCCCGCCGACTTCGCCCCCCGGCGGCTCCGCGTCCAGGCCGACCTGGGACGGCCCTGCCCCTTCTGCCCCGGGAACGAGGAGGCGGCCCCGCCGGCGCTCGAGGCGTACGGCCCCCATGGTCGGTGGCTGGTGCGGGTGCTGCCGAACCTGTACCCGGCCTTCGCCGGCGACGGGCCCCTCGAGGTCAGCGAGCAGGGCGACCCGCGGTTCCGCCGTGCGCCGGCCACGGGTCTGCACGAGGTGCTGGTGCTCAGCCCCGACCACGGTGCGAGCTGGGCCGACCTGAGCGACAACCAGTCGGTGCTCGTCATGGCCGCGGCGCGCGACCGGCTCGAGGACCATGCCGGCATCGGCGGCATCCAGTACACCCAGATGATCGTGAACCACGGGCGCGAGGCCGGAGCCTCCATCGAGCACCCCCACGGCCAGCTCCTGGGCATCCCCTTCGTCCCCGGCGAGCTCGACCGGGAGCTCGCCGCCTTCGCCGAGGAGCCGGGCGAGCCGCTCCTGTCGGCCGTGCTCGAGGCCGAGACCGGCCTGGGCCTGCGGGTCATCGAGGCGGGCGACCGGGTCGTGGCCCTCTGCCCCTACTGGTCCGGCTCGCCCTACGAGGCGCTCCTCTGCACCCGGGAACCGGCGTCCCACCTGGACCGGGCGTCCCCGGCTGACCTGGCCGCGATGGGCCGGGCGCTGCGCGACGTGCTCGTCCGCCTGCGCCGGGTGCTGGGGGACGTGGCGTACAACCTGGTCGTGCACTCCGCCCCGCACCGAGCGTCGGTCGCCTTCCACTGGCACGTTCACGTGCTGCCCCAGCTCGCCACGGTGGCTGGCTTCGAACAGGGGACCGGCGTGCGCATCAACGTCATCCCGCCCGAGCTGGCCGCCCAGCAACTGCGCGACGCCAACTGAGGAGCGGCCGCTCCGGCCTAAGGACACCAGTGGTCCTGGCTGGAACGAAAGCGGTGCCCGGTGAGCGGTGTCCCTTGCCTCGACGGCCCGCCGCCTCGCACGAGACAGGGGGCCTCGCGGGTCTTTGGCCGTTGCTCCGGTGACGAAACGGTGGGCGGGCGCGCTGGCCGGGCGGTGCCCCCGGGCATGGCCGAGACCTGTTCTCCGCTGCCACCTGCGACGCGGGCTGGCACGGAGGGCGGCCCGAAGCGCGCCGGACCGCGCCCTGCGCTGTCACCGGCCCGGCCCGTCCCACGCCGCATCGCGCCAGGCACGCCGTCCCCGCAGCGGGCCTTTCATCACCGGAGCAATGCCCATGAGCCCGAGCACCCACCCCGCTCCGCCGGCCGCTCCGGCCCAGCACCTTCAGAGCACGAGCGGGCCGCATGCCCGCAGGCGGGCAGCCACGGCGTCGTTGGCGAAGCCCTGCCAGGCCACGGGAGTGGTCACGTCGAGGGGCACGTCGAGGGGCCCGGCGGGGAGAGCCTCCACCACAGCCCCAGCCGCCCGAGCCACCCACAACCCGGCCAGGTCGTAGGGGTGGGCGGCCATGGCCCCCGGGGCCAGGTGCGGGCGGGGGTCGAAGACGGCGGCGTCGGCGCCGCTGGCCAGGCCCAGCATCTGCCCGGCCGTGCAGGGCACGAGGTCGTCGAACACCGTGAGACCGGCGAGGTGCCGGTCGGCCCATGCCCCGATCGCGCCGCCGAACCCGGGGGCGAAGCGGACCACGGTGACGAAGCTGTGCTCGATGTCCGCACCTGGTCGGGGCACGAGGCGCACGGCGCGGGCCGGCCCGCCGCCCCACAGGTCGTGGTCCTCGGCCTCGAGCCGCCCGTCCCTCGTCGCCCAGGCCACGAGGCCCAGCGCCGACCGGTCGGTGGGCACCTCGACCACGACCGAGAGCTCCAGCTCCTCGAGCGTCCGGGCCTCGCGCCCCGCGCCGACGAGCACCCAGGCGCTGCGCTTGCCAGCGAGGAGGGGCCGGGTCCCGTCGAGTGGGTCGACGAGGAAGCGCCACGGCCCTCGCGCCCCGGACGACCGGCCGATGCGAACCGGCTCGTCGAGGCCCTCCATCACGACCTCGCCGGGCCATCGCCGCCCGATCACGTCGAGGCCGCGGCGCAGCACAACGTCGGCCCGGTCGTCGATGCCGAACACGTCGTCACCGCCCTCGGACCGCACCACCCGCCCGTCCCGCGCGCTGGTGCTGCCCCGCACCGCGTCCCGAACCTCTACACCGAGGGCCACGAGCGCCCAGGCCAGAGCTTCGAGATCGTCCCCTGCCACCCTGTCCTCCCCTGCACGTCGCACGCCGGCGGGCGGCTCTCACCAGCGGGCGACGCTCACCGGCGGGCCAGCCAGATGACCCCGAGCGGGGGCAGGGTGACGACGGCCGACCGGGCGCAGCCGTGCCAGGGGACCTCCTGCAGCACGACCTCGCCGTTGGTGACGCCGCTCCCGCCGAAGCGGGCGTCGTCGCTGTTGAGCACCTCGCTCCACCTACCGGCTGCAGGGATGCCCACCCGATAGCCGGGCCGGGGTACCGGGGTGAGGTTCGCCGCACAAACCATCGACGGCGCCTCGTCGCCCGTAGCCGAGCGGGCGAAGACGTACACCGAGGCGGCGCGGTCGCTGGCGTCGAGCCACCGGAAGCCCTCGGCCGCGAAGTCCCTCGACCACAGCGCGGGGTGGGCGGCGGACACCCTGTTCAACGTGGAGACCAGCTCGAGCACGCCACGGTGCTCGGGCAGTTCGAGGAGGTGCCAATCGAGGCTCTCCTCGTGCGCCCACTCCCGCTCCTGGCCGAGCTCACCCCCCATGAACAGCAGCTGCTTGCCGGGATGGGCCCACATCCAGGCGTACAGCGCCCGCAGATTGGCGAAGCGCTGCCACTGGTCGCCGGGCATCTTGGCGATCAGCGAGCCCTTGCCGTGCACGACCTCGTCGTGGCTGAGGGGGGACACGAAGTTCTCGTGCCAGGCGTAGATGAGCCCGAAGGTGAGCTTGTCGTGGTCCCAGGAGCGGAAGATCGGGTCCTTCGAGAAGTACGACAACGTGTCGTGCATCCAGCCCATGTTCCACTTGTGGGTGAAGCCGAGGCCACCGCCCTCGACGGGCCGGGACACGCCGGGCCAGGCCGTCGACTCCTCAGCGATGGTCATCACGCCAGGGTGAAGCCCGTGTACGAGCTTGTTGAACTCCTGGAGGAACCCGATGGCCTCGAGGTTCTCGCGCCCGCCGTGCACGTTCGGCACCCAGGACCCGCCCTCGCGGGAGTAGTCGAGGTAGAGCATGGAGGCGACGGCGTCCACCCGCAGGCCGTCGACGTGGAAGTCCTCCAACCAGTACAGGGCGTTGGCCAGCAGGAAGTTCCGTACCTCGGTGCGGCCGAAGTTGTAGACGAACGTGCCCCAGTCGGGGTGCTCGCCCTGGCGGGGGTCGGCGTGCTCGTAGAGGGCCGTGCCGTCGAAGCGCCCGAGCGCCCAGTCGTCGCGGGGGAAGTGCGCGGGCACCCAGTCCACGATCACGCCGATGCCGTGCTGGTGCAGCGTGTCCACGAAGTAGCGGAAGTCGTCCGGCGTGCCCCAGCGGGAGGTCGGGGCGTAGTAGCCCGTCACCTGGTAGCCCCACGAGCCGCCGAAGGGGTGCTCGGCCACGGGCAGCAGCTCGACGTGGGTGAAGCCCAGGTCCACGCAGTGCTGGGCGAGCAGTGGTGCGGACTCCCGGTAGCCGAGGGGGCGGTTGTCCTCCTCGGGCACCCGTCGCCAGCTGCCGAGGTGCACCTCGTAGACCGAGATGCGGTCGTCGAAGGGGCGCTCGTCCCGGGCGGCCACCCACGTCGTGTCGGCCCAGCGGTAGGCGGAGGTGTTGACCACCGATGCGGTCGCCGGGGACACCTCGGCCTCGCGGGCCATGGGGTCGGCCTTCAGCACGAGGCGGCCGTTCGCGTCGACGAGCTCGAACTTGTAGGCGGCGCCCGCCTCGAGCATCGGGATGAAGAGCTCCCAGACGCCGGCGCCGAGCATGCGCATGGGGTGCACCCGGCCGTCCCAGCCGTTCCAGTCGCCGACCACCCGCACCGCCCGGGCATTGGGGGCCCAGACGGCGAAACGGGCCCCGTCGGCGCCGGCGTGGTGCATGACGTGGGCGCCGAGCACCTCCCACAGCCGTCGGTGGGTGCCCTCGCCCACGAGGTGCACGTCGAGGGGGCCGAGGGTGGGGTAGCAACGGTAGGCGTCGCCGACCTGGGCCCTGGTGCCGTCCGGGTAGGTCACCTCGACGGCGTACTCGGTCGGCCGCTGCTCGAAGGCGGCTTCGAAGAGGCCGGCGGGGTGGACCTTGCGCAGCGAGCGCGCGCCGTCACAGGTGACGACGGCCGCCTTGGCCACGGTCGGGTGCCGGTACCGGACGACCCAGCTGCCATCGGGACGGGGGTGGACGCCGAGGACCCGGTGGGGGTCGGTGTGCGTGCCGGCCAGCACGGAGGCCAGCTCTGGTTGGAGGCCGCTCACGACGAGCCAGGCTAGGAGCCGAGGAGCCGCTCGACGGCTCCCAGCGGGATCTGGGCCCAGGACGGGCGGTGGGAACGTTCGTATGCCACCTCGTAGACCGCCTTGTCGAGCTCGAAGCAACCGAGGACGAGGTCTACGTCCCCGGGGAGGAGACCGCTGATGCCCTCCGTGGCGTGGTAGGCGTCGAGGAAGGCTTGCCGCGCCCGGCCCTCCCAGCCCGCGTCGGCCCGGGCGACGGCGGCGGCGTAGCCGAAGGACCGCAGCATGCCGGCGACGTCCTTGAGCGGGGACGTGGGCGCCACCCGTTCGGCCACGGGCCGGGCCGGCTCTCCCTCGAAGTCGAGCAGGTACCAGGCGTCGTCGCGGCGCAGGACCTGGCCGAGGTGATAGTCGCCGTGGGTGCGCACGGCCACCCCTGCGGCGGGGCTGGCGGCGAGGGCGCGGTAGCGCCGGGCCGCCTCGTCTGCGTGCTCGAGGCCCGGGGTGCGCCCCAGCTGGGTGGCCATGGCATCGGCCCAGGCGGCGGCGTCGCCGGCCTGGGCACCGAAGGCGCGAGCCATGGCGACGTGCATCTCCGCGGTCACCCGGCCGAGGGCGGGGGCACCGGCGAGGAAGGCGTCGGGGCCCGCGGTGGCGAGCGCCCA
>WHTX01000192.1 GCA_009377505.1 Acidimicrobiia bacterium
GTACGGCTCGTCCTGGGGGTTCGCCGCCATCGCCGAGCTCACCGACGCGGCCGCTCGCCGGGCCGGCTCACGGGCCGCCGCCATCGCCAAGGCCTCGGCCACCGTCGCCGGCCCGCCCATGCCCCTGCGCGACGTCCCCCCCGCCGACGCCGAGTACCGCACCCCCGTCCTGGAGGACCCCTTCGCCGTCCCCCTCGCCGAGAAGTGCGACCTGCTCGTCTCGGTCACCACGACCATGCTGGAGGAGGCCGCGGTCCGCCTGGCCCGGGCGAACCTCGCCTTCTGGGAGACGGAGAAGTGGTTCGCCTCCAGCCAGGGGCACCGCGTCCACCAGGTCATCGTGGAGTCGGGCGGGGGCATGGACGCCACCGCTGTCGGCGAGGACGAGACCCAGCGCCGCTCCTACCCCCAGGCGTTCGGGCAGTACGAGACCGGCGGCTACGAGGTCGTCCGGCGCTTCGACCTGCCCGCTCACACCCACCGCCTGGCCACCCAGGCCGCGGCGCTACTCAGCGCGCCGCCCTGCCCGGCGGGCACCATGGACCTGGTCCTCGGGGCCTCCCAGCTCGCCCTGCAGATCCACGAGTCGGTCGGCCACGCCGTCGAGCTCGACCGCATCCTCGGCTGGGAGGCCGCCTTCGCCGGCACCTCCTTCCTTGACCTCGCCCAGCTCGGGCGGCTTCGCTATGGCTCGGACCTCATGTCCATCACCGCCGACGCCACCCTCCCCGGCGCCCTCGGCACCTTCGGCTTCGACGACGAGGGCACCCCGGCGCAGCGCGTCGACATCGTCAGGGAGGGCACCTGGGTCGGGGTGTTGTCCGGCCGGGACTCGGCCGCGGTCGCCGGGGTCGAGCCCGGGGGAATGGTGCGGGCCGACGGGTACGGCCACCTGCCCATGGTGCGGATGACGAACGTGGGCCTGCTCCCGGGGCCCGAGGACGAGTCCCTGGAGGCGATCGTCGCCGACACCAAACAGGGCGTGTACCTCGACACGAACCGCTCCTGGTCCATCGACGACAAGCGCCTGAACTTCCAGTTCGGCTGCGAGGTCGCCTGGGAGGTCCGCGACGGCCAGCTCGGGCGGATGCTGCGCAACCCCACCTACACGGGGATCACGCCGGTGTTCTGGAGCGCGCTCGACCGCCTGGCCGGCCCGTCGGAGTGGGTGTGCTGGGGGGTGCCGAACTGTGGGAAGGGCCAGCCCATGCAGGTCGCCCACACCGGGCACGGCGCGTCGCCGGGGCGGTTCCGGGACGTCCGGGTGGGGGTGTCGGCGTGAGCGGCTCGGCGGTGGGCCTGCCCACGGCCGCGCACCTCCTCGAGGTGGGCGAGGCCGCCCTCCACCTGGTGCCCCGAGGCTGGGAGGCGCTCGTGCGGGTCGACGCCGCCAGCCACGCCCTCACCCGCTTCGCCAACTCCCGCATCCACCAGAACGTGGCCGACGAGCGGGTGAGCGTCTCGGTGCTGGTGGCCGACGGCGCCCGCAACGCCGGTGCCTCCACGAACCGGACCGATGGCGAGGCGCTGGCCGACGTGGTGCGCCGGGCGTGCGAGGCCGCGGCCGTCGTGCCCCCCGACCCGGCGTGGGCGGGGGTCGCACCGACCGGGGCGACGAGCGCGGCCGGGCACTGGGACGAGGCAACAGCTGTGGCCGAGCCCGCGGAACGGGCCCAGCGGGTAGCGGCCTTCGTGGCCTCGGGGGCCGCGGGCCAGGAGGCGGCCGGCTACTGCGACACCGAGGCGGTGGTCACCGCCGTGGCCACGAGCGCCGGCCAGCGCGCCAGCGACCGCTGCACCCGGGCCACCCTCGACGGTATCTTCCTCGCCGCCCCCGAGGGCGGCTACACGCCCGCCGGCTACGGCCACGCCACCTCCGTGCACCTCGCCGACCTCGACGGCGCGGTGGTCGGCGGCCAGGCGGCGCGGGGCTGCGCGTCGGCGGTGGGCGCCGGCGAGGTCGAGCCGGGCGAGTACGAGGTGGTGCTGCTGCCCGAATGCGTGGCCGAGGTCGTCACGTTCCTCGCCAGCTACGGCTTCAACGCCAAGGCCGTCGAGGAGGGCCAGTCCTTCGTCGAGGTGGGCGCGTCCCCCTTCGACACAGCCTTCTCCCTGGTCGACGACGTGTACGACACCCGCTCGGTCGGGATCGGCGTGGACACGGAGGGGACCGCCAGGACGCGGGCGCACCTCGTCGAGGCGGGACGGTGCGTGGGCCTGGTGCACGACCGGCGCAGCGCGGCACGCCTGGGTGCCGTCTCGACCGGCCACGCCATGCCCGCCTCGGCCGTGTGGGGCCCCGACGCTGCCGACCTGGTGGTGGCGGGCGGCGGGGCGGCGATGGAGGACCTCGTCGGCTCGGCCGGGCGAGGGCTGCTCGTCACCTGCTTCAACTACTGCCGGGTGCTCGACCCCAAGACGGTCGGGGTGACGGGCCTGACCCGCAACGGCACGTTCGTCATCGAAGATGGTCGGGTGGTGCGCCCGGTGACCAACCTCCGCTTCACCCAGTCCTTCGTCGAGGCCCTGGCGCCGGGCCGGGTGCTCGGGGTGGCCGCCGAGGCGAGGTTGGCCGATTGCGAGTACGGCCCCGGCCGGGTCGTCGCCCCCGCCGTGCGGCTGGCCGGCTGGCGGTTCACCGGCGGCGCCGGCGGCTGACGAGCGGCCGAATCGGCGCCTGGCGGGCCGACAACCGGAGGACAGACCGTCTGACCTGGGGTTACGCCATCAACGCTTGCGAACGAGCGTGATGCCGTCGGCGATGGCCAGCATCACCCGGTCGACGCGTTCGTCGGCGGCGACGTGGTCGTTGAAGGCGCGCAGCGCCACCGTGTCGGCGTCCCGCGCCGTGTCGTCCGCCACCCGGCCGCCCCACAGCACGTTGTCGGCCACCAGCAGGCCGCCCGGGCGCAGCCGGGCCACCAGCTCCTCGTAGTACGTGACGTAGCTCGTCTTGTCGGCGTCGACGAAAGCGAGGTCGATGGGCTCGTCGAGGGGCAGCGCTCGCAACGACTCCGCAGCCGGGGCGATGCGGACCTCGATGCGGTCGGCCACCCCCGCCGCCTCCCAGTACGGGCGCCCCACCGCCGTCCACTCGGCGCTCACGTCGAGGCACAGCAGACGGCCCTCGGGCGCCGGCGGCAGCCCGCGGGCCAGGCACAACGCGGAGTAGCCCGTGAAGGTGCCCACCTCGACCGCCCGCCGAGCCCCGACCAGGCGCGCCAGCATCGTGAGCAGCCCGCCCTGCTCGGGCGCGATCTGCATGCCGGCGCGGTTGGCGGCCACCCGCCGGGTCTCGGCGATGAGGGCGAGCTCGACCTCGTCCGGCGGCGTGCCGTGGTCGACGAGGTAGCGGTGCAGGTCGCCCGTGAGGGGGACGGACTTGTCGGCGTCAGCCATGGGCAGCTCCAGCTCTCGTGCCCTCGGGGCCCCGATCGGGAAGGACGAGCACCGTAGCGGACCACCGTGATGCCGAGCTCCGCCGGCGGCGCCAGTATGGTCCGCGGGCGTGTACGAGGCCTGGCTGTTCCTCCATGTCGCCTGCGTGATCATCGGCTACGGCGGCATCGCCCTCGACCTGGCCTACACGAACCAGATGCGCCGCTTCGCCGGCCCCGAGGCGCACGCCGTGGCCCGGGCCAACTGGTCCGCCTCCCACAAGTTCGCCGAGTGGTTCCTCTACGGTGTGCCGATCTTCGGCGTCCTCGTCGCCCTCGACGCCGACATCTCCCTCGGGGAGCCGTGGCTGTCCGCCTCCTTCCTCGTCTACCTGCTCTCCCTCGGGGTGCTGCACGGCCTGGTGAACCCGGCCCGGCGCCAGTCCCTCGTGCTGCTCGGCGAGCTGGCCGGGGGCGGCGGCAAGCCTGCTCAGGGCACCGAGCTGGCCCGCCTCGGCCGCATGATGTCCCTCGGCCAGACCCTCTTCTCGCTCTTCGGCATCGTCGCCCTGGCCCTCATGATCTGGAAGCCGGGCGCCTGAGGGGCACGCCGACCCGCTCCCCCTCGCTCCATTCGCTTCGCTCATCGGGCGACGTGCGCCGTCAGCACGTCGGCCACCGAGGCGGTGAGGCGCTCGCCCATGGGGACGTGGAGGAACTCGTTGGGCCCGTGGGCGTTGGAGCCCGGCCCCAATACCCCGACGACCAGGAACTGCGCCTCCGGGAAGCGCTCGCCGAGCATGCCCATGAAGGGGATCGTCCCGCCCTCGCCCATGTAGGCGGCGTCGTGCCCGAAGTGCGCCCGGGAGGCTTCGGACGCGGCCGTGGCCAGCCAGGGAGCCGTGGGCGGCGCGTCCCAGCCCGGCGCCGCCTCCCGGGCCTCGAAGCTGACCCGGGCGCCGTAGGGCGGGTCGGCGGTGAGCGCCGCGGCCAGGCCGGCCGCGGCCCGCTCGGGGTCGGCCGCCGGCGGCAGGCGCAGGGACAGGCTCAGCGCGGTCATGGGCCGCAGCACGTTGCCCCCCGCCTGGGAGGAGGGCAGCCCGTCGGCGCCGATGACGGCGAGGGCCGGCCGCCAGGTCCGGTCGAGGAGCACCTCGGCGGGCAAGCGGCCGGCGACCACGTCCGCCCCGTCGACCACGGGCAGGCCGGAGCTGACGTCGCCGACGATCGCCGCGGTGGCCTCGACCTGTTCGAGGCGTTCGGCGGGGATGGCGGCGTGCGCCTCCTCGAGGAGAACCCGGCCCGTGCCGCTGTCCTCGATGCGGTCGAGGAGCTGGCGGGCGATGCGGAACGTGGAGGGCACGACCCCCCCGACCGAGCCCGAGTGCAGGCCCTCCCGGGTGATCTCGACGCGCAGGACCCCGCCGGCCATGCCCCGCAGGGAGGTCGTCGCCCAGAGCCGCTCGTAGTCGGCGCAGCCCGAGTCGAGGCAGACGACCAGGCTGGGCCGGCCGATGCGCCCGGCGAGGGCCTCGACGTAGGCGGGCAGGTCGGGGCTGCCCGACTCCTCGGAGGCCTCGACGAGCACGACGCAGCGGGCGTGAGCGCCCCCGATGGAGCGCACGGCGCCGATGGCGGTGAGGGCGGCGAACATGGCGTAGCCGTCGTCGGCGCCGCCCCGCCCGTAGAGCCGCTCGCCGTCGAGCACCGGCGTCCACGGGCCCAGGCCCTCGCGCCAGCCCGTCATCTCGGGCTGCTTGTCGAGGTGGCCGTAGAGAAGCACCGTGTCGGCGCCCGGGCCCGCCTGGCCGGCGGTGCCGGGCACGTCGACGAGCAGGACCGGGGTACGGCCCGCCAGCTCCACCACCTCCACGGTGGCACCGGGCAGGTCGCGGGCCTCGGCCCAGGCACGGAACTGGCGGACGGCCTCGGCGATGCGGCCGTGCGCGGCCCAGTCGGGGTCGAAGGCGGGTGACAGCGCGGGGATGCGGATGTACTCGGTCAGGGCGGGCAGGATGGCCTCGTCCCACGTCCTGGCGGCATAGCTGGCGACGGCGCTCACCGGCCGGATGGTAGCCATGATGTTCCTGGAGCCTCGTGGCCAGGTGATGCCACCGGCGAATCCCCGTGAACCCTGCCCGGCCACGCGCTAGACCAGCGCCGATGACCGTCGAGCTGCGCCCGCCCGAACCCGACGAGCTCGTCGCCTGGCGCCAGGCGCTCATGCTCGGCTTCGGCGCCTCGGCCTCGGCGGCGACGGCCGAGGCGGCCATCGCCCAGTTCGACCCCCAGCGCTGCCTGGTCGGTTTCGACGACGGCCAGGTGGTCGCCACCTCCGGCAACCTCACCTCGGCCCTGGCCCTGCCCGGTGGGCGGGCCATCCCCATGGCCGGGGTCACCTCGGTCTCGGTGCGGGCCACCCACCGGCGCCGGGGGCTCCTGAGCCGGATGATGGGCCACCTGCTCGACGACGCCGTCGAACGGGGCGAGGCGCTCGCCGCCCTCGTCGCCTCCGAGGCGCCCATCTACGGCCGCTTCGGCTTCGGCGAGGCGGTGTTCGCCGACGAGGTGGTCATCGACCGGCCCCTCGCCCGTTTCGCTCCCCCACTCGAGCCCACGGGCACGATCTGCCTCGAGGAGGCGGCGGGCGTCGTCGGCGACCTGATGGGGCTGTGGCAGCGCTGGTGGCCGACCTGCCCGGGCGAGGTGGACCGCTCCGAGGCCTGGTGGCAGGCGCGCATCGCCGTCGACCCGCCCGGCCAGCGCGGCGGGGCCAGCGCCCGGCTGGCCGCCCTGCACCGGGGCCCCGGCGGCGGACTCGACGGCTACGCCCTCTACCGGGCCCACCCCCGCTGGGGCCAGGGGAACCGACCGGACGGCTGGGTTGAGGTCGAGGCGCTCGTCGCCCTCACGCCCGAGGCCCGCATGGAGCTGTGGTCCTATCTGCTCGGCGTCGACCTGGTGAGCGAGGTGCGGGCCCAGGCCGTGCCCCTCGACGAGCCGCTGCGTCACCGCCTCGCCGACCTGCGCCAACTCCGGGTGGAAGGCAGGTCGGACAAGCTCTGGGTGCGCCTGCTCGACGTGCCCACGGCGCTGGAGGCCCGCGCCTACCGCGCCCCCGGCCAACTCACGATCGAGGTGCTCGACGACGTGCGGCCGGAGACGGCGGGCCGCTACCGCGTCGACGCCGGGCCCGACGGCGCCGGGGTCAGCCGAGCCGCCGCGACCACGCCGGCCGACCTGGTGCTCGGGGTGGCCGAGCTCGGGGCGCTCTACCTCGGCGGCGTGCGGGCCTCGTCGCTCGTGGCCGCCGGCCGGGCGCGGGAGGCGAAGAGCGGAGCCGCGCTCGTAGCCGATCGGCTCTTCGCCGGCGACGGCCAACCCTTCTGCGCCACCATTTTCTAGAGTCGTTTCATCACCGGAGCAATGCCCATGACTCCCGTGAGCGGCCGCGTTCGACGGGTTCTAGCGTTGCTCCGGGAGCCACCCCAGCTCGGTGAGCCCTTGGGCCGATGACACCCGGTGCGGTCCTCGGGGCCCCACCGGTACCGTCCCCGGCGTGCCTTGGGACGAGGGAGACGTGGTGGTGCTGCGCGAGGTGCTCGACGGGCGGGCCCGGTCCGCCCGGCCGCTCCGGGTGGTGGCCGACCGCCCCGACGTCTTCGCCGGCTACCTCGTGCCCCGGTCCACCGTCGCCTGGCCCCGCCTCATCGGCGAAGAGCAGAGCCAGACCCCCGACCAGGGATGGCGCCTGGCGCTCGAGGAGTGGCACGGCCCCGGCTCCCTGTTCGTCATCCCCGCCGGCGCGGCCTACGCCGCGGTCCTGTTCCTCGACCGCGACCACGGCGGGCCCGTGGGCTGGAAGGTGGACTTCATGCGCCCGCCCCGGCGTACCACGGTGGGGCTCGACACGCTGGACTGGGCGTTCGACCTGCTCGTGGAGGCCGACCTCTCCCGCTGGAAGGGCAAGGACGAGGACGACCTGGCCCAGTTGTGCCGGCTCGGCCTGCTGAGCCCGCAGGACCAGCTGGCGCTGCAGGCGGCGCGGGCCGAGGTCGCCGCCGACCTCACGGCCCGGCGAGGCGCGTTCGCCGACTGGTCCGCGTGGCGGGCCGACCCGACCTGGCCGCCCCTCGACCTGCCCACCGGCTGGCGCCCCGCGCCCGCCGGGCCGGCGCCGAGCGCGCCAGAGGGGCGCGGCGGCGCCCCGTCCCGGCTGCTCGAACGGCGAAGGGCCCGGCTTCACGGGCCCCGGCCGGCAGGCGGGCTCGTCGCCCGCTCCGGCCGTGGCGTACGCCTGCTCGACGCCACCGGCCGCACCTGGCTCGATGCCGAGCTCGCCGGGGGCTCCCTGCTGCACGGCCACGCCCACCCCGCGGTGGTCGAGGCCGTGACCCGCCAAGCCACCCTCGCCCTCGCCCTCGGCCAGGCCCACGAGGGCGAGGTCGTCCTGGCCGAGGCGGTCGCCGAGCGCTTCCCCGGCGTCGAGGCGATCCTGTGCCGCCCTTCGGGCAATGAGGCCTCGCGGGCGGCCATCGCCTTGGCCCGCCGGGCGACGGGACGCCGCACCATCGCCACCTGGCATGCCGCTGACGTCGGCCTCGACGACGACCTGCTCGTCCTCCCGCCGCACGCCGACCAGGCCGCAGCCCTCCTCGCCATCGCCGCCGACCGCCTCGCCGCCGTGGTGGTCGACCCCCTCGTGGCCTCCCGGCTCGGCGACCTGCCCACCCTCGTCGACGTCGTCGGCCGCCTCTCGGCCCGAGGCTCCCTCGTCGTGGCCGACGAGCGCCGCTCCCTCGGCGCCGGCCCGTGCGGAGGCTGCGCGCGGCTCGGGCTCGGTGCGCAGCTCGTCGTCTTCGGCGAGGCCCTGTTCGGGGGCCTGGCCGGAGGCATCGTCGGCGGCCAGCGGGAGTTGCTCGCCGCCGGGGACGTGCTGGGCTCGACCGGGCCGGTCACCCCCCTGGGCCCGCTGGCCACGATCGCCGGCCTCGAGACGCTGCGCCTGGCCGGGCCGAGCGCGCTGGCCCAGGCCGACGACCTGGCCGGCCAGCTGCGCCGAGCCTGGGGCGGAGGCGGGCTCGGCAACGCCGCCTTCCTGCCCGCGGGTACGGGCCCGTCCGCCCTGCGCGACGCCGGGGTGCTGGTCGGCGAGGACGGCACGGCCTTCGTGGCCACGGTGGCGACGGCAGCCGACGTGGACGAGTTGGCCATAGCGGCCGAGCGGTCCGCCAACTGCCGCTGAGGCCGCCGAGGTCCACCGAGGGCGAGCCCCCCGACCCAAGGCGCCCCGAGGCCCGCGAGCGCCCGGCTGGGGAACGGACAACGGTGTCCTCCTCGGGGAGCCGCGGCAGCAGAGCAGGCCGCCGATACGATCGGCAGCACGACGGCAAGCTCGTCGCCGCGCCCCCGGCGGTCGGGGGGCCACAGGGATACCCGCCCGTGCGGAGGGCGGCCCGGCGGGAGGCGGCACGGGCCAAGGGATCGGTGGATCGTGTCAACGGCGGAGCTGCCCAGGACCATGACGAACGGGTGGGAGGAGGTCGTCGACGCCACGGCGGCGGAGCTCGCGGCGACCACCCAGGGCGCCCGTCTCGTGGAGCTCGGCCCGGTTCGGCTCGACGGGGCCCGGTGCGGCGCGTTCACCACGGCCGTCATCGTCGACACGGGCTCCCTCCGCCTCGGCGACCGGCTCATCACCGGCCTGTTCCTCGCCGAAGCCGCCGACAGCCGTGCCACCTTCAACGTGATCGAAGCGCCCACCTGGACGGGCAACCGCCTCGAGGTGGAGGTCGACCTCGACGCCAGCCAGCGGGCCGTCCACTTCCGCGCCGAGGGGACGTCCTCGTTGCGGCTGTTCGCCTCGACCTCGGACAGCTTCGTCGTCCGCAGCCTCCACGCCCGCCTCGCCGACGTCGCCGACCCCGGCCCGGCGGGCACGTTGGCCTCCGCCGTCAGGCACAGCACGACCCCGAGCAGCGACTTCGGCGTGATGCTCGGCGCCGCCGAGCGGCGCGCCGAGATGCTCGCCGCCCTGGTCCAGCAGCTCGCCGGGGCCGCCCGCCGGGTGCTCGTCGTCGGGACGGACAACGCAGCGCTCGACCGCCTCGCCCTCGCCTGCCACGCTCGGCTCGGCCGTCCCGGCCCGGGGCGGGTGCTGCGGATGGGGGTCGCCTCGACCCCCGAGGTGGGCCGCGAGCGGAGCCTGACCGCGCTCGGCGCCAGCGCCGCCCTCGTCCCCGCGATCGTCCAGCGCCTCGGCGAGCTCGACCAGCGACGACGCGCCCTCGCCCCCGGAGCGACGCCCGAGCCGCCCGCCGTCCCCGCCCCTGGCGCCGTCGCCCAGGCCCCCGGAGCGGGCAGCGCGCCAACGCCGCTCAGCCTCGAGGAGGCACGCGCCACGCTGGCTCGGGCCGACCGCGCCCTGGCCGAGGCGGAGACGGCCTCCCAGCTCGCCGCCGACGCCCACGGGCGGGCACGTCGCCGGGCGCGCGAGCTCGAGAGGGCGCGCGCCCGCCACCAACGGGTCGACG
>WHTX01000193.1:0-3615 GCA_009377505.1 Acidimicrobiia bacterium
TGCCGGCGCGCCGCGAACCAGGCCATGCGCTCGGTGGCCTACGACGAGGCCATCCGACACCTCCAGGCGGGCCTCGACCTGGGCCCGGCCGTCGCCGAGCGGGTCGACATCCTCCTCGACCTCGGGGAAGCGAGGTCCCGCCACGGCCTCCACCGGGACGCCATGGCCTCCTTCGCCGAGTGCTTCGGGGCCGCACGGGACGAGGGTCTCGTCGCCCGAGCAGCGCAGGCGGCGGCCGGCTTCGGCATGGCGACCCAGATGCCGGGGCTGCCCGGCGGGCCCGCCGTCGAGATCGCCTCCGAGGCCCTGGCCCTGCTGGGCGATGTCGAGAGCCCGCTCCGCACCCGGCTTCAGGCCACGCTGGCCCGCTCGCTCGCCCTCGCCGGTCGGAACGAGGAGGCCGTGGTCATCGGCGAGGCGGCCCTGGCCACGGCGCGACGCCATGGCGACCCGAGCCTTCTCGTCTCGGCGCTGCAGAGCTCGCTCGTCTACTCGCTCGAACCTCGCCGCTACACCGATGAGGCGATCGAGCTCACCGAGCTCGCCCGCCAGCTCGGCGACAGGTGGTCCTACGGCTACGGGCTCGGGTGCCAGGTGCGCGGGCTGCTCATCCTGGGCAGGGTCGCCGACGCCCGAGAGGCCCACCGTGCGCAGCGCGAGGCCGCCGACGAGGGACGGTTCGTTCTCTTCGGCTACATGGTCCGCAGCTTCGACGCCATGTTCGCCATGATCGACGGCCGCCTCGATGACGCCGAACGGCGGGCCGAGGAAGCGCACGAGTTCGGCGAGTCCTCCCGAACGGAGTTCGACGCCGGTGTCTACGGCGTCCAGATGTACGCCATCCGGCGGGAGCAGGGCCGCCTCGACGAGGTGGCGCCGCTGCTGCGCCTCGCCAGCACACTGGGGCCCGACCAGGCGGTCTGGCGGCCGGGCCTCGCCGCGCTGTACGCCGACCTGGGCATGCTCGACGCCGCCCGCGAGGCGTTCGAGCTGCTCGCCCGCGACGACTTCGCCGAGGTGCCTCGTGACGCCATGTGGCCCTGTTGCCTGGTCTTCCTCTCCGAGGTGTGCGCGGCGCTCGGGGACCGCGACCGGGCGGCGGTCCTCTACGCCGAGCTCGAGCCCCTGCGCGGGTTCACCATGATGGCCGGCTTCACGATCTGCCTCGGCCCCGCCGACCGGCTGATGGGCAACCTCGCCGCCCTGCTCGGCCGCCGGAGGGACGCGGAGGGGCACTTCGCCGCGGCGGTGGCGCTGGCCGAGCGCACCAGCTCCGCGCCGTGGCGGGCTCGCGCCCAGCACGACTGGGCCGTGGCCCTCGGGGGTCGACCTGACCTGTTGCGAGCGGCCCACGCCACCGCGGCGGCGCTCGGCATGCGGGCGGTGGCCGAGGGCTGCCGGTCCCACCTCGATCACGGGGACGTCGCGCCCGGGGCGGCGGCGCCGGCAGCGCCGCCGTGGGCGGCACGGGCGGGGCACGGGGGACCGCCCGCCGGCCTGTCCCAGCGCGAGGTCGAGGTGCTGCGCCTGGTGGCAACCGGGCTGTCGAACCGCCAGATCGGCGAGTGCCTGCTCATCAGCCACAACACCGCCGCCAACCACGTCCGCGCCATCCTGCAGAAGACGGCCTCGGCCAACCGGGCTGAAGCGACCGCCTACGCGGCGCGCCACGGCCTGCTGGGCTGAGGCGGCCGTGGCGGCGCTCCCTCACGCCATCAGAGGGCGCCTCTTTGGGGGCAGCCTCGTAGCCATGGTGGGGCGCCTTGGCCGACCCGTTGGTAGCGGCCGTCCACGGCGGGCCCGCCGAACTGCTCGTGCAGCATCTTGGCGAACTTGGGGTCCGGGGCGTCGACGCGCACCGTGTACATCAGCTTCTTGTTGTGCAGGAACATGGCACTCCTCGTGCAGGTGAGCGGCGGTCGCGCTCGTGGCTGGTGAGCTACCTCACGCTCGGACGGGACCAACCCGCGCCTGCGCCGGACTGTCGGCGACGACGACCGGCTCACGGATCGTGGTTCGACAAGCACTTCACGGGGTATCCGCCCGCCGCCGGCGGTGACGGCCAGAGCCCGAGGAGAGCCCCATGGAGCCGAGGACCAAGCGGAAGACCTGGATGGCGGCGGCCGGGGCCGCCCTGGCCACGGTCGCCTCGGCCCAGGGCGTCCCGGGCCCGTCGAGCACCTTCCAGTCGACCCCCCCGGTGCGGGTCCTCGACACCCGTACCGGGCTCGGCGTGGTCGACAGCGAGATCGCGCCCATCGGCCCGGCCGAGCGGATCACGCTGGACCTCACCGAGGCGCTCGCCGGCTTCGACCCGGGGCCCAACGCCGTCGTCGTCAACGTCGGCGTCGAGGGCGGATCGGCGCAGAGCTTCGTCGCCCTGCTGCCCTTCGAGGCAGACGCCGGCGCCACGTCGAACGTCAACTTCGACGCTGGCCAGACCATCGCCAACCAGGCCACCGTGCAGCTCGGCGGCACGAACCAGATCGACATCTTCAACGCTGCAGGGAGCGTGGACGTCTTCATCGACCTCCAGGGCGTCTTCGGCAACATCGTCTGATCGAGCCTCGCGCCGGGGGCCGCCGCCGTGCGGCGGCGGCCCCTCGTGCGGCGGCCCCTCGGGCCTCGCCCACCGGGGCCGGCTGTCAGGTTGCGCAACCGGCTGTCAGTTGCGCAGGAGGTAGCCGCGGCGGTGCACGGAGCTGATGGCCGAGCCGTGCTCGCCCAGTCGCCGCCGCAGGCGGTTGACCGCCACCTCGACCACGTGGGGGTCGGCGGTCTCGTCGCCCCACACCTCGCGCAGCAGGTCGGCCTTGGCGCGAACGACCCCGGGCTGGGCAGCCAGCACCGCCAGCAGCCGCGCCTCGGTGTCGGTGCACACCACGGGCTCGCCGTCGACGGTTACGACCGTGCCGGTGATGAGGACCTCCACTCCGTCGAGCTCGACCGCCACCGCCCGCTGCGCCAGGCGCTCGGCCACCGCCCGCACGAGCGGGCCGAGCCGCCACGCCCCGGGGACCACCAGGTGCGGCGAGTCGATCCCCTCGGCCACGGCCACCTCGGCGCACACCGGGCCCACGCAGCCCACCACCGTGCGACCGTCCGTGAGCGCCTCCCGCAACGGGCCGTCGAGCCGCTGGTCGGCGGCCAGGGCCAGCCAGTTGCGGACGGCCGGGCCCGTCGTGAAGGTCACGGCGTGGACGCGCCCGGCGACCACCGCCTCGGCCAGGCGCATCGCCGGGCGCGGGTCCTCGGGCAGCTTCCACTCGTAGACGGGGACCTCGATGACCTCGATCCCCCCCTCGCGCAAGCGGGCCAGCTCGGGCGAGCCGCCGCTGCCGTCGACCTGCACGGCGACGACCCCACCGGCCACGTGCTCGGCCAGCGCTACGTCGACCGCCTCGCTGAGCCGCTCTGTGCCCGCCCGGGAGGCGACCTCGAGCCCCGCGGCATGGACCGCCCCCGACGCCTTCGGGCCCCGGGCGTGGATGCGGGCGGCGCTCAGGGCGCCGAGCAGCTGCTCGCCCACCCCCCACGTCTCCGCGGCGCTGAACCATGAGCGGATGCCGAGGCCGGTGTTGGCGATGACGGCGGCCGGCTGCCGGCCGATCACCT
>WHTX01000193.1:3625-9885 GCA_009377505.1 Acidimicrobiia bacterium
GTCCGTCGCCGCTCGCAGCCTGCTGTCCGAGCCGAGGGGCAGAGTACGGATGGCCGGGCCGTGCACCACGGTCGCCCCTCGCCGCTCGAACAGGGAGGCCTGCTCGTCCCAACGCCGATCAGCGGTGATCCCGACCGTGAACCCCCGCAAGACGTCGCTCGGCACGGCGCTCATGCTCGTCCGGGCAGATGTCGGGGGTGTTTCCCGCCAGTGACGTCTGTCGGCACCATGACACCCGTACCCGGCCCAGCCCCGTCCCTCCCAGGCCGCCACCAGCCCGAGCAGTGGCGCGACCTCGGCTGCTGTGACTGGGCGTCGCGGCCCGGCGGGCGGTGATCTCTCCGGCTCGAGCGCGCCCAGCGCCCGACTCGCAACCTGCCTGAGCCGCCCGGGTGCGCTCGATGCCGCCTGGCGGGCTCCAGCGCACCCATGGCCAAGGGCACCGAGGCCCACGCCGCGCCCGGGTGCGCTGAGCCTCGCCTGGCGGGCACGAGCGCACCCGGGGCTCAGCCGCCGCTCGGCCGCTCTCGGCCGCTGACGGTGCCTGCCCGCTCCCGGCCACTCGGGCCGCTCGGGCCGCTCACAGGGCGTCGACTCGCTCGACCCGCACCGCGCACTGCTCGTAGTTGGGCTCGCGGCTGATGGGGTCGAACTCGTCGTCCGTCAAGCGGTTGGCGCAGCGCTCGTCCCAGTGGAAGGGGATGAACACCTCGCCCCGGCGCACGATGGCCGTCACCCTCACCCGGATCCGCTCCACCTCGCCCCGGGCCGAGCTCACCCGCACCCAGTCCCCCGCCTTGACGTGCAGGGCGGCGGCGTCAGCCGGGTTGACCTCGACCCAGGCCTCGGGGGCGAGGCGCTCGAGGATGGGGATGCGGCCGGTCTTGGTCCTGGTGTGCCAGTGCTCGACGGTGCGGCCGGTGTTGAGCAGCAGGGGGAACTCGGGCCGGGGGGCGTCCCGCAGCGGCCTGGGCTCGACGGGGTGGACCGCCGCCCGGCCCCCCGGCCGGTTGAAGACCAGGTCGGTGTACAGGCGGGGCGTGCCGCCGAGGGGGACCTCGGCACCCTCGGCGCAGGGCCACTGCACCCCGCCGGCGGCGTCGATGCGCTCCCAGGTGATGCCGCTGTAGTCACAGGGCCGCCCGGCCGAGACGCGACGCCACTCGGCGAAGGCGTCCTCCGGCCCGGCCCAACCGGGGAACAGCTCCTCGGCACAGCCCCAGCGCCTGGCCAGGGCCAGGAAGATGTCGAAGTCGCTTCGCGCTTCCCCCGGCGGGGCCACTGCGGCCCGCACCCGGGACACCCGGCGCTCGCTGTTGGTGAAGGTGCCCTCCTTCTCGCCCCAGACGGCGGCGGGGAGCACCACGTCGGCGATGGCCGTGGTCGGCGTCTCGAACCCGTCCTGGACGACGAGCACGTCCAGGTTGCGCAGGGCGAGCTCCAGCGTTCCCCGGTTGGGGAAGGACACGAGCGGGTTCGTGGCGATGACCCACAGGCCCTTGATCTTGCGGGACATGACGGCATTGACGATGTCCGGGTAGGCCCGGCCCCGGTCCGTGGGCAGCCGGGCCTCGTCGATGCCCCACAGCGCGGCCAGCTCGGCCCGGTGGGCGGGGTTGTCGTAGCCGCGGTAGCCGGGCATCGAGGCGGTGAAGCCGCTCTCCCGGGTGCCCATGGCGTTGCACTGCCCGGTGATGGAGAACGGCGCCGCCCCCGGCCGGCCGATGTTGCCGGTGAGCAGGGCCAGGCTGTTCAGCAGCGTGACCGTCTCGGTGCCCTGGACGGAGTGGTTGACGCCCATGGTCCAGGCCAGCACGCAGCGCTCCGCCCGCCCGATCGCCCGGGCCACGGAGCGCAGCGCCTCGACGTCGATGCCGCTCTCGGCCGCGGCCCGCCCGACGGTCCAGCCGGCCAGGTGGGCGAGCAGCTCGTCGATGCCCTCGACGTGGGCCCGGCGGGACTCGAGGTCGACCAGTCCCTCTTCGAGAAGCACCACGAGGATGCCGTTGAGCAGGGCGATGTCGCCCCGGGGCCGCACCGGCAGGTGGACGTCGGCCAGCATCGCCGTCTTGGTCACCCGGGGGTCGACGACCACCAGGGTCTGGCCCTCGTTGCCCAGCACCCGGGGGGCGAGGAGGGGGTGGTTGTCGGCCACGTTGGCCCCCCAGAGCACGACCACGTCGGCCAGGGCGAGGTCGTCGTAGCAGCCCGGGGGCCCGTCGGTGCCGAAGGAGAGCTTGTAGCCCGAGGCCGCGCTGGCCATGCACAAGGTGGTGTTGCCGTCGTAGTGGCGCAGGCCCATGCCCAGGCGCACCAGCTTGCCCAGCGCGTAGAACTCCTCGGTCACGAGCTGGCCGGTGGAGAGCACGGCCACCGACTCGGGCCCATGGCGCTCGAGGAGCTCCTTGAAGCCGTCCGTGACGTGCCCGAGGGCATCGCCCCAGGTCGTCGGCCGGCCGCAGACCAAGGGCTGGGTGAGCCGGCCCTCGGCGTGGATCATCTGGTGCTCGCAGAGGCCCTTGGGGCAGAGGCGGCCGCGGTTGACGGGGTGGTCGGGGTCGCCCTCCACGGCCACGGCCCGGCCGTCCCGCACCCCGACGAGCATCCCGCAACCGACCGAGCAGTAGCCACAGGTCGTGCGGGCCCAGTGGTCGGCCGCCCGGCTGGCGCTCACCGGCCCTCGCCCGGCCTGGTCGACGAAGGCGTAGCGGTCACCGCCGTGGTCGACGCCCAGCAGTCGCCCGAGCCCCCGCCGCGCCCTCGTGAGGCTCATCGGCCCCCGCCCGGAGCGCCGCGCCAGAAGGCGCCGGGGATGTCCAGGGGCACGACGGTGACGTAGAAGAGCCAGCGGCCGACCAGCTCGCTGGCCGCCAGGGCGGCGAAGCCGACGACGACGGGCAGGCCGGCGCCGAGGGCGAGGGCGCCGAGCCCGGCCGTGGCGAAGCGCACGACCGTCCAGGACCGGAACCAGCCCAGCTCCAGGCGGAGTGGCCCCCGCCAGGGCCGGCCCCGGCCACGGCGCAGCCGTGCCCAGTTGGCCACGGTGGCGCCGAGCGCCACGGCGACGCCGGCCACGCTCAGCAGGCGGTGCCCGGTCAGGGCCGGCCCCAGCGCCGCGGCCGTGGCGAGGAAGCGCAGGATGGTGAGGGGCGAGTCCCAGGCGGGGCGGCCGGGCACGACGTAGAGCCGGGCCGAGGCGTACACGCCGGCCAGGCCGACCAGGGCCGCAGGCACGGCGGCGGCCGGCGCCGCCACGGCGACGACGGCGAGCAGGGCGTAGAGAGACAGGAGCGCCACCTCGCGGCTCAGCCACGAGCGCCGCAGGTTCCGCAGGGCCTTGTAGGCCATCGCCGGGCGCCCCAGGTGGAAGAGCGCGCCCGCCAGGGCCGCGCCGGCCAGGCCGGCGGCCAGCGCGCGCTCGGACGCCGAGCCGATGGTGGCGCTCACCCCCACGGCGAGCTGGCTCAGCAGCGTCAACCAGACGAGGGACCAGTGCGGGTGCTCGGGGCGCAGGTTCCAGTCCCCCGCGGCGAAGGTCTCGCCGGGCACGTCCCGGGGCAGCTCGATGCGGGTGGTCGACAGCGTCAGGTCGCCGCTCGGCAGTTCGGGGGCGTCCGCGGCGCGGTGGTCGGCCCGCCAGGCGGCCACGTCGACCTTCTCGACGGTGATGGCGTGCGTCGGGCACGCCGACACGCATGCCGGGGCCATGCCCGCCTCGAGACGGGGGTTGCACAGGTCGCACTTGGTGACGATCCGCCGGTCGGGCTGGAAGGCCGGCACGGAGTACGGGCAGTTCCAGGTGCAGTACTGGCAGCCGATGCACTCGTCGGCGTGGTGGGCGACCACGCCGTTGGCCAGCTTCTCGTAGGCGTTCGTCGGGCAGCCCTCGAGGCACGCGGGCTCGAGGCAGTGGTTGCAGGACATGGACAGGTGGAAGCGGCGGGTGTCGGGGTGGTCCCCGCCCTCGATCTCGCCCACCCGGCGCCAGGCCGTGCCCGGGGGGAGGCCGTTCTGCTCGGCGCAGGCCACCTCGCAGGAGTGGCAGCCGATGCAGGCGCTCATGCTGAACGCGAAGCGGTACTGCTCCCCGGCGTCGAGGGCCAGCAGTTCGGGGCCCCGCGGCGTGATGCCCACCTCGGGCTTGCGGCCCAACGCCACGGCGACCCCGCCCCCGCCGCCGGTGGGCGCGCCGCCCAGGCCGCCCAGGCCGCCCACCAGGTCGAGCCCAGTCACCTCGAGGCCGCTCAGTCGCAGGCCGCCCGCCTCCGTCCCCGCCACCTCAGCGCCTCAGCCGCACGTGGACGACCCCGGCCTCGCAGCGCACCTCGTGGGCTCGCACGGCCCTGGCCTCGTCGTCGAGGCACCGCCCGCTGCGCAGGTCGAAACGTTGCTTGTAGAGGGGGGACGCCACCGTGGGGACGCCCTCGACCTCCCCGACGATGCCCCGGCTGAGCACGCTGGCGCCCGATGCGGGGTCGACGTTGTCGATGGCGGCGATCTCGCCGCCCGAGAGGTGGAAGAGGGCGACGGCGGTCCCCTCGACGAGGGCGGCGACGCCCCGGTCGGGGGTGAGGCGGTCGATGGCGCACACCGGGTGGAAGCCGGCGGCGGCGACGGTCGGGGCGATGCCGGCCGGGGTGGGGGCGAGCGGCTGTTCGAGCAGGGTCATGATGGGGCTCCGGCGGGGATGCGCTGGCCGCGGACGCGGACATGGGTGACGGTGGGGTCGGGCTCGTCGGTGTTGACGAAGGACACGAAGCGGGCGAGGCGGGCGGGGTCCTCGAGGGTCTCCTGCCACTCGCAGCGGTAGCTGGCCACGTGACGGGCCATGTCGGCCTCGAGCTCCGCGCCGATGCCGAGCTCGTCCTCGAGCACCACCCGGCGCACGAAGTCGATGCCGCCGGGGAGATTGCGCTGCCAGGTCGCGGTCCGTTCCAGGCGCTCCCCGGTGCGGACGTACCACATCAGGTAGCGGTCGATGGACCGGGTGAGCGCCTCGGTGGCGAGGTCCTCGGCCAGCAGCTCGGCGTGGGCG
The DNA here is from genome assembly GCA_009377505.1 of Acidimicrobiia bacterium. Classification (GTDB taxonomy): domain Bacteria; phylum Actinomycetota; class Acidimicrobiia; order Acidimicrobiales; family CAIXPF01; genus WHTX01. The sequence goes on from WHTX01000193.1 coordinate 8,661, forward strand.
GGCCGCATGCCGCCGTTGCCGCCGACGTAGAGGTTCCAGCCCCGCTCGGTGGCGATGACCCCGACGTCCTTGCTCTGCGCCTCGGCGCACTCCCGGGCGCAGCCGGACACGGCGAACTTGAGCTTGTGCGGCGCCCGCAGCCCCCGGTAGCGCAGCTCGAGGTCGATGGCGAGCTGGGTCGAGTCCTGCACGCCGTAGCGGCACCAGGTGGTGCCCACGCAGGACTTCACCGTGCGCACCGCCTTGCCGTAGGCGTGGCCCGACTCGAGCCCCGCCTCCAGCAGCCGGGCCCAGATGGCCGGCAACTGCTCGACCCGGGCGCCGAGCAGGTCGATGCGCTGCCCGCCGGTGATCTTCGTGTAGAGGTCGAAGTCCCTGGCCACCTCGCCGATGGCGATGAGCTGGGCCGGGGTGATCTCCCCGCCCGGTACCCGGGGGACGACCGAGTAGGTGCCGTCGCGCTGGATGTTGGCCAGGAAGTGGTCGTTGGAGTCCTGCAGGCTGGCCTGCTCCCCGTCGAGGATGTAGCCCGAGCCGAGCGAGGCGAACATCGAGGCCACGGCCGGCTTGCAGATCTCGCAGCCCTGGCCGGTGCCGTGGCGGGCGACGAGCTCGGCGAAGCTGCGGGTACCGCTCGCCCGCACCAGCTCGAACAGCTCGGGCCGGGCCATGGCGAAATGGGGGCAGAGCCGCTTGACGACCGAGCGGCCCGCCTTGGCCAGCTCGGCGTCGACGAGCTCTTGGAGCACGGGCACGCAGGACCCGCAGCCCGTGCCCGCCGCGGTGGCGGACTTGACCCCAGGGACGGTGTCGAAGCCCTCCTGCACCGCGACGCGCACCGTCCCACAGGACACGTTGTGGCAGGAGCACACGCCGGCGACGTCGGGCAGGTCGGCGGGGCCGGGGGCGGTCCCGCCGCTGGCCCTGGGGCGCAGCAGGGAGAGCAGGTCGGGCGTGGGGACCGTGCCCCGCACGCATTGCACGAGCATCGGGTAGGCGGCGGTGTCGCCCACGAGCGCGGCGCCGGCCACCCGGCCCTGGGCGTCGAGGACCACCCGCTGCCAGGTGCCGGTGGCCGCGTCGGCCACCACGACCTCGTCGCCGGGGGCGTGGGGGTCCCCGCAGCTCGCCACGCCCACCCCCAGCAGCTTCAGCTCGGTGGAGGTGTCGGCGCCGGCGAAGGTGGCCTGCCCGCCGGACAGGCGGTCGGCGACGACCGCGGCCA
>WHTX01000194.1 GCA_009377505.1 Acidimicrobiia bacterium
ACCGTGTCGGCGAACATCACGGCTCCCCAACGGGTGCCTCCCGCACACCGGACGCGTCGCCTCGACCGAGGGCCACCCTAGCCCGCACCGGTTCCGACAGCTCGTTGCCGCTCGTCCAGGCCGGGGCCGCCTCGGTGATCGTCGGTGCAGCGCTGCTCGTCGCGGTGCGCCAGCGCCGCCGAGCCGCAGAGCACTCCCCTGTCCCGACCGACGCCTAGGCGGTGCCGCCCCCTTTGGCGCAGGCGCCGTCTGCCCGACCCGTCCGTCCGAGCGGTGACCGATGAGCCCGGACTCGCCGCTCCCCAGGGCACCACGTGGTGAGGCGATTGGGCCCGTGTTGAACGGTGGCGGCGCCACCGGGCCGAGAGCACCGATCGTCGAGGCCCGATCGAACGGCACGACCAGCGACGAGGGGAAGAGACCCCGCCGCGCGCACGAGGCGTATGATCGCCCGAACATGCTGGCCCAGGCCGACACCGGCGAGCCCGGGCTGCGCGACTACCTCGACGTCCTGCGGCGCCGGAAGCTCATCATCCTGCTCGTCACCGTACTGGCGTGCGCGACGGCGTTCGGGGCTTCGCTGGCCCAGACACCGGTCTACGAGGCAACGGCCGAGGTCCTGTTGCAGCAACGGCCCTCGGAGCGGATCTTCGCCCCCGACGCGCGGGGTGGGGCTCGAGCGAGCGACGGGGTGCGGACCGAGATCGAGGTGATGAGATCCCGCTCGGTGCTCGACGCCGTCACTCAGGCGCTCGGGGTGGAGCCGGACGTGTCCATCACCGCCCGAGGCGAGACCGAGGTCGTGGCGATCACGGCCGAGAGCAGCGACCCAGCCGAGGCGGCCCGCATCGCCAACACCTACGCGCAGACCTACATCGACACCCGCCGCCAGCAACTGGTCGACGACCTGCTCAGCGCCGCCGAACAGGTGCAGTCCCGCATCGACAACGTCGACGCCCAACTGCAGGCGCTCACCGACGAGGTCGCCGCGCTGGACGCGGCCATCGCTGCCGGTGGCCCCGACGAACAGGTGGAGCTGCTGCGCTCGCAGCGGGACCGACTCGCAGAGGAGGTCGCGAACCGCCGGCTCCCCCTGCTCTCCCAGCGAACGGCCTACAGCCAGCAGCTCGACGAGCTCCAGCTGGCCAGCAGCATCACCGAGAACGGTGGGGGGCGCGTCGTCTCGACCGCGGAGACGCCGGGGGCTCCCGTGCGGCCGAAGACGTCTCGCAACCTGCTCCTCGGCGCCGTGGTGGGGCTCATGCTCGGCATCGGTCTCGCCTTCCTGCGAGAGCACCTCGATGACACCATCAAATCGAAGGACGACCTCGAGCGGGCGACCGGCGGTCTCGTCCCCCTGGCGCTCGTTCCCACGGTGGGCAGCTGGAAGGACCGCCAGCGGCCCTACGTGGTGTCACTCGAGGAGCCGTCCTCGGCCGCCGCCGAGGCGTACCGGTCGCTGCGCACGTCGGTGCAGTTCATCGGCCTCGACACGCCGCTCAGGGTGATCCAGGTGACGGGCTCCAACGCCGGGGACGGCAAGACGACGACGCTCGCCAACCTCGCCGTCGCCCTGGCCAGGGCCGGCCAGCGGGTCGTCGTCGTCTGCTGCGACCTCCACCGCCCCCGCATCCACGAGTTCTTCGGCCTCGAGAACCGGGTGGGGTTGACCTCGGTGCTGCTCGGCAAGGCGACGGTAGGTGCAGCGCTCCAATCGGTGCCGCGCGAGCGGAACATCGCCGTCCTCGCTGCCGGGCCGCCGCCACCCAACCCGTCGGAGCTGCTCTCCTCGCCGCGGGTCGCCAACATCCTGGCCTCCCTCACCGAGCTGAGCGACGTCGTCCTGGTGGACAGCTCCCCGATCCTGCCCGTCACCGATGGGCTCGTCGTCTCCCACCTCGTCGACGCGACCATCCTCGTGGCGTGCGCCAAGGTGTCGACCCAGCAGGACACCCATCGAGCGCTGGAGCTCCTCCGCCAGGTCGACGCGCCGCTCATCGGGTCCGTCCTGAACCGCGTCGAGGCGGAGGACCTCTACGGCTACGGCTCCTACAACTACTCGGGGCCCCGCCGACGCAGGGCGTGAGCGGCCGGGTGGCCCAGAGGTGCGTGCCGACCGCGAGACCGGCGTCGGCGCGCATCGGCGCAGCGCGCGTCCGGCGTCCGGCCCGGAAGACGGCCGGCTCGCCCGCGAGTAGCGCCGCCGTCGCCTCACCAGCGCCCACTCGCCGACTGGGCGCACGTCCCCCGGCTCAGAGGTCGACCTCGATCGTGGTGTGCGTGCTCAGCGGCAAGCGCCCGCCGACCCGCACCACGAGGCACGACGTCGCTGCTCGTCGGCCCATTGCGGTCGCGACCTCGGCGGGCCTGACCTCGAAGCGACCGCCGACCACGGAGAGCCGCAAGCTCTCCAGCTTGGCCGTGGCGCCGTCCTCGTCGAGGCTGACCGGGACGCCCGGTGCGATGTGGAACGCCCCGGCGACGGTGTGCTCGCCACCGCCGGTCACCTCGTCGTCGATGTCCACGCGGTCGGCACGGAGGCGCCACCTCCGACGATGCAGTGGTCGTCCTCCGAGGTGGCGGTACCCGTCGTGGGAGGCGACGACCTCGACGACCCCGTCCCGGTCGATCACCGATTCCAGCGAAGCGTTCGCGAGACGGCCGGCCCGGAAGGTGCCCCACACCTCGGTCGAGTCCCGGCCGTCGACCTCGACGGTGTTGTGGGCGCCGGTGGAGCGTTCGTAGCGCCGCCGCGCCGTGTCCTGGTAGGTGGAGGTGCCCGTGTCGACGATGACGCGCCGACCGTCGAGGGCGAGCTCGAAGGTGAGGGTGTCGGCGTGGGCGTGCGCCGGCAGCTGGGCGGGGCACGGCGACCCGACGTCGAGCGCCACGGCCAACCTCGCCCCCGGGCTGGCCACGAGGTAGCCGGAGTCGGCGAGGACGAGCAGCCGGTCCCGTGGGCGTCGTCCCACCCCCAGGGCCCCCAGGCGGTCCGATCCGACGTAGGAGCAGTCGTTGAGGAGCCAGACGTCACCGTCCGGGGCCAGCATGCACGACAGCCACGAGCGCATCGCCGCGGTCGCCTCGTGGAGGCCGGGCACCGGAGCCCGGCCTGACGCCGCCAGGAGGCCACCGACGTCGACGAGGTCGCCGAGCACCTGCGCGTGGTACGAGGGTGACCGCTCGAAGTGGCCGCCGTCGGCGAGCACCTGCACGGGGAGCTGGCGCTGGAGATGGGAGCGGCCCCGTTCGACCAGCGTGTCGTCCTGGAGGAAGACGCCCAGCCCGACGAGGGCCTTCAGGTTCTTCACGAGGTGGTTCCCGCCCACGTCGAGCTCGAGGTTCGTGGTGAGGAACCCGGCGTGGCGGCGGAGGCCCGCGACGTAGGCGGCCTCGTCGGCCGTCCCGAGGACGAGCGGCCGGAAGAGCCCGCACAACGCCCACGCCCGGACCGAGGCCACGTAGGGCGACCACGCGTCCCACCGCCCGAAGCGGGTGCCCGCCGACCAGGAGCGCCACTGGCCCCGGAAGGCTCGCGACGCCCACTCCCGGTCGGGGTGGCGGGCGAAGAGCCAGCCCCATTCCAGGTAGTGGAGGTGGTAGCGCCAGAGTCGGGCGACGCCCGCCGGCTCCCACGGCGACGGGCCTTCGAGCTGTCGCACCTCGTGCAGCAGGTCGAACGAGCCGGCGGTGATCGCTTCGGCGGTCCCGCCTTCACCGGCGGCGAGGGCGTCGAGCGCCGTGAAGCCCTCGGGCCACCCGCTCGCTCCGTAGGGCGATGCGCGGGTGAGCAGCGACACGGCCCACGCTTCGGGCAGGGCGTGGAGCAACGCCTTCTGGCCGCGCAGGCGCACCCGATGGCCGAGCTGCGCCGGTGCGAGGTGACGGACCGTGCGGCCGAACCGCGCCGCTCGTGCCCAGCCGTCGTCCAGCTCGTCGCTCACGGGAGCAGAGCGGCTTCCTCGGCGATGCCCTCGGCGAACGAGCGAGGGCCGAAGCCGAGGTCCCGCCGGGCGTCGTCGAGGTCGACGCTCTTGTCCTCTTCCAGTCGCCGGAGCTGCTCGGCCCTGAGGAGCGGGCGGGCCGAGAGCCGTTCGTAGGCGCGCAGCCCGGCAACGGCGGGCGCGAGGGGCACGGGTACCAGCCGTGGCCGGCGGCCCACGGCGTGCCCGGCGGCCAGGACGAGCTCCCGCAACGTCAACGGGCGCGGCCCACCGATGTTGTAGGCGTGACCGACTGCGCTGGCGTTGGCCACGGCGGAGACGATGGCGTGGGCCAGGTCGGCCCCGTGCACCGGTTGTTGCAGACGATCGCCGCCTCCGGGCAGGGGGACGACCGGTGACCGGCGGAGCAGCCGCAGCAGGCGCCACAGGTTCCGGTCGCCCGCGCCGCCGTAGATCATGGTGGGGCGGATGATCGTCCACTCGAGCCCGCTGGAGCGGATGACGTGCTCCGCCTCGACCCGTACCGGCGTCGTCGCCGCGGGGACCGTGGTGAAGATGGACGTGGTCGAGACGAACACCACTCGGGCCAGGCCCGCGCCTTCGGCTGCGGCCACGATGCCCGGTGCGTGGCCGAAGCCGAGCGACGCCAGGTTGACCAGGGCGTCCGCCTCGCAGTCGAAGGCGGCGTCGAGCGAGCGGGGGTCGTCGAGGTCGCCGAGGACCGGTCGTGCCCCGCGCCCCGACACCACGGCGGCGGCGGCCGCAGTCCGGGCGAGGGCGAGGACCTCGTAGCCCCGGGCGGCGAGCAGCGGCGTGACGAAGCCACCGAGGAAGCCGCTGCCGCCGGTGACGAGCACACGAGCGGTCACGGCGCCGTGCCCGGCGAGCCGAGCGATGCCGCTGCCCGGAGCACGGCGGCGGTGGAGTCGAGACCGACCACCAGGGGGGAGCGGTCGAGGACGGCCGCCCGGAACGCCCGAGCCATGGCCGCGTGGCCCTTGTCCTGACGGCGCAGCTCGGTGCGCTCACCGTCGAGCGTGACCTGACGGAAGTCGGCGACGACCGCCGAGCGCCCCCGGCCGAGGACCTCGATGCGTTCCTTGTCGTAGCCTGGCGGGCCGCCCGAGGCGTACGAGATCGTCGAGAGCGAGCCGTCGCGGTGCCGCAACACGACGGCGACGTCCCCCGAGAGCAGCAGCTCGGGCTCCCCGGAACCGAGGGCGCGTGCGTCGACGACGGGGCCGGCGATGGCGGCGCAGGTGTCGACGAAGTGGCACACCTCGCCGAGCAATCGGCCGCCCTGGCGGCGGTCGGCGTACCAGTGGCCCTCGGCCACGGGCCCTGCGCTCACGCGGTAGGTGACGACCAGCGGCCCGGCCCCGGCCCCGAAGTGCTCCCTGACCTGCTCCACGGCCGGGGACCAGCGACGGTTGTACCCGACGAAGAGGAGCCCCGGCCCCTCGTCGAGGGCGGAGCGGACCTCGTCGAGCTCGTCTTGGCTGAGGGCGAGCGGCTTCTCGCACCACACCGCCTTGCCCGCTCGCAGGGCCCGGGCGGCCAGGACGGCGTGCGTGTCGTGCGCGGTGGCGACGACGACCACGTCCACGCCGGGAGCATCGACCACCTGGTCGCCGGGCACGGCGGTCTCGAACCCCATCCGCTCGCCGAGCCGGCGAGCGGAGAGGCCCGACGCCGATCCGGCGGCGACGAACCGGGAGAACCCTGCGTCCCGCAGCGCCGGCACCAGGACCGACGAGGCGAACGCCCCGGCACCGATCAGGCCCACGCCCGGCTCGCCGCTGGGCGCCGAGGGACCCCTCAGGCGGATCGGGCCAGGGGTGCCCTGGTGGTCCGCCGGATACGTCAGCTGGACCCCGAGGTACGGCTCGGCACCGGAGCCGATGAGGTCGTAGGCCGCGGCGGCGTCACCGATGGCGAAGCGGTGGGTCACCAGGTCCTCGACGACGAGGCGGCCCGAGGCGAGGAGGTCGAGGACCGTCTCCAGGTTGCGGCCCTCGGTCCACCGCACGAACCCCGCCGGCAGGTCGACGCCCCACTCCTCGTAGGAGCGTTCGTGGCGCCCGGGGCCGAAGCTGCGGGCGAAGCGCACGCTGAGCTCCTTCTCGTAGAACGGCCGCCGGTCGATGTGGACACCGACGTCGCCGACCACGACCACCGAGGCGCGGTCCCGGCACAGTCCCGGTGCGCGCTCCATGATCTGCGACGACGGGTCGGCGGCGGCGACGAGGACGATGTCCGCGCCCCGCCCCCGGGACCAGTCCATGACCGCCGCGGTCGTCGCGGCGCCGTGTTCGGCCAGCGCCAGGGCGCCGGACCGGCTGGCCACGTCGAGCGGCATGTCGGCGACGTCGATGCCGGCCACGTCGCAGCCGGCAGCCCGGGCGAGGCGGACGGCCAGCTGGCCCATCAGGCCGAGCCCGACGACGACGACCTTCGACCCTGGTTCCATGCCGCCGAGGCGCAGCCCGTGCAGGGCCACCGAGGCGCACGTCGAGAAGGCGGCGTCGGCCGCGGTCACGCCCGGGGCCACCTTGCTGCACAGCAGCGCCGGCACCGCCTGGTACTCGGCGTGGTTGGCCTTGCCGGCGCCCCCGGTGGCCACCAGGTCGCTGACCTGGACGCCGTGCACGTGGCTGCCGACCTCGACGGCGACGCCGGCGGCCGAGTAGCCGAGCGGGATGTCGGTGCCGAGGCGGGCGCGGACCGCGTCGAACGCCTTTCGGGCGCCCTCGCTCTGTGCCTTGCGGGCCACTTGGCGGACCAGGTCGGGCCGGGCCTTCGCCTTAGCGAGGAGGCTCGACCGCGCCAGCTCGGTGACCGCCCGCTCCGTGCCCGCGGAAACCAGGCTGGCCGCCGTCCGCACCAGGACCTCGGTGGGCCCGGCGACCGGCCGGGGGACGTCGAGCACCCGCACCCTGCCGCCCGAGGCCGGCTGGACCACCTGCTTCACGGCACCTCCTTAGGGATGCTCGGGCAGCGCGAACACGTCAGCGCCGGGGGCGGCTTCCCGCAGGGGCATGAGCTCGCCGGCAGCGTTCGGGCGGTACAGCCCGTACCCGTATCGCTCGAGCAGGCCCGCCGCGAGCGACCTGGGTTCTCGGTAGTTCACCTCGGAAGCGGTGTTCCACTCCAACTGCAGGCACGCGATCCGCCGCTCACCGAGCGCCCGCCGTGCCCCCTCGATCACCAGGCGCTCGGCGCCCTCCACGTCGACCTTGACCCCTGCGGCAGTGCGGTCGCCGAGGAGGGCATCGAGGGTGGTCGCCGGTACGTTGATCGGCCCCGAGCCGATGTGGGCGACCGTGTCACGACTCGGGTCGAAACGGACCGTGCCCTCGTGGTCGGTCACCGCCACCTGGACGATCTCGACCGGCAGGCCGTTGAGCGCCACGTTCCGTTCGAGGCGGTCGATCGAGCCGGGCTCGACGGCGATCACCCGGACCCCGAGGTCGGCGGCGAACACGGAGTAGACGCCGACGTTCGCGCCGATGTCCAGGAAGAGGTCTCCTCGACGGAGGCGTCGCTCCCAGACGAGCATCTCAGGGAAGTCAGGCACCTTGGCGTACACGGCCCGTGTCCCGCCCCAGTCGTGGAGCGCAACCTCGAGCTTCGATCGCCGCCCCAGCGGCACGACCGTCGACCGCCTGAGGAGCCGGCCGCGGAGGTGGAAGGCCGTCGCCCTCGTCATCATCCGGAGCCGACGACCACGGTTCGAAGGGTGCGTCCACACGAAGCGCACGACAGCCAGCGCCTGACCCGCCGAGGCTCTCGGTGAGGAACTGATGTGAGGCGGTCGACCGCAGCATGACCGGAACCTCACCCGCCCGGCCCCTCGTCGATGCGCTGCGCCCTCACCAGCCAGTTCGTGCCAAATCGGTGGCCGAACCCGGGGACCTTCATGATGAGCTCCAGGTAGGGGGTGAGGCCGAGCCGCCCGGCACCGGGGAACCCGCCGATCCTGCCGAGCGTCCGCACCCGCCAGCCGCTGAGCCCCATGGCTGTGCGGACGGCGTTCGCCGTGAACCCGCGGACGTGCGTGGGGTCGTCCCAGACGGCTCGGGGGACCGCTCTGGGTACGGTCGCGATGAGCATCGCCCCTGGCGCAGTGACGTCATGGAGGAGGGCCAAGGCGGGGACCGGGTCGACGAGGTGCTCGAGGACGTCCTTGGCGAGCACCCCGGTGAAGGAGCCCGCTCGGAAGGGGAGGTGGCCGGCGTCGGCGACCACCTGACAGGCGGCCGGGTGGCGAGGGCCGGGCACGTGGTCGACGTTCACGACGGTGGTCGTGTCGCGCGCCCAGGAGACGAGCCCTGCCCCCAGGTTGAGCACGCGCCCGCCGTGCGGGAACTCGGACTCGAGGACGGTCGTGAAGCCTCGCCGCCCCGCGTTCGCCGCCCGCGCCGTCGACGTGCGGGTCACGCGGCCGGTCCGCGCCCGCCGACACCCGGCGGCAGCGCGACGGTGCTGCAGGGCGGGGGTTCGACGACCGGCAGCCCTGGCCGACCTCCGTCGTGGAGTGTGTAACCGAACCCGTGGAGGAGCTGGCCGACACCATCAGCCGCCTCGTCCGCGACCTCGCAGATGAGGATAGGTCGCCGCTCCAGGAGGGCCTGACCCTGACGGAGCGCGATCAGCTCGGCGCCCTCGATGTCGATCTTGACGAGATCGGATAGCGGGAACTGGGTGGCCAACCAGTCGAGCGTCACCGTCGGCACGATGACCTGTTCACGAATACCGCCGGTCATGGTCGTGCCGACGCCTTCCAGATGGTTCGTCGAGCGTAAACGACGAGCGATCACAAACCGCTCGACTCCTCTCGCACCGCTGACGGCGACGGGCAGCACGTCGACAGGTGCACCTTGGGCGGCGGTGGTACGACGTAGGAGGCGGACCAGCGTGATGTCGCGTTCCAGGGCCAGCACCGATCGGGCGCGCGAGGCGGCGGCGAAGGCGAACAGCCCGACGTTCGCCCCGACGTCCCAGACGCTGGCGCCCGAGTGGACGAAGCGGCGGGCCAGCCCGAGCAGCATGGGGTCGGTCCTGCTGAGTGGACCGAGATAACGCAGCCCGCCCTCGGTTGTCACGTACATGCGCTCGCCGCCCAGGTCTTGAGGTGGGCGTCGTCGAAAGACGAATCCGTGGGTCGCCCCTTCTCGGCGAGATCTCGCAGGGACATCGACGAACCAAGCGCACGGGCGGCCATCTGGTCGGTGGCTGGAGGCTGCGCCACGCCACGTGCCCATGCCCGGGCGAGCTGACGGGTCGCACTACGATCGGCCACGTCACAAGCCTACAGCGGCCGACCGGCTGGGCTGGTGCTTGCCGGGAGCCACATCAAACGGCGGTCCTCGATTAGTGGTGGCTAGCATAGTCGCGCCTGCCCCTTGGTGCGACAGTTCGGAGTTGCAAAACGGTGTCTCGTCGGGAGGAACGGAGGTGCTGACGATCGGTGTCGTTGGCCCGCACTATCCGGATTCGTTCGCCGACAACATCGCGTGCGGCTTCGAGGACCTCGGGCACCGCGCAGTCCGTCTCAACGGGGGCCGCCCCCACCTCTTCTCGTGGTCGAAGGCGTCGAGGCTCGCAGGCGAGATGCTGATGCGGTCGGAACGAGCGGCCGCCGTCCTGCAGCGGCCCCTCCTCGAAGCGGCGCGTCGCCAGCGTGTCGATGGCTTCGTCGTCGTCGATACGAACGTCGCCCCCGAGACGGCTGACGCGCTGGGTGAGATCGCCCGGCCGTTGTGCTTCTGGTACCCGGACGCGGTCTCGAACCTCGGGCGACAGTCAATGTTCCAGGCCACCTACGACGCGGTGTTCTCGAAGGAGCCGCGCCTCGTCGGCCCGAGTCGGGACATAGCCGGCCTACCAGCTCACT